>JACZRV010000213.1 GCA_022574555.1 SAR324 cluster bacterium
ATCCCGGAATCTGTTCACGGCCTGCCAGGGGCTGACTCGCCGACTAATTCAGTGACGCCACCCTCAGCTCTATTTGTTGCAATTTTAATCTCTACGGGTCTAATTCCCCGCCGCTTGCGGCGTGTTTTTCTTTACCTGCCCATTTGGAAATGGAAATCATATCCAGGCAGAATGGGCTTTTTGGCAGTTAATACCCCGCCCCTTGGGGCGGGCGATCATTTATTGGATATGATCCTCCGAAAAAGAACATCGAGGAGGTTCCTCACGGCCTTTGCACAAACCACGCGCGGGGCAAACCGTCAAGGATTTCCTGCCATATGAGGTTTTCGCTAGGCACAGCGGGGTGGAGGCACGCCGTGGCATCGCCCAAGACCCAACGCAAGCCTGCTCGCCATACCGGCTTTCAGGTGGCGTTCGTGAATAAGTGGAAACGGGACATTCCATCGGCGGTCAAGTGCCTGCAAACCTCCGCAAAGGCATGCCTGACCTTCATGGACTTCCCGGAGGATGAGTGGATTTCGCTCAGAACCACCAACGTGATAGAAAGGCTGAACAAGGGGTGCAAACGAAGAACCAAGCCCATGGAAATCGTACCGGGAGAGGCGGCTTGCTACCGCCTGTTGGCCTTCGTCTCACTGAAGATGGAACTCCACTGGCGATCAAACCCTGTCGGAAAAGTCAGGGAGAATTTACCCTTCTTCAAGCTGATCAAACAAATCCGAATTTACACAAGAAACTTTACACTACCTGCGATAGCCCTGCGTTAGGGACTGATCTTGTGGATAAAATTGATTTTGTGGGTTATCGTTTGACCTTATCCGCATGATGAGGCCAAAATCCGGGCATTTACCGGCAGCGCGAAACCATAGCGATTGGAGGTCTAGATGACAGATCCCGCCAAGGACATCACTGCCAAGAGAGCGGGCAGGGAAACGATCAATCCGGTTACCGCCAGCGTAATTCAAGGCGCCCTGGAGAACATCGCCATCGAGATGGGATACAAATTGATGCGGATGTCCTATTCCAGCATTATCCGGGAATCCGAGGATTTCGGGGCCGCGTTGATTGACCGCCAGTGCCGGCAGCTTTGCGAGAGCAAGCAGAGCACACCCCTGCAATCCGGGCCCATTCCGGGTTATGTCCGTGGTATTCTGCGCGAATTAGAGAGGCGGGGAGAGTCCATCCGCAAGGGGGACGTGATCATGCATAACGACGCTTATGGGGGGGCCAGTCACGGCCCTGACGTGAGCTTCACCGTTCCCGTTTTTTATCATGACAAGCTGGTCGGATTTTCGGTCACGACCGCCCACCACCTGGACATCGGCGCGCTGGCCCCCGGAAGCTGCGGAATTGTCGAGGCGGTCGACGCCTATGCCGAAGGTCTCCAGTTCAAGGCCATCAAGGTGTATGACGAGGGCCAACGCAATGACGCGGTTTGGCAGATTTTGCGGGACAACATCCGCGTTTCGGACCTGGTCGTCGGAGACATGGAAGCCCAGGTGGCGGCCAGCCGCATTGGAGCCGAACGGTTCGTGGAATTGATCGACCAATACGGCCTGAACACGATCGATGCAGCCGCCGAGGCGCTGTTCAATCATTCCGAAAGGATGATGCGCGCCGCCATCCGAAAAATTCCCGACGGCGAGTACAGCGCCACCAGCCACATCGACGGTTATTTGGATGATGAGGATCCCTCGAAGCGGGACCTGATCATCAAGGTGACGATTCGAGTGCGGGGGGACGAGTTGACCGTGGATCTCACGGGCACCGCGCCACAGGTACCGGACCGGCCCATCAATATGCCTTTCGAAGGGACCGTGGATGTCGCGATCTGGCTGGTACTGCGCTCAATATTGCTGGATTCGGACGTTCATGGGCACATTCCCCAGAACAGCGGCCTTACCCGTCCCATCACGATTATTGCCCCCAAGGGGTCCCTTGCCAACCCGGTATTCCCCGCACCCACCATCGCCCGTTTTTGCCCGGGCAATGCCCTTGCGGACACCGTCATGAAAGCGCTGGCGCCGGCCGTGGACAAGCAGGTCAGCGCTGGCACCGGCAATCTCAAGGTGATTGCCTTCAGTGGCGTGGAAGCCGGTCAGCAATGGGTGCATATGGAGATTTTCGAGGGAAGTTACGGCGGACGCTATGGCAAGGATGGCATGGACGCGGTGGATACGCTTTATGCCAACACCCGTAACAATCCGATCGAGGACCTCGAATCCCACGTCCCCCTCCGTGTGAACCGCTATGAACTGCGTCAGGATGGCGGCGGATATGGCAAGTGGCGCGGTGGCATGAGTACCGTCAAAGAGATCACCTTTCTTTCCGACGGGGTCGCTGCGGTAGAGGGAGAGGGCCATAAATATAAACCCTGGGGTTTCCTGGGGGGAACCGATGGCCGTACGGCCGAATTGGTTTATACGCCAGCCGGAGGCGGAAAAATCAACATGCCCTCCAAGGTGCAGTATTTGCCGGTCGCCGCGGGAGGTACCCTTTCTTGTATCGGCGCGGGGGGTGGGGGCTACGGAAATCCGTTGGATCGCGATCTGGATAAGGTACGTAATGACGTGCTTGACGAACTCTACTCCGTCGAAGTGGCGCGCGAGCATTATGGGGCTGTGATCGGCGCGGATGGCACCCTTGACCGCAAGGCCTCCGACCAATTAAGGAAGGAAATGGGAGGATAAACCGGCCCGCGCCTCCACCCCCGCCGACCCCTGTTCGGGGCCTTAGGCCGGCTCACGCACTTCGAACGATTCTTTCAGTTTCAGGAATTCGGTATCGTCGGCGGTGCCGTCATTCCACATGAAAACAGCGAAATCCGCCGGTTGGTCCAACACAGTGACCCCGTGGTGCCACGTATTGGGGTTATAGCTGATTCCTTGCCCCGATTCGGCGATAAAGGCCCTCACCTTGGATATATCCGGACTCCCATCGCCCATCCCGGGAGCCACGATCACGACGTAGCGGGAAACGTTCATCGGGACGAAGGACTGTGAGGAGAATCGGTGCCGCTCCATTACCGTGGCGGTCAGAGGAAGCGATGAGGGCTCGACGCGGGCGACGATTATGGAAGGATGCGCCGCTTGACGTAAGTTGCTCAACATCACGATGTCGTCTCTCAACCCGGGTTTTTCCGGAGCCGTAAACACCTGCCCGAACGGTTCGAAAGCGGCCGGGGTGAGCGGTTGGGCGGAAATTAACATGGCGTCCTCCTGGAAGGAATCCAGGGAATTCGATTCCGGATGGGCAATTTTAATCTTTTTGTACCGGTCAATTCCCCGCCGCTTGCGGCGATAGAGAAGCCGGTTGTTTGATACCTCGCCGCAAGCGGCGAGGTCGTTCATCTTTATTGCGGAGAAATATCAATAATTTCCCGGCACCTTGCCGGCCCGATTTGAGCCGGAGCGAACCGGCCCTTATGTGTCCGGCCGGATGAAAAGAGCGCCGTTTATCCGATCAAGGTTGCAACGGCATTTGC
>JACZRV010000099.1 GCA_022574555.1 SAR324 cluster bacterium
GTGATCGTGGATCAGCACGACGTCGGTCACACCCTTGGTCAGGGTCACCCGCGCCCCCACCGGCCGGGAACGATAACGGGCCAGCAGCATGCGCACGTTGCGGGCCACCACGTCGTAACTGCCTTTGCCGCCCACGGTCTTGCGGCGCAGGTCGTGTAGGGCCTTGGGGCCGTCCATGCTGATGGTCAGGCCAAAGCGATGGGCGTTGAAGTAGTCGACCAGTGCTTCGGTGAGCAGGGTGGCGTTGGTGGTCAACGTAAAGTCGACCTTCTTGCCGAGCTCGATGCAGCGTCCTTGCGCGTAGTTGACCACCCGCTTGATGAGGGGCATGTTGCTCAACGGCTCGCCCCCAAAGAAGACCACGTTGATCCGATCCCGCGACGCCCCTTCCCGCAGGAGCAGTTCGATGGAGTCGACCGCGGTCTCGAATTCCATCCGCTCACCCTGGGAGGCCGGGACCAGGTCTTCCTTGTAGCAGTAGGTGCAGCTCAGATTACAGCCGGTGTTGATGTTGAGCACCACGGTGCTCAGGGGAAAGGAATTCACCTCGACGGGGGCACGCTCCATGCGCATGGGCCGGCCGTCGTTGAGGATATCCAGATCCAGGAACTCCTTGATGGTTTCCACCACCTGACCCGGTGGGAATCGGCCGTCGAAATGCCGCCGCACGTCCTCTGCCTCCACGGTCGCCTTCGCGCGGAACAGGGTGAGCATCTCGCTACCCACCTGGTCCAGCTCGAAAAGGCTGCTGGTGGGGATGTGGAACAGAATGCGCCGATCCCCCACGCTGACTTCGTGCAGATTGTGTTCGATCAGATGTAGTCCGCTCATTTTCGCCAATCGATCATGTGGTTTCCGAAATCGCCGCCAGCCGTTAGCGGATGGGAGGATCGTTCCAGCGCTGAACCGTGGCCACGAGTGTGCCCTGGCCCTTCACTTGCCGGCCGCCATCGTTCACCGTGGCGGTGACCGCCAGTTCCCCGGCGTTGTTGGTTTGAAATTTTCGTTGCGGATTGGGTCCGGCCACGGCCGGAACGAACAGCCCGTTGGAAAGCATCTGGCCCGAATGATTCACGTCGTCCATGGCCTTGGCCACATCGGTGAGGTTGGCCACCGACCATTCCGCGGGCATCACGCCGATGCGGATGTCGTCGGCGGTGCCCGCTTCTCCGTCGGCGCCGTTGGCAAAGGCCACCGCTTCGAATTGGGCGTTGACGGCGGGCGTCGTGCCGCCACCCACCCGTGAGATGGCAAACCCGGGCTCGACTTTCACCGAATCCACCGTCCGGTAGACGGTGAACAGACCCGTGGTGCTGGTGTCGCCGACGCTGACCTGAGGTCGCGCCGACTTGGCATGGTCACCGGCCTTGGCCCGTACGACGACGCGGTTGGAATCGCTGCTTATCTCCTGGACCGTTACGTCGGGACCAAGTTTGACCGGTCCATTGAGCCCCGTGCCGAAAATGGTGATCTCGGCCTCCTCACCAGCCCTCAGGTAGGCCGGGCTCACGGCCAGAATTTGATGGCTGGTGGCGCCTTCCCGCACCATCGTGACATCTCCGCCTGATTCATCGGCATTTTCCAGAAACCAGCGCCCGGAAATCGTGTTGCCATCCTCGCTGACGGCATAAACCTCGTTGACGAAATCGTCGCCCAGCTTCACCGCGCCCCGCCATTCGTAGCCGGTGTAGACGATGGAGGTGCCCACGCCACCCAGGGGAGCGCCGTTGTCGTACTGCAGATCATAGGAAATGGCATACTCGTCTTCGGAGGTACGGGTGATGGTCGCGGTTCCGGTATAGGCGCCTCGTCCCGGCCGGCGGCCGACGACGGCCCAAGCCCCTTGCATATTCGCCTTGGATCGTGAAGACCATGCCGTCCATGCGGAAGTCTTCATCGGCAGCATCTTGCCGAGAATCCCGGGAACCTCCTTGGAGGCGATCACCCACCAGTCACGATCCCGCGCCAGTGCGTGATATTCTATCGTGGGAATTTGACCGGCGTGCATGTGGGAGAGTTTCAGCCACGAGTCGGCGTCGCGGTACTGCAACGCAACGCGGGCGTAGCTGTGACAGCGAGCACACATCACGCCGATGGTCTCGTCAGGAATGTCCTCCACCACGTTCGGCCGGCGCTCGAGGATGTAACGATACGGCGCTGTTTCCGCCGGAGCCAAGCCCTGCGTATCCGAGAGGTACTTGACCATCACGTGCCGCTCGCGGGCTGGAATCTGAACCCCGTGCCACAGGTACATGCGAATGATGTTCATGTCCCAGCCTTCGGGGGTCTTGCGCTGATCGCTGATGTGATTCCATCCGCCACCAGGACGGGCTTCATGACACGGCGCGCAGCGCTTGTCGATGATCGCCTTGGCTCTCTTCGGCGTTCGATACCGCCAACGCGGGACGGGCCTCGGCCCACGCCACGACGCCGATCATCGCCACCATCCATCCGATTCGTGCTCCCCACCTCATGGCCTTTTCCTCCGGCGTTACGAAACTGCGATGATTGCTGCTCCCGGCTGAGAAGTTACAGTAGCTTACCTTTGCCAGGAGCAAAGGTTGGCAGCAATGCACATATCGCCGAAATTTGCAACAAATTTTTCGCTTTATTTCAACACCGCGGTCTTGGGAGACTCCCTGTCATTGCGGGATGAATTGCCACGTTTCGGGGCTTTTGAGCCCGTAAGCAGCCCCAGGCGCAATGGTTCAGAGGAGCCCCCAATGGCGAAGCCAGCCTACGGCGTTCTCCACCTGTCCCGGCTCCCGCCCGGAGAAGCGCACCGCCTTGGCGAGAAGCTCAGATTTACGTGGCCTTTCGCTGATCAAATAGCGCAGGAGGGGAACCAAGGGCACCTGATCGATGCGCCACACGCCGCGGGGATGGTCGTGGGTGATTACGACTTCCCGCGACTCGACGTAATCCCCGTCGATCACCGGACGAGGCTCGATCACTGCCGCTCCAGGGGCCACGGCACGACCCGGATTTTCCTCGGGCCAGACCCGCCGGACTCGCCAGAAGGACTCGTCCGGCCAGCGGTTCTCGTTCCGGTAATGGTCCCGCCCGGCCAGTCCATGATGGAGGAACACCTTTTCCATCCGCTCGGTGTAGAAGGCGAAGGCCAACTCCCGTTGCCGGCACCGTTTCAGCAACGTATTGACGATGGCCGGCAGGGCCAGGGCGGCGGAGGCCGCGTAGTAGATACCGTGCCCGGATAAGGGATCGCCGGCCACGGCGGCATCGCCCAGCCGCAACCAGCGATCGCCGATCAGCTCGCCATGGATTATTGTCCCGGCGCTTCTGCCGGCGATCCGCCCCACTCGCCGCGCCCCCGCCAACCAGCCCGGTGCCTCGGCGACCTGGTTCAGAAGCTCGTCGTAGAATCCTTCCAGAGCGGCCTTGCCCGGGATTGTCCCCCGTTCGCCCGAAACAACCAGTTGCAAATAGGACCGCCCGCAGCCACCGGAAGCCCACCAGGCCCAACCCTTGGAAAACGCGGCGACCGAGGTGAATGAGCGCGTGTGCGTGGGCAATTCCCACGTACTCAGCAGGGCCGTGGCCGGCGGCCCGCGCCGGCCGCGACGGCGGCCCGTGGGAGCGGTCCGTCCGCGAGCTTCCACGAGAAAGCCACCGTTCAATTCGGTGCGCGTTCCATCTATGCACGCGATCCGCACGGACCATCCGCGCGATATGTGGCGCGCCTCCAGTGCTCGGCCATGAATCACTCGAACCCCCGCGGCGAGGGCGTCGGCGCGAAGTCCCTCATCGAACGGCCCCCGTTCGATGAGGGACTCCTCGTTCGCCTGCGCCGTTTCGCCGTTCCAGTGCAGTGTCCGAGGGACGGGGGGCCCCACACGATCCAGGGATCGGCGAAACCCGGCCAGCTGGAGGGCCTCGATGGTACGCCCACTCAAGCCTTCGTGGGCCGGACGCACCTTGAAGTCGGACACCAGGGAGACTCGGTAGCCCGCGCGGCTGAGGCAGGCGCCGGCGAGACACCCCGCCGGCCCGCCGCCGAGGACAACGATTTCGTCGGCTTCAACCATGGACCTTACCCGTAACCTCACAGCGACGGTATCGATGTAGCGCGCGTCTAGTTGATAGCCACCGCCAGCGAGACGGATACCGCTCCTGTGGGTAGTTCAGTGTTGTTCTTTACAGGAATCAGGCGTCTGAAACCACAGGGTGGTCATAGGGGGAAGCGTGATCTCGGCGGAGCAGGGTTGCCCGCGCCAGGGACGGGATGAACAACTCCCAACCGCCGGAACCGCCGAGCCGCCGCATGGGGTGACGCCACCCATCCCATCCATTGAAGCCGCCGGCCACGGCGATGCTCTGTGCCTGCGACGCTCAGCCCATGCCGGTCCGCTGGGGGTCAGTACGTCGCAAGGCCCGCGGTGCCGGCGATCCGCAATACGAGCGGCGTCTTCCCGAGTAACGGCGGATTCCCGGCCCACGGGTATTATATCTGGCTGGACAGCCTCTGTTCAAGACATCGCCTTAATGATCGAACACAGGCTTAAGGCGTGAATTTCCTGGGCCGCCCGCACGGCACGCACTGGGTCGTCCTCGTGGGCGATGGGAATACCGAACAGGGCCAGCACCTCGTCGCCGGCAAATTGATTGACGCTCTCCCCGTAGCTTTCCACGATCCCCACCGCCTCCGCCTTGATCCGGCTAACCCAACTTCCGCACTGGTCGGGCTAACACGAACTTCCCAACTTGGTCATCGACCGCATACGCTATGCGAACATTCTCCACAAGCGAGGCGAATTGGAATCGGCCAAAGCGGAGTTGGATCGAGCCGAACCTTTGATCCAGCGGTTGGGAATGAACTGGTGGCCGGAGCAGGCACAGTCCCTGCGGCGGCGAATCGAAAGCGGCGAGCCCTTTCAGGGGTTCATTCCGTACTTGCGGGATGGGGAGAATTAGGGGAGCGGCCTTTTCTTGGCGGCCCACCGAATATCGCTTCCCAAACCAAGGCATTGATCTTTACCGCTATTGCGGCGATACCGGCATTCCTGGCGAGCCAACGCATCGCCCGGGAAATGTGGTGCCGGCAAGAAGTTAAAACCGGTTTGTCCATCGATGTGGGAAATGCACCCCGTTGCGTTCTCCACTGAAATATAGGGAATTAAACCATGGCGAATTTGAAACTCACGGTAGACGAGATGTTGACGACGACGCGGGCCGTAAGAAAGCGGCTCGACCTGACGCGCCCCGTGGAGCCGGAGATCATCGAGGAATGCCTGGAAATCGCTCTGCAGGCACCAACGGGAGGCAATGCGCAGCGATGGCATTTCGTGGTGGTCACCGATGCCGGCAAGCGCGCGCAATTGGCGGAACTTTATCGGCGCGCATTCGGCACCTACCGGGAGATGCCCATCGCCGCGGGGAATCTCTTTCAGGACGATCCGCAACGCGCCCCCCAACAAAAACGCGTGATGGATTCCGCGCAATACCTCGCCGATCACCTTCACGAAGTTCCAGTGCTCGTGATTCCCTGCCTCGAAGGCCGTCCCGCGGAAAGCGGCTTCATTCCCTCTGTATCCATGTGGGGCTCCATACTGCCCGCAGCCTGGAGCTTCATGCTGGCCGCGAGGTGCCGGGGGCTGGGCACTTCATGGACGACCCTGCACCTGGTTTACGAGAAGGAGGCAGCGAATATATTGGGGATACCCTACGACGACGTCAGCCAGGGATTATTGATCCCCACAGCCTATACTCTCGGTACGAATTTTAAGCCCGCTCGCCGCAGGCCCCTGGAAGAGGTCTTACACTTCGACCAATGGGATTGATCGTCGGTGATTCCGTTGATAATTATATGTAGAGTATGTGGAGGCGGATCGACATAAATCGTGCTACCCAAGGGAACGACGCAAGCTCGGCTACACGATAACGGACCGCTAGTGATCCCGTATCGTGCGGGCGTCATCAGATTCAGCAATTCCGACGGACAAAAAATGGCTGGACAATGAGGTTTGTATGATTTATAATCGATTCCGTTCAATGGGAATCTGCCCTGACGGAGCATAATAGAGACCCGCCCGCGGAAGGGTTAGGTCCGTAATACCCTTTACTGAGCCCACCCGAGGGCATGTGATTTCGCGGGGAGTTTTTCGCGACTCCTCAAACGATGATGTTGACTCGAGGCGACAAGGAGCATAGGTCATGAAATCAGCCGTTCTCATCACGATTCCGTTGCTGCTGTGGGGGACTATCCTCTTCGCTGCGGAAAAATATGGCGATGCGATATTGGAAGAGGGGGCGATGACGATCCTCCGTGAAGGGGAAACCCTGAACTTCGATACCGCCGGCGAATCGATCGAGGTGTTCGAGCAGGATTTGCTCAGACTGCGGGCAAAATCGCGCGTAATTCTCAATTCCCGCGAAAAAGCAACCCTCGCGCTAGGGAGCAACGCCGTGTTTCAGGTGAAACCCTGGGAGCAAAAGGGAGAAAGCGGATTCCTCCGGGCACTGTTTGGCCGTTTCCGAGCCGCGGTCACGGATTTGGTCGGCGGCGAGGAATTCAACGTCAAGACCGCGACAGCGACTATCGGAATCAAGGGTACCGAGTATATCGCGACGATTACCTCACAAGGCAACGCCATGCTCGTTGTGACGGAAAATTCGGTGGCGTTCCAAGGCCTCGTGGGGCCACCTCAATTAGTGGGTGAGAACCTGGTTTCGGTGGTTGTCGGCGCCAATCCGGCCACACCTCCCGCACCGGTGCCGCCCGCGGTTTTGGAAGCCTTGTCCGGCGACAACTTGGATTCCCCGCCCCCCAATGCCCCAGGTGCGGCCGATCTGCCTGGTGAAGAAGGTCTGATCAATGCCGGAATCGTTTCCGAGGAGCAGTTGGAACAAGGCAAGGAAGATGAACCGGACTTCGATGTCGAGGAAGACGACGAGGGCGATATAGGCGTGGAAACGCCCGATATTGACGATATTGATTTGGAAGAAGCCAAGGAAAACCTGTTCCGCGGCGACGTGAGAATTGATTTTCAGCAATAGCTGATTACGGGCAGGGTCCTCCGCGCCACCAACGCAGGGGACCCCCCAATAAAACGCAATAGCCGATTAGATTAAAAGGTGGGGTCTTGAAATTCAAAATATTGCGGGGTCTTTTGCTGGCTGTTTTCCTGGTAGGGGCCGCGCCGGCTGTATATTCGCAAGCGGATGAGGAGGGCGCCAACGATGCACCACAAATCCTTACTTCCGACCTGGCCCAGGAGACTCCAATCACCGTAGATCGCCTGTCGGTGGATTTCGTAATCGTGGATTCGGACACCATTACAGAGGTCACCATTGACGGTGAACCTCAGGATTTTGTGCCGGGCGACACCGTACTCATTTCGAAGGAGTTCTTCTTTGAGGATGACCGCACCACGATCCGGGTCACCGCCACCGATGAAAAGGGAAACACGAGGGCCAAGACATTCCTGGTATTGAAGCCAAGTGCCCGCGCCGCGCCAACTCGATTGACGTGGACGCTCAGTTTTGGCGTGGGCTTTGATATAGATACCAATCCCTCCAACGACTTGAGTTCTCCGATCGATCTGGAGGGGGTAAAAATCGAAGGGGTGGTTCCCGATGACGAGCAGGAAGATACCCGGACGAACTTAAAGGCAATAATTTCCCTTCGTTTTGGTTCGCTGGACGCCTATTTGGGCACGCAACAACAAACTTATACCAAGGCGGTAAATGAACGTTTCAACACCCAAGTAAATTTCGTGGGGGTCGGATATCGCTCGGGCGAAGGCAAAGCCAGCGGGTTTATTGTCCGCTACGCATTCACCGATATCCAATTGGGGACATTCGATTACGCCGTGCTGAACACCATTTCACCCGGTTACGAGAGTTTTTCCGAAGACGCCGACGACGATCTCCGCAACGTCTTCAAGCTCGATATCACCGCCAAGGATTTCGCCAAAGAATCCCAGACGGACACGACGCTGTTTGCTCTTAAATGGGCCCACAAGAGCACTGATAAAAAGGACAATGACGTCTTCAGGAGCTTGATTGCATACGGCACCGGAGATGAGGGCTTGGAAGAAACCGAACACCAGTTCATTGGACTCGATTTCGATTGGGAACTTCGCGCGCGCTCCGGTTTGCGCGTGGATATTGGTTTCGGGTGGACCTATCGCAATTTCCCCAACGACGAACCGCTCACTACGGATACGCCGCTAGGGGATACACGGGTGGATAATTTGCTCCGCTTCTCACTTGGGCCCGGTTGGGAATTCGGGGCCGGCTGGCGGGCCCATTTGGGTTACCGCTATTTGTTCAACCTGTCGAATAAGGCGCCGTACGTGAGGCAGATTTATGGCCTTAATATCGACGGCGCGTTCTAGGATGGCCACAATGAGTACGACAATGAGTACGAAAAAGAGTACGACAATGAGTACGAAAAAGAGCATCGGAAATGCGGTGCACGTTGGTGCACTGGCATTGCTCGCCGGCATGATCGCGTTTACAGTGGCGGGCTGCGGGGAGTTGAACGACAACCCGGCCCCCGAGGGCATTATCGCCCACGTGATCCTGCCTGGAAGCGGTTCCGCGGGCGCGAAGGGATTATCCTCGCCTGACAATAGCGAGCCCATCATATCGATGGTGGTGGGCGCGCTGGTGATCACTTATCGGGATACTCCCATCGAGGATGCCAGCGAGATCGACGCCGAGGAGCAGGAACTGCTGGAGGACGATGCATTTCAATCCGCGAAATATCTGGAAGTTTTCGACCTGCCGTCAGGCGATGTCGTCAGCTTCCGTATTCCTCCCGACGAAGCGGGGAACTGGCAGTTGGTGGGATTGGGCACGCGCGTTGATATCGATACCCTGGCGGATTTAGGGGACACGGATGACCCGATAATCTGGTATGGGTTTTCCACGACGTTCCTAAACGGCGAAGTCAACCCCGGAGATGAGGTGCCACTCACGTTGGGACCCGCTTGCAGCATTGACAACCCTCCCGTGCCGCCTTGCTAGCTGCCGCAGTCGTACTTCCCCACGCCCCCCAAAATTAGCCCCGGCCCCGGGCACTTGCACCCGGGCCGGGGCAAGACGGGATTAGCGTTTTCGATCTTCAGTAATTCTTGCTCGTTGCCACGCCAGTGATAATTCGCGGGCCGTGGGCGATACCGGCGCGATTATCACCGCGCGCCGGTAACTATCCGGTTCGACCACCCCAGTACCGTATTCGGGCTGTGTCCGTCGCGGGAGCAGGAAATGGCGAACCCGGATTGAGGACTGCCGGCCATCTCTGATAAGAAGGCCGCGGTGAATCAGGTTCGGATCTCCTCGTCGCCGGGCTGGAATATTTTCAGGTAGATGTGCACCGTGGTCCCGTGGTCGTCAGCCGAATCGTCGATGTCGTTGCTTTCGATCCGGATCGTTCCACCAAAGTAATCCACGTACTTCTTCACCAATGGCATGCCGAATCCCGTTCCGCATTCGTTTTCGGTGCCGGGCCGCGTAGTCGGTTTATCGGGGCGAAAGATCCGATCCAATAAGACCCCTGGAATTCCGATGCCATGGTCCTGAATCCAGATATGTGCGCGAGAGCCCTCGCTCTTGGCGCGCATCGAGATCACCGAGCGCCGATGGGAGAACTTGATCGCATTCGACAGCAGATTGTTGATCACGTTGTGTGTCAGGCTTACCGGTTCGGCCAGGACAAATAGTCCGCCGGTGCCATTGATGCTCGTATCCAGATGGATTTCCTTTTCCTCCATCCGGTTTTTGAATAGGGCACCCGCTGTGGAGAATACATCGTCCAACTTGACCGGGGAGAGTTCCACCCGGGTTTTGCCCGAGTCCAAGGCCCTGAACTGGCGAACATGCTCGATGATGTCTTCCATCTGGCGAACGGTTCCGGACACCATCTCCCAGTACATCCGGTTTTTCCGGTCGTGATAAGCCGGAATGCGTTCGGCCAGCCGGATAAAACCACACGTCGCGGATATCGGATTCATCAGATCGTGAGCGAGGACATGCAGCAGGGATTCGATTTCCTCGTTTTTAACTTTCAGGGCCTCTCTGGCGGATTTCAATGCCAAGTGGGTTCCGACACGGGCGAGGAGTTCCTCATGGTCGAATGGCTTGATGATATAGTCCACGCCACCGGCCTGAAAACCTCTCACCTTGTCGTCCGCCGTCGTCTGAGCCGACAGGAACAGCACGGGAATTTCAGTTAGTTTCTCCTGCTCCTTCAACCGGCGGCACACCTCGTATCCGTCGATTCCCGGCATCTGCACGTCCAATAAGACCAAATCGGGCAAAGCCCGATCGGCGATGCTCACCGCCCGTTCCCCGTTCATGGCCTGCAACACACGGTAACCGCGGGATTTTAGCACGCCAGCTATTACGTCGATGTTGATTGGATCGTCATCGACGACCAATATGGTATATTTCCTCTCCTGGTTCATATCACCGGATGTCGATGGGTTGACAGCCATCGAGAAGGTCTGGCCGCGGTGGACGCCGAAACGGCCGGCAGCACAGGTCCTATCGAAAGCCTGACCCGCAGATCAGGTACGAAAACCCGCACCGCGCGCGCCGTGTCATGGGCGTTGGTCATATCCTCAATTTCAAGCCTGTATTGTGAATAATCAGCTGGTCATTTTTGAAACGATCATGGTGTGGAAAGGTTTGCGCATATCCGCGCGGGGCAATAAATCGCAAACGCGCATACCGGACGCCCAACGATTTGTGGTGGCCTTGATCGGTATGGCGGCCCGAAAGGCAGCCCTTTCACGAAAGCATGGCCGTGACTCGATCCAACAAGGGGCCGGTCGCACCACGCGTCGGCGGGATCGTCGATGCACCCCCGTTTCTTTACCCAACCCGAGATACATTGGTTCAAGGCAAGCCGGTCATTGCTGGGATCCTGCAACAGGCTTACGCGTCCCACTGCGATAAGTTAAAATCATAACAAGTATTGGAGACCGATGCGCGGATTGTCTTCCCTTGGTTTGGTCCCGGCTACGCAATCTTTTATCGGAGAATCATGAAGTGAATTGCTTCGGGATATTGGCAGATGATTTCACGGGTGCATGCGATACGGGTGTCCAATTTGCCGCTATGGGAGCCCAGGTCTTGGCTTCGGTTTCCATGAACAGGCTGACGGCGCGGCGAATCGAGGGATGGGATGTACTCGTGATCAACACCGAAAGCCGCAATTGCTCGCCGAAACAAACGGGTGTGCGACTGCGGAAGGCCAGGGAATTTCTCTCGCGTGCCGGCTGGCCGCTGCGCTACATAAAGGTGGATTCCACGCTGAGGGGAAACCTGCCATCTCAATTGGATGTGGTCCTTGAAAAGGACGCATCCACGGTGTACCTGGCGCCTGCATTTCCGCTTACGGGCCGGACGGTCGAGGGCGGTGTACTCAAGGTTCGGGGCGTCCCCGTACACGAGTCGGAATGGGCACAGGACATCTGGTCGCCTGACCTGACCAGCAACGTGGCCGATCTGGTGGGCGATCGCCTGAAGGGTTCCTGTGGCCACGTCACCCTGGCCCAAATCGAACAGGGTGCCCGAGCAATCCAGTACCGATTGGATGAGTTGAGGACTCAGGGAATCCGCGTCGTCATTTGTGACGCCATCAGCCAAATGCACCTGTCCATCTTGGCCGAAGCATTCGTCCCGCGCCTCTCCGGGTCAATGGTGATGGGTTCGGCCGGTATCGCCCGAGAATTAGCCCTTCGCGTTTTCGACGGCAAAAAGCAAGATCTTCCTCGCCAGCTGCGAACCCGCGGCCCGGTCGTGGTGTTGGCGGGTTCGCGATCGGAGGTGACACGTCGCCAAGTCGAAGCGCTTGAGGGTATGCCGGGTATCATTCGCGCCACCATCGATCCGCGATGGTTCGATAAGGCGAACTGGGAAATCCGTCTGGGAGAATTGCAGGACTCGTTGGCGAATCGGAGCCCAGCCAAAGGATTCTTGATTACCATTTCCACTTCGGTCGCAGCGGTCTCCACCCAGACCTTCCGGAAACGCTCCGCTGGAATCAATCGGCTACTGGGGAAGTTCGCCGCGCACCTGGCTAAGAGAGAGCGGCTGAGCGGAATCGTATTGACCGGAGGCGACATCGCCGCGGCGGCTCTGCAAGCTCTTGGCGCCTATGGAATCCGATTGCGGCACGAGGTTGCGCCAGGCATTCCCCAAGGTACCGTGGTGGGAGGGAGACACGATGGGTTGCCCGTCATTACGAAGGCTGGTGGATTTGGCGATAGAGATGCCTTATGCCGGGCGGTATTGTCTCTGTCGGCCTAAGCGGATAGCATGACTTCTATTGGTCTCGCAGCCAACGGGCAATTCGAGAACCAGGGAGCGCATTGTCCGCCTCCCAGACGTCGTGGCTACGAGTGGTCTCGATAAGTGATGAGATTGTCACACTCGGACTCGTAGACATCGTTTCCTTCGGAACCATTATTTACACCGGCTCGGTCCGGCATCAAATCCCGCGAAAACCGCGACAAAGCCGATTTGAAGCGCCGTCCCCAGCGAAAAGATATTTTATGTCGGCACCTACCGTATTGGGCATAACATTGGGCGACCCTGCAGGGGTAGGGATAGAAGTCACGCTCAAGGCGCTTTCGGCGCTGGATCAACGTAGTGGCAGCCGCTTGCTCCTGATCGGGGAGGCGTCCACGGTCTTGGCTCAGCGGCATTTTGCCGCCGAAGGAACCGAGATCCACGTTGTGGCCGCGATTGGGGAATGCCGCTGGGAGCGCGGCGTGATCAACGTAATGGATATGGGGGTTATGACCGAGCCAGCGATACCGGGTAAATTATCCGCTCAGGCTGGTGAGGCCGCGTTCCTAGCCGTAGTTAGGGGCATCGAACTGGCACTGGCTGGTAATATTGCGGGTATCGTCACTGGCCCATTGAACAAGCAGGCGATGCACCAAGCCGGGCACATATTTGATGGCCATACAGAAATTCTTGGACATTATTGTGGTCGACGGCCGACATACATGTTGCTTAGCTCGAAACGGCTGAACATCATCCACGTTTCCACTCATTGTTCCCTTCGTGAAGCTTGTGATCGTGCGAAAAAGCAACGAATTCTGGATACGATCCGCGCGATGGACAACCATCTCAAAAAAATGGGAGCCGGCCGCCGAAAAATCGGTGTCGCCGGGTTAAACCCCCATGCCGGCGAGAACGGTTTGTTCGGAAACGAGGAGATTTCGGAAATCATACCCGCGATTAACGCGGCGCAGGGAGAGAATATCGACGCTGAGGGACCGGTGCCGCCCGACACACTATATCTCAAAGCTTTTCAAGGGAACTACGATGCCGTCGTTGCGATGTATCACGACCAGGGCCACATTCCCCAGAAACTGGTGGCCTTCGACGAGGCTGTGAATATCACCTTGGGATTGCCCATCATCCGAACCTCGGTGGATCACGGGACGGCGTTCGACATAGCCGGCAAGGGTGTGGGAAATCCGGCTAACATGTCCAGTGCCATCGAATATGCCGGGAAAATGGTTTCCTGAGAATCTCCGAATCGCCATATTCTCAGGGCTCGTTCGAATAGTCTCGTAATTGGTGGAAATGCCCGGCGATTTCCCGGCTTACCTATGCAATTTCGGCTTTCCTTACCTCCAAGAGGCTTATCGTAGATGCGCGTTGAATCTCTTTGGGTCTAATTCCCCGCCGCTTGCGGCGGGGTCATTCATTCAACGCAGTCGGCTGTGCATAGGACTGATGATTTTGAACGCGCAAGCGGCTCTAACAAGTTTCGGGCCGCGGGAGTACGCAATTGGTACCATCGAGTTCAAAGTGGCTCCGTCTATGATCCGTCGCGTAGCTGCTGGACCGTATTTTTCAGTTTTGTCACCATTTCTGTCGCCATTTCCTCGGCCTTGGTTGGATCAAGATCCAACAATTGCATCAAGAGGCTGCGGAATTCCCGCAGCAGCGGAAAACGGCTGCCCTCAATCGCTTCCAGCCTCCGCTCGTTTTCCCGTGTTCTTTCTTCTAGGGAATTTAATTTTTGGAAAATATCGACCCGTTGCTGTTCAAACCCCGGGGCAGCCAAGCTTTGATCCGATAGCTGGCCGGCCCAAGTTCCCATGTCCCCCGCGGGGCGCATTCTTTGTTCCTGTTCCGACGACCATTCCTGGAATACTGGGCCCCTGCCGTTCAGAATCCAGTTGGAACTGGCTCCAAACCGGTTTACCGTCCCAAGGATCAATTCCACGCTTGGTTTGCTGCCCTGGGATCCTATAAAATTATTGTAAGTTTGTGGCTTTAGGCCGATTTCTGTCGAAAATCGGCTCTTATTCAGCCTCAAGTAATTCCGAATGTATTCGATACGCTCAATTATCTCTGCTGACTTTGTTGATCTATTCACGATTGATGTCTAGCTCGTTAGAGGTTAATATATTGTCAAGCAAACACTGAGCGGTGACTCTACATCAAATTTGCTACGCCCGGTGTTCGAGTGACTACCCGAATTTAGAACATTAATCCCATCGAACGCAAGCACGAAAATATATTACCGGCCAAATAGCGCCGTATTTAATTAACATTTCCGCGGATAAACGTTTCGGTACAGTTCAGTGTATTACCACGGCGATGCATCTACCGCTTAGGTTCACCTAACGATGATTCCTAGAATACATCCAACACAACCCATCAAAATGATTAGTTGCTCAGAATGATTATTTGTAATAACGTTTATCACTGCAATTTCTACTCTTGTACTTGATGATATCCGAGAAATATGGGAGGAATGTGGGCGTTTCTTGATGTTTATTAGTTGAAATTAAGAACTCCTTGTTGAAATTCTCGATTCGCTTCTGCCAATATTTACAGCGAGCCCTGTCGATTGGTGCGGAGGATTTAGGCCGTCGGGCCGTAGGCGATACGGTCGATTATTTCGGCACAAGGCCAGGGGTAGCGAAGATTCTCGCTATCGGCCACCAATCTTTCACTTCAGATAGTGCGCTGAGCCTGCGACAAGACGACGTTATCCCAGTGGGGCATCGTGGCGATATGCGCGCTGCCCTCATTGAATTATCCTTGCCGGACGATAACCATAAATTGAAGGACTATTCAAGTTTGTGTCGAAATGAATTTGTATTGGCGTTAAAGGTGTCTCGCTTGTAATACCGCAATTACTAATTCAGTCAGAGAGCTTACTTATAAAACTTTAATTGGTTTATAATAGGATTATTGAATTTTTACATCTGCAATATCCGCGAAAACGGTGCTTTATGCCATCGCGCATCCCCAACTTATCACGTGCGAATCAGAACGTGGCGTGGTTCCAAAAGACACTTCAATTAATACATAGATTGTCAATTCGCTAAACATTTGACTAGAAATCATAATTTAATAAAGATTATTCGTATCGCAAAAACAATTCCGAGGGGCGGGCGTACAATGCACCAAATGACGGGTCCGGTGCGAACCCATCGATCTAACGATTCCGACCCTGTGCGCAGTAGACGCGCCAGAAAGGATTGTCCATTGATACAGCTACCTTTCGATATAGGTCGCAGCGGGCAAAAACGAACGCCTCAGTATCTGTGTAACGTTCACATGCCGTATCCGTCACCTTGATAATACCGGAAATGGACGGAATCTGCCCGGATGGCAGTCGAAATTTCAAACGCCGATTCCGAGCCGGGACTAGGCTCTGTTCGGAAAATCAATAGTTAGTCGTCCCTGAAAAACCACGTAAGTTGTTGATTCAGGGGGTCCTTTTTCCATTTTTGTATGGTATAAATCACCAGGATCATGGATGAATCTTCAAATTGCTGGTGATTTATGCGCCCGAAAAAGCCTTCCTCCGAGCTGGAGCTGTACCAATCGCACCTGGAACAAATCCTCGATCACGATCATGCGCTTTACAAGCT
>JACZRV010000100.1 GCA_022574555.1 SAR324 cluster bacterium
GGAAGCGGCGAAATCGGCCCACATACGATCAACCCCCGGGCCGCGGCGTGCACATTGGCTGCCACGCGCATCACGGCCTCGGGCGCGGGCACCGCCCATGGCGCATATCCCCTGCCGAAAGGCACGCTGTCTCCGCTAGGGGAAGCAGGGGCATGCCGGCTCATCAGTTCCTCGGGCACATCGCCCGGCACCGGAATGGGCTCCAGGGGCTTGCGGAAGGGAAAGTTGAGATGTACCGGCCCGGCAGGAGGGCGCAGTGCTTCAAAGACGGCCCGCCCGGCCAATGTGCGCAGGTGGCGCAGGGCGGCTTCGGTCATCTCGGGCGTGCCGACCTCGTGGAACCATTTGACCGCTGTTCCGTACAGTTTCAATTGATCGATGGTCTGGCCGGCGCCCACGTCGCGCAATTCGGGCGGGCGATCCGCGGTGATGACGACCAGGGGCACTTGTCCGTAGTGGGCCTCGATCACGGCCGGGTAAAAATTGGCTGCGGCCGTCCCTGATGTGCAGACCATCGCCGCCGCCAGGCCCGAAGCCTTGGCGTATCCTAAAGCGAAATAAGCTCCGCTGCGTTCGTCGACATGGTTGTAAAGCTGGAACCCGCCATGCCGAGCCAATGCCATCGTGAGGGGTGCGGAACGCGATCCGGGCGAAATACAGACCATGGCCACGCCCGCGCGGTGCAATTCAGCGACGAATACTTCGGCCCACAGGGTGTTGCGGTTCGCATTCGGAGAACCGCCGGCCGGCCGGTTACGGTCAGCCATGGGCCAGCGCGGATAGCAATGGCTGGAGCTTGAGCTGGGTTTCGAAATATTCCGTTTCGGGATCCGAATCGGCGACGATTCCCGCCCCGGTGAAGAGCCGCACCCGTCCATCGCGGAAGGCCCCGGACCGCAGTGCCACCGCAAATTCACCGTCGCCTCGGGCGTTGACCCAACCGATCGGCCCGGCGTACCAGCCACGGTCGAAATCCTCCTGGTCGCGGATCAAATCCAGCGCGGTCTCTTGAGGAAAGCCTCCCACGGCGGGCGTGGGGTGCAACCGGGCCAGCAAGGACAGCAGGGAGGCGGGCTCCTGAGGCCTCAAGGAGATCGGAGTATAGAGGTGCTGAACATTGGAGAGCTTGACCAAACGGGGTGCATCGGGCAATTCCGGTTCGCCTCCGAAGGGCCTGATCGCCTCCAGGATCGCATCCACGACGATGGCGTGCTCGTGCCGTTCCTTGGGGTCATCGAGCAGATGTTGGCCCAGCGCATCGTCTGCTTCCGAGCGTTCGCCCCGGGGCGCCGAACCGGCCAATGCGCCAAACCGCATCAGGCCATCCCGCAGATTGGCCAGCCGCTCGGGTGTGGCGCCCATGAAATGCTGACCCCCGCCCGGATCGACCAAAAATGAGAAACAATCAGGATAGGCCGCCCGCAGGGCTTTCAGGATCGTATAGGGCGAAACCGGTGCGCTGCGGAAGAGATCCACCGCCCGCGCCAGCACCACCTTGGAGAGCTTCCCGGACTTGATTCCAGCCAGGACATTGCGCACCATGCGCAGCCAATGGCGGTGACCCTCCACCTCGTCAGCCCGCTGAAAGGCCCCTGCGCGTGCGGGGAAACGCGTTTCGCGTTTATCGCTGCTGGCCGCCGCGGGTTGGCCATTGGTGCCTTCGAGTTGACCGGCCAGGAATTCGGCCATGCGGGCCGGATGGTCGCCGGGCTGAACGAACGTGCTCACGACGGTGCGGGTCGTGCCATTGGTCTGAAGAGCCATCCAGGCGGGAACGGCCATCTGGGCCGTCCCGAATCCCGGCCACTGGCTATCGTCCAGTTCATCGAAAAATGCGAAGCCGCCCAGCGCATACGGCGCACCACCCGCATCGGCTTCACCATCTTGGGCGCAAACGGCCGCCTTGAGTGCGGTTTCCACTTGTTCCAGCATGTCGTGGAAGCGCCTGGGGCCTGAAGCCCGAAATCGCACCGCGGCACCACGCGCGGCCAAGGTCAGGCCGTCCTTGGGTCGTGCCCAAACAAAGCGGAAATCGGCTTGCTCATAGCAAGCGTCCCGCGCCTCCAATTCGGCGACGGGATCGATGCCGCCACTCACTGTGCTTACTGTGGCAAAGCTGGCCAGCACCGGCGCCTGCGTCGCTTGGGCCTGCCCGCAGGCACGAGTGCAAAGCGCTTCCAGGGCCTCTCGTTGGGTCATTGATACCGGGATTCCAAGTGATGCCAGGGGCGTGGGGCCAAGATCACGGTCTTGCCTTTCCGGCGAAATGGGTCAATAACATGGCAAAAGTCGAGGGCCAAAGTCGAGGGCCAAAGCCGAAGGATCGTCAGACTTGCCGGCAACTCCCGGCCGCCCCGCCGGATCCGCCTTCGATCTTCGAGAGTGGTCTCTGCTTACCCCAATGAGCGAGAAAGGTGGGCGCCTCGTACCTATCGAGCCCCCGGCAATCACCCATCCTCCGCCTTTCACGGGCGCACCCACGGCACACCCCATTCAGGATACCTGATCCACCATGATCGAACCATTCAACGATATATTCTACGACAAGACCGACGGCGTCGCCACCGTCACCATCAATCGCCCCCAGGTGCTCAACGCCTTTCGCCCGCGCACGATCGATGAGATGATCGCCGCCTTCAATGATGCGTGGCACGATGAATCCATCGGAGCGATCGTGCTGACCGGCGCAGAAGGCAACTTTTGTACCGGTGGCGACCAGAAGATTCGTGGCGACGGGGGCTACGTGGACGACCAAAGCGGCGCCCCACGGCTACACGTGCGGGAATTCCACCGGGTCATGCGCGAGGTGCCCAAACCCGTGATCGCCGCCGTGGATGGCTATGCGGTAGGCGGCGGGCACATTCTTCATATGCTGTGCGATCTGACCCTTTGCTCCGACCGGGCCAAGTTCGGACAGACCGGACCCAAGGTGGGCAGCTTCGACGCCGGTTTCGGCACCATTTACCTGGCCCGTATGGTGGGGGAAAAGAAGGCGCGGGAGATCTGGTATCTCTGCGAACTCTACGACGCCGAAGAGGCGCAAACCATGGGGCTGGTCAACAAGGTCGTGCCCGCGGCCGAATTGATGGCCGAAACCCGGCGCTGGTGCGACAAAATTCTCAGCAAAAGCCCCACCGCCCTGCGATTCCTCAAGGCGTCGTTCAACGCCGATACCGACCACGTCTACGGCATCCAGGCCATCGCCCACGGCGCCACCCATCTGTTCTACGGCACGGAGGAAGGGCGCGAGGGCCGCGAATCCTTCAAGGCCAAGCGAGAACCGGACTTCTCCAAATACCGCAAGACGCCGTGGTAAGTCGCGGCCGGCCACATAATGGCCGTAACATGTTCGTGAGGTTCTATGGAAATTCTAATGGCATACCTCATCACCTTCGGATGGGCATTGGTTGGCTCCGTCAGCATGGCCATCGCGCTGGTGCTGTCGCTGACGATATTCAACTTCCTAAACCGCGGGGTGGATGAATGGAAGCTGATCCGGGAAGGAAGCATCCCCATGTCGATCGTGCTGGCCGCGGTGATCCTCGCCACCGGCATCGTGGTGGGCAACGCCATCCGGCCTTAGTTCCCCTGCTTTTGCTGCTCGCCGCCTGGCCCCTCGAATCCTTGGCGGGTACGGAATCGAACGGACACCATGCGCGGTACTCGGGGGGCCGCCAGATCGGGTATCGGGTGGATTACGCCACGGGGCGGTCGGCACGGGATTTGGGGATCGTGCGCACCGCGCATCGCCAGAATTTGTTTTTGGTCAAGCGCGTGGTCGACGGAGACACGCTCCGCCTGCGGGATGGCAACAGGGTGCGGCTGATCGGGGTGGACACGCCGGAAACGAAGCATCCGAGGAAGCCCATCCAGTATTACGGTCCCGAAGCCTATCGATTCACCAAGCGGGAGATGGAAAAACGCTTGATTCGGCTGGAGACGGGCCGTCCTTTGCGGGACCGCTACGGCCGGGTCCTGGCCTACGTCTACCGCGATCCGGACCTGTTTTTCCTCAATGCCGAGCTCATTAAGCAAGGCTTTGGGCGGGCTTACACGCGTTTCCCCTTCGAGCGGAAAGCCGAATTTGTGCGGCTGGAACGCGACGCGCGGCGGAACCGCAGGGGCTTGTGGGCCAGGGTCGATCCCAGGTCCGATTTCATGCCCGACGCGGAGCCGGCAAAGCGCGGCGCACCGAAAACCTCGGCGGGGCGCGATTGCGACATCAAGGGCAATATTGGCAGGGGCGGATGCAAAATCTATCACGTCCCCGGTGGCGGATGGTATGGCCGCACCAAAATCGATGAATCCAAGGGCGAGCGGTGGTTTTGCAGCGAGGAAGAAGCGCGTCAGGCCGGTTGGCGCAAAGCGGGGAGGTAACATGCGGACATCTATCGGAGCGAGCGTGGATTCTTCCCGAATCTAATCCATGGTTCAATTTGTGTTGGAGGCAAGGTTCCGCAGGTCGGCCTTCCTCACCTTCCCGCTCGCGGTGCGGGGGAATTCTTCCAGGACGATGATCCGCTTGGGGCATTTGAACGGGGCCAGCATGCGGCGGCAGTGTGCCAGCAGTTCGGGCTCGATGGCTGAATTCGGCCCATCCGGATCGGTCGTCGATTGACCGGCGGAGGGGGCAGATTTTGCCAGGATCACGGCGGCGGTCACGGCCTCGCCCCAGTCATCGTGAGGCACACCGAAGACCGCGGCTTCGGATACGGCTGGGTGTTCGGCCAGAACGCGCTCCACCTCGGCCGGATAGACATTGACCCCGCCGGTGATGATGAGTTCCTGCCGCCGTCCAGCCAGGTGGTAATAGCCCGCGTCGTCGCGCCAAGCCAGATCGCCGGTGCGGCCCCAACTGGCGCCGAAGCGGAAATAATCCGCCGTGGCTTCGGGTTCCCGGTGATAGCCGTTCATCAGATACGGGGTGCGGGCCACGATTTCTCCCACTTCGCCGGGGCTCACATCGCGGCCTTCCTCGTCGAGCAGACGTATTTCGGAGCGAATGTCCGGCCGGCCCAAGCTGTCGGCGTGATTATCGTGTTCGGCGTCGGTGAGCCCCAGGCAATAACCGGTTTCGGTCTGCCCGAAGCCCTGAAACAGGTTCACCCCAGGGAAACATCGCCGAAGCCGGCGCACCAGCCCCGACGGTGCCGGCGCGCCGCCATAAACGATATGCCGCAGCTCGGGCGCCGCAAACTCTTCTGCCGGATCGGCTTCCGGATCGGCCGCCGGATGGGTCGCCGGATGGGTCGCCGAATCGGATGCCAACAGCCGGCTCAGCATGGTGGGCACGGCCGGCAAGTGAGTGATTCTGTCGTGTGCCAGGGCCTGCCGGTATGCCGCCGCATCGAAGCGGGGCAAAGCGGCCACTTCCGCGCCGACCAGGGGCACGGACACGAGCAGCAGCCATTGGCCGAAGTGATGGAACAGGGGCAGTGCGCTCAGCACCCGGTCTCCGGCACGCAGGGAGATATTGAGAGCGTGGGCCGCGCCCAGCCGCAGCTTGCTGCCATGGCTGATCAGTGCCCCTTTGGGGAAGCCGGTGGTGCCACTGGTGTAAAGCAGTTGAAACGGTTCGTCAGGGTGCGGGGATACCGTGGCCGGATCGGGCTCGGTATCGGGATGGCCGCCGAGCCAGGAGCGCCAAACCTGCGGCATCCCGGAACGATCGTCCGGGGACGGCAATGCGATCCATTCCTTGACCAGGGGCAGGGAACCCCGTACGGCGGCCACGACGCCGCGGCGCGGATTATCGTGGAAGACAAGCGCGCAGCCGGCGTGGGCGGCACACCAGGACAACTCGTGGGAGGTATAATTGGGGTTTATGTGGGCCAGCATCAATCCCGCTTTGGCGGCAGCGAAGTGCACCATGGCGTACCACGGTCCGCTGTCGGCACAAATGCCGATGATGGTGCCCGCCGGCAGGTCTCGGGCCGTCAAGGCTCGGGCGATGCGGTTTGCCGCGGCGTTGAATTCTCCGTAACGCCAAACCAAGCCCCCCTGCCGCCAGAAGACGGCTTCCGGAGAGATTTCAGCGCGCCTGCGGATCAGATCGCCGATCAACACGGGTGGCAAATGGCCGAAAATATCGCGGCGCGTGGAGCCTGCCAGCCGGACCCGCCTGATGATCGCGAGCCGGGCCCGCCTAACGATAGGATGGATAGCGCCAAGTGGCTTAGCCGGCTGCGGTGCCGTCAATGTGGCTGGGCCGGCAACGGCGCCGGCAATCGGGATCAGAAACCCAACAGGTTGATCTGGAGCAACTGGCGTTCGCGGGGATCGTCGCCTGCCAACTCGCCATATTCCTGGCCGTAGAAGACATACTGCAGGGTGAACGAATGCCACAACGATATCTCGAGTCCGTATGAGACCTGGCCCGATCCATAACCGGCCCTAAAGGTCACCAGGTTCGTCGATATATCCATGGGAATGATGCCCACTTCGATCCCGAAATGGGTACGCTTATCGATACTGTCATCATCGGTCGCCGCGAAGCCCACGTCCCGGAATTCAAGGGCGAACAAACCATTGATGATCGGCGTGAATCTGGGCCGGAACGACCAGCCAAACCCGATTTCCTGCGGAATCGGGTCGGGTGCGCCTTTTTTGACACTGCCGAAGCTGGCATCGCCTACGTTTTGCACAACCATGGCGAATTGACCCCGCAGTGCCGAGAACGATTCAAGGCGCCAGAGGAATCCCAAATCGTAGGCGGTCGTCTCTCCTTTGCGGATGTCCAATTCCTTCGTAATGTCCAAGGATTCACCGGAATCGGCGATTTCGATCAATTTGGCTGTGGTGATCGTGCCGGCACCGGTTTCACGCTTGATCGTGCGAGCCCCTATTCCGGTGAGAAACGTACCTTCCCCCAGGGGAAAGGTGACTGCGTAAGCCTGTCCCTGATCGAGCCGGTAGTAGGCTTCGGTTTCCGGGAAGGCCACGTTGCGAATTTCCAGATCGACCTCAACCTCGAAAAACGCACCGCCGCCGAAGGTGAATCCATCCGTGATATTGACGATGGCCGTCGGGTAATACATGGCCCGCAGATGGAAATCCCGGCCTGCCAGGTCTTTGATCAATCCGGATACGTTATCCAAGCCAGCGTCGCCACCGGCAATGTTTTGGCCGAACTCGACGGCATCCGGCGATGTCTCGATCATGATGGGCAACAACTCGACCCACCAGTTATCGACGGAAGCCAACCCCGCCGGATTGTAATAAAGCCCCATCTCATCGTCGGCGTAGGACATGCCGGTGCCCCCCAGTGCCAGACCGCGCGGATTTTGGGCCAAGCGGCGGATAGGGTCGGCCTGGGCGGTACCCACAGCGGTAAGCCCTATGACCAACGACAGCAAACCCACCGCCCAATATCGCAGGCGGCGAGAGAGCAGGGTCGATGTGCAATCAAATGATGCAAGCAACATGAGATACATCCTTGACGTCATATGAAGCGGCGGCATCTCAATTCCCACCGAAAGTTCGCAGGTAAATGTCATACTCGCGGACGTGCACCCAGCCGTCATCGGCCACGCAGAGCAGCGAGGCGTCGAATGCGGCGTCCGTCGAGTCAGTAATGCTGTTGTCCACCGGATAAGCGGTGTGGAACACCTGGGCCAGTGCAATCTTGGCGTCGTCGGCGTTGGTGCCGGTGGTGGCATCATTGGTGGTGGGATCTCCGTCGATGCTAAACAGCGGCCAGTGGGAACAATCCGCTCCACCGCAAATCGTTCCAGTACCGTCCGCGGTAGTCGTCAGCGTGGGGTCGACGGAGAGGCTCGCCGGAAAGAGCAGGGAAGTGACGCTGCCCCCCAGATCCGTCGCTCCCGCGGCCATGCAAACGGTGAATTCGTCCAAGGCGGCCGTTCCATCCCCACCGCATTCGACCAGGAAGTGGTCCGGATTCAGCAGAGCCGAAGGAAGGGCGAAACTCCCCCCCCATTCCAGGGTGGAATCGACCGACCCGCTAGAGTCCAGCAGCACGAACAGCAGATCTTCGGCCAGATAGATCGCGTCCGTTTGCGACGTGTTCAGGCGACGCACGAAATTCAGCGACACTGCGGTACCTTCCGCTGCGGTTCCGGCTCCGCTGGCGGTATCGCCCGTGGCCAGACCGCACGTGCCATTGTCGATCTGCGAGGCAAAATCCAGGCTGGATAACGATTCCAGCGGAAATCCCTTGGTGCCTTTCTGGTTGGCCTGGACATAGGTGGATACTTTCAGCAAATCCAGCACATCGGCATCGGCATCGTCGTAAATCAGCGGAGTGGTTTGGTAATAGGTACCCGCGTAGATGTCATCCAAAACGGTCTGAATTTCGCCGACACTGGACGTTGAACTCAAGGACGCCAGGTCCGTATCGGTAATTCCCGGGATCGTAATATCACCGGTTGTTGCGTCCACCGTGATGCCGAGCCCCGACTTCAGTAGCGACGCGAGGATGATGTCGCTGGTCAGGGTGAGATTGAAATAGTCCGTGTCCGAGGGTGCATTGATTAAGAGCAACTCCGTGATCGCCTTGTCTGCGTCGCTGAACTCGGCGGCGGTAAGCGAGAAAACACTGAGAATCAGGGCCAAACCCTCAAGAGTCGTGTCGGATATCTTTTCGATAAATCCCAATAACCCGAGCCCGGCCCGGCCCATATAGGCTTGTGCGGTTTTGGAATGGCCTTCATCGGTATCGATCGCACCGCATATTTCGATCGCCTTGTCCCAATTTCCTTCGTTCAGTTGGTCGTCGCACTTTTCTTGCTCGTCGACTTTGGTATCACCGTCGCACCCGGCCAAAATCACGCCGAAAAGTAGGACGGCAATCAAGGCCAGGGTCATCCACCCATTGCGGCCACAACGATTGAGCCAGGGGATTGTGTTCATTTTACCTCATGGGTCCAGCGAAACCGGGGCCATTTACTCGCGGCCCGGGCTCGTTCCGTGTAAATTCGCATAGATATCAGCATGTTCTAAATGTCCCTGTCAGATTTTCCACGCAGCAGAATTCAATGAATACCCATTTACCTGCAAGGAGCGTGCGAAAACGCGTCTGATTCATTAACGACGATCCGCCGGATTAAGATGCATCACGCCGTTGCCGGCGGTTCCGGCGGACCGGTTTCGGGCCGGCCATCACTACAGTCTACCTCAAAGCCGGTAATTTTCGGGCTTATTTGGTGATCACTTCCATTTCATCGGTGATGAGAAACATGAAGTGGCCTTCCGGGAAATTTACTTCGCGCTCCAGATCGATAAAACTCACCTTGCGCAGATTGCCTTGAGTATCCACGATGAACAATACCTCCAGAGCGGCAGTGACCGGATCGGCTCCGATCTGGATGTATTCCAACGTCGGAATTTGATCGATTGGAACCAGCTCGACGTAGTTCAGACCATCGGAGGGCGGCGCACGGGTGTGGGCCCGGCAGCGGAAATCCTCGGTCAGATTTCCCACCCCCAGCAGGAAAGCCAGGGGCGTACCCTGGGTCACATCGCCCAGAGGCTGCATGGTGACGTTGTCCAGCAATGGATCGAAAAGCCACACCGTCTCGCCATCGGTTACCACGAGCTGTTCGTGGGGCGGGTCATAGTCCCAGCGCATCCGCCCCGGCTTGAGGTAGGCGATGGTGCCTTGCGCCAAAGTGCGTTCTCCGTTGGTGCGCAGATCCTCCTGCTCGAACCGGCCGGTAAAACTGGTCATGGCCTGATAAACATCTTGTATTCGGTTCAGAAGCACTTCATCGCAGCCGGCCGCATGAACGGTTGAGGATCCGGCCACGATCGCAAAAAGGAAAACCGACGCGGCCGTCCATCGCAGGCAACCGGCTGGCCCATGCGTTGGGCGTTGGATAGTGCTGTGAGGTGCAGATTCCGGGCGGGCGCGGGAGAATCCGATATGGCCGTTGAGACGGGTCAATTGCTTAAGCATGTACTCGTGGTCCGGGCTATGTTGTCAAACAGCTCAGTTGTCAAACAGCTCAGATGGCAAACGGCTCAGTTGTCAAACGGCTCAGATGGCAACGGCTGGGATGGATCCGCGCCGACAGATTATCGCAGGCATACACAGTGCGGCCGGTGGCCCATGGTACCCATGGCCTAAACCGCCTGCCGCATACTGTCAATCGCCGCATAGGCTTTTTTCAGGATTATAAATCTCTGCCGAATGGTCAGTCGTAGCCACCGTTTGCCCACACCGGCCAATGATTCGCTTTACCATGGGGTTTGCGGTTCAGCTCCCCCGGGGCGGTGAGAGAGCGTGGAGAGCGATAGGTCACGCAAGGCCGAAAACATCTTGAGCCATTGGTTATCGCAATTTCGAGTAGCCCTGGTGCACGACTGGCTCACGGGCATGCGTGGCGGCGAGCGGGTGCTCGAGGCCATTTGCGACCTGTTTCCACACGCCGATCTCTATACGCTGATTCACCATCCGGGCCGGGTTTCGCCACGAATCGAAAAGATGGCGATCAGGACCTCCGTGCTCGGGCGGATTCCCGGTGCGGCTCGCCATTACCGCCTCCTGCTGCCCCTGTTTCCCTATCTCATCGGGCGATTCGACCTGTCCGCTTACGACCTGATCGTAAGCGTTTCCCACGCGGTGGCCAAGGGTGTGAAGCACGGTGCGCGCCCGCTCCATGTCTGTTATCTGCTCACCCCGATGCGGTATATTTGGGCCAGCTATGGGGATTACTTCGCCCCGCAGCGGGCTTCCCCGGTGCTGCGCACCGCGGCCCGCGTGTTGCGGCCGTTCCTGCAAAGGTGGGATCGCCGTACGGCGCAGCAGGTAGACCACTTCATTGCGGTGAGCCGTTACGTACAGAGCCAGGCCGAACGGGTCTACGGCCGGGCGGCGACGGTCGTGTATCCCCCGGTCGATCTGGCCCGATTCTCACCTCTCGGCCCGAAGGCCAACTATTATCTGCTCGCCGGTGCGCTGACACCCAACAAGCGTCCCGATCAGGCCGTGGCGGCGTTTACCCAGCTGGGACTGCCGCTCAAGGTCGCCGGCAGCGGTCCTGGGGAGAAGCGATGCCGCCGCATGGCCGGGGCCAATATCGAATTTCTGGGTACGGTGAGCGACGAAACGATGGCCGCCTTATACCGCGGGGCGAAGGCGCTGATCTTTCCCGGCTGCGACGATTTCGGTCTCGTGCCGGTGGAAGCCCAGGCATCGGGCACCCCGGTTATCGCGCTCGCGGCGGGAGGAGCGCTGGAATCGGTCACTCCCGAAACCGGCCTGCTGTATACCGACCCGACCGTGGAAGGATTGGCGGCGGCTGTCGAGCTTTTCGAACGATCCCCGCTGCGGTTTGACCCCAGCGCCTGTGTCGCCAATGCCGCGCGATTCGGGGCGGAGCGGTTCAAGCGCGAATTGCGGGCACAAATCGATCGCGCCTGGGCCGATTCCGGACGGCCGCGCCGTGTCCCGTGATTTATGTCCCGTGATCTATCAATTTATGTCCCGTGATCTATCACTTCCGGCTCTCTTCCGCTGGCAACTACACCTGTTCCCTCCGAATCCGGGCCCCGATTGCGTTGAGCCGAGTGTCGATGGCCTCGTAGCCCCGGTCGATCTGTTGAATGTTCTGGATCTCGCTCGTCCCATCGGCGCATAGGGCGGCGATGAGCAGAGCCATCCCGGCGCGAATATCCGGTGTGGAGATGATACTCGGCGCCAGGCGTGCCGGACCCACGATCACGGCCCGATGGAGATCGCAAAGGATGATGCGCGCGCCCATGCGGATCAATCCGTCGACCCAGAACAGCCGGTTTTCGAACATCTTCTCGAAAATCAGCACGGTGCCTTTGCATTGGGTCGCCACGACCGTGGCGATGCTGGTCAGGTCGGAGGGAAACGCCGGCCACGGCCCGTCGTCAATCTTGGGAATAGCGTCGTCGAGATCGGAACGAATGGTCAGTTCCTGCCCTGCGGGAATCCGCAGATGGGCACCTTCCTCCACGCATTCCACCCCCAGCCGCCGGAATACGAGACGGATCATGCGCAGGTTTTCAATGCCGGCGTCGCGGATCAGCAATTCGCCCCCGGTCACCGCGGCCAGTCCGATGAACGAGCCCACCTCGGTATGATCGGGAAGGAGTGTGTGTTCGCAGCCCGACAGACTATCCACACCCTCGACCTCGACGCGGTTGGTGCCGATTCCGTCGATTCGGGCACCCATGGCCACCAGCATGCGGCAGAGCCCCTGGACATGGGGTTCGGACGCGGCGTTCTCCAGCACGGTCGTTCCCTTGGCGCAAACCGCGGCCATCACGGCGTTTTCCGTGGCAGTCACCGAAGCCTCGTCCAGGAATACGGGTCTGCCCTGAAATCGCCCCCCGGGAAGGGTGAGCCGATAGTGGTGTCCCGTACCCCAATCCACCAGGGCTCCCATCTGTTCCAGCACGAGCATGTGCGTGTCCAGCCGCCGCTGGCCGATGCGATCGCCTCCTGGCACCGGCAGGGTCACTTCCCCGTGCCTCGCCAATAGAGGACCGGCCAGCAGAAACGACCCCCGGATGCGGCCGGCGATCGCGGGATCCGGCGACGTGGCACTCCCCTCACCGGCTTGCAGGCGCAGGCTGTGATCGCCCAGGTATTCCACGTTTACGCCCAGGCCCTCCAGCAGGCGCAGCATGTCCCGAATATCCTTGATGTTGGGGACGTTGTGAACCGTCACCGCGTCGGCGGTGAGCAGCACGGCGGCCAGGGTGGGCAGCGCCTCGTTCTTGTTGCCGGCGGGAGTGATTTCCCCACTCAGGGGATGCCCCCCTTCAACGATGTAACGTTCCAACGATAGCCCTAATGGAATTGAGAATTGATTGATCTGCGTTGAGCCGCTATCGCACCAGCAGAACTCAGGAAGCTTTCCGCGCCGGGCGGTCTCGGGCCTTGAGATAGCCGGCGAGCAGGGTGATTGCCGCGGGCGTGATGCCGCTGATGCGGCTGGCCTGGCCCAGGGTTTCCGGTCGGTGATGCCCCAGCTTCTGGCCCACTTCGACGGACAACCCGGCGATGGCAGCGTAGTCCAGGTCGTCGGGAAGGCGGATCGCCTCCAGCCGGTCGAAAAGCTTGAGTTGGCGGGTCTGCCGCTGAATGTAGCCCTCGTACTTGATGCCGATCTCCACCTGTTCCCGCACCGCTGCCGGACAGGCCGCAAGATTCAGCGTGCCGGCGAGGAAGGCCAGGCCGGAGAGCTGATCCAGGCTCATTTCCGGCCGCTGCACGAGTTCCGCGGCGCTCGAGCGGTTGCGGATGGGAGGCTGGCCGAGTCGCGCCAATTCGGTATTGACCTCTGCGGTCGGATAGACCCGTTCCGCATCCAATATCGAGCGCAGGGCGTGGATCTTGCGCTGCTTTTCCACCACGCGACGGCGGAGATGTTCCGGCAGCGAGCCCACTCGGTAACCCTTCTCGGACAATCGCAGGTCGGCGTTGTCCTCCCGCAGCAAGAGTCGATACTCGGCCCGGGAGGTGAACATGCGATACGGTTCTTCGGTACCCTTGGTGATCAGGTCATCGATCAGCACGCCGATATATCCCTCGTCGCGGCGGATGACGAATTCCGGCGCCCCCTGTACTTGCAGCGCCGCGTTGATCCCAGCGACGATTCCCTGGGCCGCCGCCTCCTCATAGCCCGTCGTGCCGTTGATCTGACCCGCAAGGAACAGATTGGGCCGGTTCTTCAATGCCAGGGTATGGCGGAGTTGCAAGGGCAAAACGTAGTCGTATTCCACCGCGTAGCCCGGCCGGATGATTTCCACCCGCTCCAAACCGGGAATCGTGCGCAGATAAGCGAGCTGGCACGCTTCGGGCAGGCTCGTGGAAAGCCCGTTGGGATAGATTTCCTCAGAGTCAAATCCGGTCGGCTCCAGAAAGACCTGGTGCCGCTCCTTATCGGGAAACTTGACGACTTTATCCTCGATGGAGGGGCAATACCGGGGCCCAACACCCTTGATCGCGCCGCTATACATGGCCGAAAGATGGAGATTGTCCCGGATCACCTGATGGGTAGCGGCGTTGGTGTAGGTGATAAAGCACGAGACTTGCGGCAGCTCGATGCGGCTATCCCAAAAGCTGAACTTGCGGATCGGCTCGTCCCCTTTTTGCTCCTCCAAAGTCTCCCAATCGATGGTGTCCTTCCTCAGCCGGGGGGTTGTGCCGGTTTTCAGCCGGCCCATCTCCACGGCCAGCCCACCCAGGGATTTGGGCAACGCCTTGGACGGAGGTTCGCCGATTCTTCCCGCCTCGTGCCGCTCGTCTCCCCGGTGAATCAGGCCGTTGAGGAAGGTGCCGGTGGTGATGATGACGGTACGGCCCAGAAGAATATCCCCATCGGCGCAACGCACACCGGCCACCCGGGGGCCCTCGGTCAACAGCTCTTCCACCGCGGCCTGGCGAATCGTGAGGCGCTCCTGCCCCTCCACCCGCTGCCGCATGCGAGCGCGATAGCGAAACATGTCCGACTGGCAACGGCTCCCCTGGACGGCGGCACCCTTGGAACGATTGAGCACGCGGAACTGGATGCCGGTCGCATCGGCCACCAGACCCATGGCCCCGCCGAGGGCGTCGACCTCCTTGACCAGATTGCCCTTGGCCAATCCACCGATGGCCGGATTGCACGGCATGTGAGCCATCGTCTCCACGGTCATCGTCACCACGAGGGTCTCGCAGCCCATCCGTGCCGCCGCCAAAGCCGCCTCACACCCCGCATGGCCGCCCCCCACCACGATCACGTCATATGACTTGCTGAATCGGTCCATTTTTCGGTCACCCATACGTGCCTGCCCGCTGTTTATTCGCCACGACAGTTAGTTTTGCCACATCGGGCGCGGCAGTGCCACCCCATTTGCCCTATGTTACTGTTATTTTGCAATCTTTGCGCTTCAAGAACAAAATATCTTGACATTTGGCTACCAAAATTTAATGGATGAGATAATTTACTTTGTTTGAAGATTGCGTACCGTGTGATCACTTGCTGCGGGGGGCCGAATGCAAGAAATCAAATTCGACGAAATTGGGTATTGGTCTGAGATTAAATTAGAGATAATCGAACGGTACGCTACTGAGTATTCGAAGATACTCAATGCCAGTACCGAACCGGCTTTCCATCACGTTTATATAGACGCTTTCTCTGGACCAGGGGAACACATATCCCGAGAAACAGGAGAAACTGTACTTGGAAGCCCACTTATAGCACTAGGGATTGATCCGCCGTTCAAGAAATACTACTATATTGATATTGAGTCTGATAAGGTTGATTATTTACGGGAAGCGATAGGTGATCGAGATGATGTCAAAACATATGTCGGTGACTGCAATAATATTCTGATCGATGAAGTTTTTCCTGAAATTAAATATGAAAATTTTTGTAGAGGATTATGTCTGTTAGATCCGTATGGTCTTCATTTGAGTTGGAAAGTAATTCAAAGGGCCGGACATTCGAAAACTATTGAAATATTCTTAAATTTTCCTGTGATGGATATGAATCGGAATGTATTGTGGAAAAAGAATATCGACGGTATTACGGAATTGCACATCGAAAGAATGAATACCTTTTGGGGAGATAATTCTTGGCGAGACATTATTTTTAGACCGTCTCCACAATTAAACATCTTCGGTACTGTTGAAAAAGAGAAGGTAATGGATAACGTGCAGGTTGCAGAAGCCTTCCGAAAACGCCTCGAAGGTGTAGCCAATTTCAAGTACGTGCCGAACCCGATTCCCATGCGCAACTCAATCGGCGCCACAGTATATTATCTATTTTTCGCTTCTCAATACCCAGTGGCTGCAAAAATCGTGAATGATATTTTTGATGTGTATAGGGACAAAGGAAATTGATCATGACAACTTCTAAGA
>JACZRV010000101.1 GCA_022574555.1 SAR324 cluster bacterium
AAACTCATTGGAGAAAGGTTGGTAATCTCTAGCGTTATGGTACCTCTGAATCCGGCGTGAATTGTCGGGGCTGTGAAGTGAACCAGCACACCACATCTTGCAATGCTGCTACGGCCCTCTACACGGGCTGCGTATTGGGGGCGACCGGGGCCTACCGGAAAGTCAACGGATTCTTCTGTTTTGGCAATTAGAAAGTCGCCAGGGTCAAGCCGGAAGGGTTGATTTGGGCTGATTGAGATGGGCTCAGAATTACTTTGCAAGAAATTCGGAAGACCGCTCTGGGTTAGATCAATAGCGGCTGGCCCGGCCTTCAGTATTGAAATTTCATCAGCCAGATGCAGATCAATTGACGTTGTATTGAATGGCGGCTCCCCTGGATTTTCGTTCCCCGTAAGTTCCCCAATCTGTAAATCACCTGCCTGAACTGCTTTCAAGATTTCTTGATTACTCAAGATCATGCGCTTTTTAGCTGCTCAATTGGGTATTCGATAAAGCGACGTCCCAATTCAAAAATTTCCGCTGGCAGACCGATCACGTTGTGATCACCATCGACAACTTGAACTTCTAATAGCCCTCTACCCGAATCGGCATCCGTAACAACCACATTAGTTTTTGGGGCAAACAGAGAGAGTTCACGACCTTCAATTTTAATGGTCACCGCATATTCGCTCGGAAGCATCCCGGCGGAAAATGTGCATGTGATGTATTTTGACATTGTCCTCCTCCGTCCTGGTGGAAAATAAAGTACACATCCTGTGACCTGCGTGTTTGTAACACCTTCCAAATTTCGAGTCTAGCAGGATCGGAAATTTACCATTGTGCCTGAATCTCCATCTTCACCTTTTGTACCGCGCTAATCCCCACGCTCAACTCCCTTGCGATCTGCCGAATCCCCCAATCACCACGGCTCGATGCATCCCGGATTCGCTGTTCCGCTTCCAGGCCAAAGGTGGGTCGCCCCAAATTCTCATTTCAGGCGTGAATCCGGCATTTTCTTCCGTCTTCCTCAAAAAAATCGGCCAAAGCCGCCTTGAGTCGCTGATAATGCAAATTGTCTCTTGACTTAACTCCGTTGATATTGTAAGATAAATCCAATGGGCAAGCTGGGCTTGTCCGCGCAGGGGAATAGGGTCCGGAACACCGGAAATTACAAAACGAAGCCAATTACATTTGTCATATCAGTGAGTTGATTTTTGGCTTCATGCAGCATGCCCCTTCCTCGATCGTATCCTGTGTGAATACCCCGCCATCCATCCTGCCTCCGCTCAGGGGATAGGAATATTATTGAATTTCCAGGCAAAAATCTGAGGGGCGGTCGGCAACGCAGGACTTCACTCCAAATCCGCATCACGCCTTGCCCCGGAATCAAGCGGGATTTTGTTCAGCATGCGTGGCAGGAATCGGCTCCGAAAAAACACGAGCAGCGGAGATGCGGTGAGACCGGCCGGCCCGCATCACAACGCCATCATGCCAGGCCAAATCCCCTCAACAGATTGCGGATGGTGTTTCGATTGACGTATTCGTTGGCACTGGCCGCGTTGTTGGCATTGTGCGAGCCCAGGATGATGTGATCGCTCCGGGTGAGGGCATGACCGGCCGGCAGGGGTTCTTGCTGATAGACGTCAAGAGCGGCGCCGGCGAGGCGTCCGCCGCTTATCGCGGAGAGCAAGGCGTGCTCATCCACCAGAGCGCCGCGAGCGACATTGATCAGGTAGCCGGAGGGTTTCATGCGGGCCAACGCCGTGGCGTCGATCAGGCCATGGTTCTCGGGTGTGAGGTTGCAGCACAGGCACACAAAGTCGGAGCGGGCCAGCAGATCGGCCAGGCCGGCGAATCTGATGCCCGGTTCCGCCGCCATCTCCTCCATGCGCACATCGTTGGCCAGGATTTCCATCCCGAATGCCCCCGCGCGGGCCGTGATGCCCCTGCCGATGGCGCCATAGCCGATCACTCCCAGCATCTTGCCGCGTAACGCTTGCCCCTCGATTTTGGGCCACTGTCCCGCCCGTACCGCCCGGTCGATCAGGTGCAAGCGCCGGGTGAGCATCAGCATGTAACCCAATGCCACGTCGGCGACCGCATCGCTGAATGCGCCGGGCGAATTGAAGACCTTGATGCCGAGGCGTTGGGCCGCTTGCAGATCGATGGTGTCGAGACCCGTACCCCACTTGGAGATGACCTTGAGGGATGGCGCGGCAGCCTCGAGCACCCGCGCCGTGTACTGATCGTCGCCGGCGATCGCCCCATCGAATCCGGGGATCATCGCCAGCATCTCGTCTTCTGTGAGGAACTGCTTGACCGGATGCGGCACCGGTTCGATCCCGGCCGCCTTCAACTCCGGGCGAAATTCGTCCAGATCACGCAGCATTATCAGATTGGTGACGAGAACACGTTTCATTTCGTTGATCACTGAGTTCGCTGATCACTGGGGGCGGCACGTGTCATCCGCCACGCGTCTTGATCCAAATATCGTCGCCATCACCGCACCGCCGGTGAACCACGTCCAGGGATCTAAGCCGGATTGCGGGCAGCGACCCTGGCGTAGGCGCTGAACAGATTACGTTGCAGGAAGAGCTGCAGCTCGGCGAGGGTTTTCTCGTCGTTGCGTTCGAACAGATACCCCCAGAATGGAATGGACTTGGCGGCCGGGTGCTCGCGCAGGTAGGCGGCTATCGCCTCGACATCGAGCCGCCCCGGCGTACTCAGTTCCACCACGTCAAGGCCGAGCTTCTGCAGCAAATCCTGCAGTGCCTCGACCGAGAACATGGTCAATCGGTCCAGGGCACAAAAACTCGGCGCATCGCGTCCAAGCAGTTTGTACTCCAACCCGCTGGAAGAGCTGGTGGTGAAGAACAACAGGCCGCCGGGCCGGAGCCGTTGCACCATGGCTTCAAGCAACGATAACGGATCGCTGACTTTGTCCAGTGCCGATACGCAGGAAATTACCGAAAAAGGCCCCGCAGCATCAGCCAGAGAAGTTGTGTAGCGTGCGTTGCTGTTTCTCCGCGAGAGGTCCAGCGGCGATACGAAGGTCTTCTCACGGAACTGCGCTTCCCGCTCGACCGCGTGGATCCAGGCTTCGTCATCGCTGCCCACGTCGCAATAAATTGCAGCATCGACGTCGTGCTCGTCGCACGTCTTCAACATCCATTGGATCAGCGACTGGTGCACATGCTCCACGCGTTGCGCGGCCAGCTTGTGGGCGAACATTTCACGGCGGTAGCGGGCGCTGCGGCCGCTCTTGATCAAAATGTCCAGTGCCGCCTGAGCCGGTACAGGAGAAACGAATACGGTGTGGCAGAATGGACAGTCATGGAAGAGAAGGCCCTCTTTGTCGAAGCTTACGGGGACGTCGGCCGCACCACAACCGGGGCAAGACCTTCCCACCAGGGTCGCATCTGGATCGGTCAGCAACGTCGCCAGATCGAGGCGAAGCAAACGGAAGTAGAGGTCGTAAGCCGGATCGGGCTTGATCTGGCCGATCCGCAGCTCATCGAGGATCACCGTGGTTCTCATTTTTCTATCCGCGCCCCCTCGACCAACTGTGCACGCTTTTTCCAAGGGCCGTCTTGGTCGTATATCTGATGTACCAGCTTCATGACGGCCAAGGCGTCCGCCGACGATCCGACCCGTACCGGTTTGTCGTTGCGCACGCAGTCGAGAAATTCAGCCAATTCCAATTCCCAAGAGCGGTCTTCCGAATAATAAGTCTCGGTCTCTTGTGGATTGGGCAGGGGGTAGCCATCATCATCCAAGACACAGCGTGCAACCTTCAGGGTTTCCTGCCCGTAAGTGCCTGTCGAGGAAAGGATGCCCTCGATGACGAGGTAACCCTGCTCCATGTAAATCTCGAGACGGAATGTATGTCGCCATTGCGTGGCCGAAGAATGGACCATCGCCACTTGGCCCGCACTATTACGCAGCATCGCGAATGCATTGTCCTCAACGGGCACCTGCCAGAAATTGCGGCCCACAAAACTTTTCACCTCCTCAAACTCGCCGCAGAACAGGAGCAGCAGGTCCAGAATGTGGATGCCCTGATCGATCAGGATGCCGCCGCCGGAGCGGCGCGGATCGTTGCGCCAGTTGCGGTCATACCCTGGCCCCCCCGCCTTGCCGTAAATGCCTCGCATCCAAAGAACACGCCCCAGCCGGCCCTTTTCGACCAACGCATTTGCATCCATTACCGCCTGATGATAGCGATGATTAAATCCGAACTTCAGCTTGGCGCCGCCGGAGCGAGACTCCGCCGCGCGAATGCGCAGAACGTCGTCGATGGTGCGGCCGGGCGGTTTCTCGCAGAACGTGTGGATCCCACGATTCAGGGCGGCGACCGCTACTTCGGGAATTAGATCGTTCGTAGTGCAGACGAATACTAGGTCGATGTTGTGGTCGAAAACCTTATGCCAATCGGTCTCGAAAGGAACGCCATCCAACGCGTTATCTTGGTTGACGTCACACAGGACCGCCAGTTCCAAATTTTCGATCTTCGCCGCCGTTTCTCGCCGGATATGACCCATCTTGCCATGGCCAACAATGCCGATGCGGAGCTTACTCATTTTACCAATACTTTAAATTTCTGTTGCAAAATTCCTTGGATTGTGTCAATAGAATGATTTGCAAGTTTCTGCCTTTCATATTTTGGATTTTTCATTGATTCTTGACGATGGCATCCAATAAATTCGCGCCGATACCGGCTTGGAGTTTCCAACGTAGACGAGATATTTGAAATCGAACACAACCACTGCTGCCTGCGATTTGTTTCTATCAGGAGCTTTGGGGCTAATTGCAGCAAGATTATCCGGACAGTAGTGACACCCAAAATATTTGTAAAATTGACAGATGGTATAGCAGATGTCAAGCTAAAGCCACCTGATCGTAGTGAGTCTGGATACGAGCGCTCGTCGATGGCGGAAATTGACACAGCAGACATGCGAAGGAGAAATTGACAATGCAGACGGTAACCACTCCGCGGAATACCGCAAAATCGACGCTCAGCAGCGTGGACTGGCTGAACGGTCTGAATCGCGCGATCCTTGAGACGCGCTGTCGCGTCGGCGATGAAAGTGTGGGGCTCCAGGAAGCCTCGATGCCATACCCGGATTGCTCGACGCACTGCGGCGGGAAGACGGCGCCCTGTGGTGGGTTGGCAACGGCGGTAGCGCCGGGTTGTGCGCGCACCTCTCCCAGGACGCCCTTAACAAGCTGGGGGTGCGATCCATGGTGCTGGCGGATGCGCCGCTGCTCACCTGCATGGCCAATGACTTCGGCTATGCGAAGGTCTACGAGCAGCCGTTGCAGACCCTAGCTCGGACGGGAGACATGCTGATCTGTGTTTCCAGTTCGGGCCGGTCGGATAATATCCTGCGCTGCGCAAAGCTGGCCCAAGAAAGAGGCATGAAGCTGATCACACTATCGGCATTTGCCGACGACAATCCCCTCTGGAAAATCAAAGCCGATGTGTCGTTCCACATCCCTACAATGCTCTACGGTCACACCGAAGTGGGTCACGAAGCGCTGTTGCACTCTGTACTTGAAACAATGATGCTCTGCGAGCAGGTGTAATAGCGGCCGGCAGTCCGCAAGCCGCACGCCGGTTGTATAAATGCCATCAAAGCCTGTTGACCATGCTGATCGGGTCCGCGCGCGGGGGGCGACTTCCTATATGATGCGCGGAGGGAGGGGTGGCAGGTTGAGGCCCTGCCAGAGGACGTCCGGCCGATTTCTGTTGCCGACAGGTTGGCAATTCAGGATGCATTTGTTGCCGCCAGCGAACTGGCAGTTGTAGGCTGGAAGCTCGGTGGTACCACTGCTGTGACTTCAAGGGATGCAGTGGCGGCAGGCTTGCCGTCTCTTTTGGCCGATAACTGCGCGGCTGGGGTACTCGTGCTCGGACCATCCATTGACGGTTGGCGCCGGAAAATTGACGACGTTCCTGTACGACTGACGCTTGATTCAAAGCGAATAGCAGAGGGTACTACCGCAAACGTAACCGGTGGCGCGCTGAACGCTTTGACCGCTTTCGTCAATCGCTGGACGGGCCTCGGGCGCTCGCTCGTGTCAGGGTGCACCGTCGCCACGGGCGGATGCACCCCCTACACTATTGTACCTGCGAACATGCCCGTTACTGCCGATTTTGGACCGATTGGCAGAGTCGTTTTGACATTTCGAGGAGACCAAGATAAGCACGCCGCACCCCTCTGACCATGACTGGATGGCTGTTCGCGAGGCGATGCTTCCCATTGTGCAAGAGGCCGCCCGAAGAATCGGTGCCTACTCGGGTAAATTGGATGTGCGGGTTAAGGCGCCCCATGATTACGTCACGCGGATCGATATTGAGATCGAACATTACCTGCTGCGAGCGCTGACCGAAGCTTTTCCCGACCACCGCGTGGTCGGCGAGGAGAGCTTTCACGGGCTCGATACCGTCTCTGGGCCGATCTGGATTGTTGATCCATTGGACGGCACAACGAATGTAATCCACCGCTTGGCGCCGCGCGCTGTCTCCGTGGCCTTGTTATTCGATGGCTTGCCCGTTGTCGGAGCAATCTGCGATCCAATCCACGATGAGATGTTTGACGCCGTACGCGGTTATGGAGCACGATTGAATGGGCAGCCCCTAAGCCTCGCGGGGGGCGTCTCCGAGCAAGCACCAATCGGGATAAGTTCAGGTTTCATACTGTGGTGCGAGGAACTCGATGATCGGCAACCACTCCTTGACTTGGGCCGGCGGTTTGGTAAATTCCGAATTATGGGCTCTCAGGCCTTGCAACTATGTTACGTAGCGGACGCGCGGCTGAGAGCGAATCTGAGTCGGGAAGCCAAGATTTGGGATGATGCCGCCGGTGCCTTGATCGTCGATGAAGCCGGCGGGTGGTATGGGGATATTACGGGTCGTGCAATCTTTCCCGTGAACGCATTGTCTCCGGCGGCCAAGGGTGAAGAATTGTTTAGCCTTGCTTCACCACTGAATGTTTCCCAGGAAATCTCCGCTCTCTTTCAATACACTGAATTCAGGCTATGAGTGTTTCTAAGATAGCAATGATACCCGCCCGCATGGGTAGTCAGCGTTTGAAACATAAAAATCTCCGTCTTTTAGGCGGAATACCATTGATTACGCGTGCTATACGTAAATGTAAACAAGCAAATATATTCGACGAAATATGGGTGAATTCAGAACATTCTGATTTTGGAAATATCGCCTCTGAAGAACACGTTTTTTTTCACAAACGACCAGAGGAACTGGGTAATGATACGGCGACTCACGAACAGTTTGTTTATGAATTCCTGACGAAGCATTCCTGCGAGTATCTGTTTCAGGTCCATTCGATAGCGCCCCTTTTGACGTCGATTGAAATCGTCGATTTTGTCAACGATATGTTAACGTCCGGTGTCGACGCCATGCTGAGTATCGTCGAGGAACAGATCGAGTGTGCCGTTCGTGGAAAGCCGGTCAGCCTGCTTGTCTTAACCGCTGCCACCTAAGTCGTGCCTGACTCCTATCATTTTGTCCCTGCAGTCTCCATTTGCTTTGCCATGAGCCGGGATGCAATGACCATAATATTGCAGCCATTTCGGTGCCAGATTTACTGGCCGGTCCGCTGTTTCTGAATTCACCTGTCAACGACTCCAACCGCAATAGCGTTGACAGCAAGATTCGTGGGTTTATTTTCCGGTTCCACTATATGCATCAGTTTATTATATTATTTCAATATATTTTATTCCGGATCTTTGAAATCTCGACGAGAAATTGAATTTAAATGTGTCTTGTATATTTTCTCAAAAAACTATACCACACTGCACCGTCAGTTTGGGTATCTTCTCTCCGGCGGCGATTGAAACGAGCAATTTGTGGTTTGCTATCAGTAGACTCTCTGAGCCAACGGCCCACGCCACGCCCTCCTTTTTTTCTTGATACTCGTCGTCAATCTATACGATGGTTATATGAAAAAGGAATAATTTTAAATGCCAGTCTTCGGGAGTGGCAGCGCCTCCATAATAAATATCGCGGTCAAAACGGCTTTGTCATTGGAAATGGACCAAGCCTGACCATGGAAGATTTGGACCGGATCGCCGGCAAACCATCAATCGGTTCGAATAAGATATATTTGGCCTACGAGCAGACCTATTTTCGGCCAACCATGCTGACATGTGTCGACCAAATCGTTGCCGAAAGTATGGTCGAGGATTTGCGAAATATATCCGGTAATAAATACTTTTCCCATCTCTTGGCTCCGTTTATCGAACCCATGCCCGGCGCAATTTATTGGATGGATATTTCGGGAGCGACGAAGGATCCGAATTTGCTGCGAAAATTCTCATTTGATGCAAGTAATGGACTATATTCTGGCCATACCGTCACCTATAACAATTTGCAATTGGCCTATCATTTGGGATTCAAAACTGTCTATCTGATTGGCATGGATTTTCGTTTTTTGTTGCCTGAACAGAAAGAAATGTACACGGATATTCCCGTTTTGATATCTGACCGAGAGCGGAATCATTTTCATCCCAATTACCGCAAGCGTGGTGAGAGATGGACTGTACCTAAGCTTGATCTTCAGCGTGTAGCGTTTCAAGCTGCAAGACTACATTTTGAAAATAATAGACGGAAAATAATAAATGCAACGCGGGGGGGTGATCTGGATGTTTTCGAACGCCTCGATCTAGATGAAGTTGTCGAGAAATGGGATGACTGATCCAGAGCCGTAAGCATTCGTCATCTCATTAAACTTAAATAGTCACGAAAATTATCAGGCACACTTATCTAGTTCCGATATGCGGTTGTAACATGTAAATTGAGACTGCCAAGCGCCTCGTACTCAAGGATTAGCAGGTTGCGGAAATTCGGGCTGAGTCTGGTATAACGGATTCAACCCTACTCAGAGTGCTTGTCACGGAGGAGAAGCGATGCGCGGCCAGGATACCCAACAAGGGGCGTTGTTCAGTTATGTTTCTTTGGAAGAGCGGATTCCCGCCGATCACCCGTTGCGTGCGATCCGCGCCATGGCGGACCGGGCGCTGAGGGCCTTGAGTCCTTTGTTCGACAAACTTTATGCGCCGAGCGGGCGGGACTCGATTCCTCCGGAACGGCTGCTGCGGGCGCTGTTGCTGCAGGTGCTTTTCACGATCCGCTCCGAGCGGCAGTTGATGGAACAGCTCCATTACAACCTGCTCTTCCGCTGGTTTGTGAACCTGAACATCGACGATGCGGTGTGGGACGTGACCGTGTTCACCAAGAATCGGGACCGGCTGCTGGAAGGCGATGTGGCACAGGCCTTCTTCGACCAGGTGTTGGCGCAGGCGCGGGCCGGGCATCTGCTCTCCGACGACCACTTCACGGTGGACGGCACGCTGATCGAGGCCTGGGCCTCCCACAAGAGCTTCAAGCGCAAGGATGAGCCGCCCGCGCCTCCGGCCGACGGGTCACGCAATCCGACGGTGGACTTCAAGAAGGAGAAGCGCAGCAACGCCACACACGAGTCGACCACCGACCCTGATTGCCGATTGTTCAAGAAGTCCGAAGGCGCCGCGGCCCAACTGTGTACATGGGCCATGTGCTGATGGAGAACCGCAACGGATTGGTGGTGAGCGCGCGCTTGACCCAGGCCAGCGGCACCGCGGAGCGGGACGCCTGCCTGGACATGCTGGAGGATGCCGGCGCCAACCGGCGCATCACCCTGGGCGGAGACAAGAACTACGATGTGCACGACTTCGTGGACACCCTGCGCAGCCTGAACGTCACGCCCCATGTGGCCCAGAACGATACCAACCGCAAGAGCGCCATCGACCGACGCACCACCCGGCATCCCGGCTATGCGGTCAGCATGCGCAAACGCAAACGCGTCGAAGAAATATTCGGCTGGCTCAAAACCGTCGGCGTTATGCGCAAAACAAGGCATCGGGGAACTCAGCGGGTGGGCTGGATGTTTACCTTCTCCCTGGTGGCCTACAACCTGGTCAGAATGCGACAAATGGTGCCCGCAGGTTAAGTTCAAGGCCGATCTGCGCCCTTTGAGCGCATTCCGGCCCCAACGCCCCCGCCGTGGGGGCAAACACAGACCGATCCGGTGCCACTGGGGCCTTGAAAAACGCACACCCGGCCCGAGAGAGGTAGGAGCCAAGAAATCAACCCCAATTTCCGCAGCCTGCTAGATGTTTGGTCTTGTTGTCCATGGCAATTCAGTCCGCCTAATGCGAATTCCAGAACCAGCCGACGCCTGGCCGTATCTTGCCATTATGGAGCGTCCGAGCGGTTTAGCCCATCTCCGCATCGAAGATTCTGCCAAAGACAGGGATCGGCAGCAAACTCGACCGTTTTTGCTGCTGACCTGAATCTGATTCGGCATATCCCCACAAATCCGAGAATGACGGCGAGAGGCGACTGACTCCACTGGTGGGTGGTGTAGGTCACGGTCCACAGGACATCCGGCGTGATCCACCCCATACCAATCGCGCTGGTGCTGAATAAAATTCTTGATATATTGAAATTTAGGTCGTGTAATGGGAAATTGTTCAACAATCATGGATGAAACCGGCGCCAAGGGTGCTGACTTAGCCTGGCAGTTCCCTCATCGCAATTCCGCCCAATACGGCTGATGCATCCGAGCGCGTTAGACTTTCCCCGGCGATGGCCAAGCCGAATCATATCCCCGACCGCGTTTCCAACCCTCTGAGCTGCTTCACCTGTCAGAGCCGCAATCGCTCGGAATGGTGTATGCTGTCTGATGACGACGTAGCCTTGCTGGACGGGGCGAAAGTCACCAAGACTTACCGCCCGGGACAGATCATCTTTGCCCAGGGCGACCTCTGCAAGGGTATCTACTGCATCGAATCGGGAGTGATCGCCCTACGCAAAACGGACGCCGGCGGCAATTCTGTGCTGGTGCGGTTGGCACACTCCGGCCAAGCGCTTGGCTACCGCGCCTACTTTGCCAGGGAGGAATATGCGGCCAGCGCCGAAGCATTGAAGCCCAGCACCGTCTGTTTCATCGAAGCCTCGGTACTGAGCGGGCTGCTGAAGCATAATCCCACCCTAGGACTAAAATTTCTGGAGCATTTGGCCCAGGACCTGGCCAACGCGGAGGAAACCGTCCTGCGTAATGTTTCGCTGCCGGTGCGTATCAGACTGGCACACTTGCTGTTGACCTTGAAAGATCGCTACGGAAGCGTGAACGATGAGGGTAACATCGTCATATCTCTGCCCATGAAGCGGCAGGACGTTGCCGCCCTGCTCGGAGCGCGCCCGGAAACGCTCGCGCGCACCATTCACGCCTTGGAGACTGACAAGGTAGCCAGTTTCTCCGCCCGCCAAGTGATGATCCCCGATTTGGACAACCTGCTGGACGAAATCGACCCGGCCGGCATCTGAATCCGCCCCGCTAGCCTTTCGCGGGGACCGCCCATCAATCCTGCCGTAACGGACTGTGCCCCGTGGCGTTTCATCGGTGGCCGCTGCCGGTTCATCCGGCTTGTCGGCCTTCCGGCGTGAATCACACCAAGCCGTTCTCGCCGCAATGCCCTGCATGGCGAGAGTGCCAGTCCATGCCCATGTCGCGGAACAGCGCCTCGGCCTGTCCGAGCTGCTCCCTCGCAGCGGCGAGGTCGCCCACAGAGGACTTGCCGGTGCCCCTTTAAATTAAAGGCGTTGACAGGTCTTCAAACTTCCGTGCAGAACATCTCTTCCACGAGGTTGAGCAGTAGTGGGATCTCCCGATGGCTGCTCGGAGAGGCTAATCTGCAGACGAGCGCCGAGTGCATGCCGTTGACATCGGTAGCCTTTATGCCCTCACCAATGCCCTTCCAGAAGTAATCCGGGTATTGGGCCAGCGGCTGCAGGAGGTCATCCAGCCCCACAGAAAGCCCAAGACGCAATATCGCATTGGCTGCGACCTTGACTACGGCGGGATCCTCGTGGTTGAGGGCTTCGCGCAGTATGCGCTCCGTGTCCTTGCCGGAGGTCTGTCCGAGGGCATCCAGTAGAGCCGGACGGACCGAACCTGGTACCAAGCTCCACCCGGTTTTCAGGGCCGAATGGGCAGTCTCTCCGCCAATAGCAGCCAGGGACTTGACGGCCGCATTTGCAACAGACGCGTGGGGAGACGCAAGCGTCGCAGCGAGCAAATCCACGGCATCGCTGTCGCCCAGCGCTCCTAGGGTCCGTGCTGCTTCTTCCTGCAACGAAGCAATCGGTTCACAAAGTGCTTCCCGTAGAGGCGCGAGCGCCCGCTCCGACGGCTCATCAGCAAGCAGGTGCGCCGCGTGGATTCTCAAATCAAGTTCCGCAGGTCGGTGCCACTGTTGCCGCCTGTCATTGCCGACCTGGATTTCGGTATCGATTCGTCGCAGTAGACTCTGTTCGTTGTCGGAGAGCGGATCTTCCAGCTCCTCTCGATTCGGGTCACGTAGGTTCGGCTCGGGGTGCAGAACTGCGTCCAGGGTCGAGAGCGGACCACCATCCCTGAAATCCTCGGACGGGGCTGCGGTCGAGTGCAGTCCCACGTCCTGAAGCCCGTCTGGCGGTAGCTGATCGCTTTCCTGGATGGTATCCGCGTCAGTGTTCGCCATCGGCCCGGTCAGCTCGCCCTTCAGAATTGAAATGAGAAATGCCGGCGCCCCGGATTCCACTATCCCTGCAAGTGCGGCAAGCGCTTCGCGGTGAAGGGCGGGATCGGGCTCCATGAGGCACTTCATAAGCGCTTCCTGCAGTGGCTCGGAGGGGCGGCGCTGCAGTTCTAAAAGGGCGCGAAGGCGCACGATCGGGTGCCTCTGGATATCACGGAGAATCGGCAACAACGTATCCGACAGGTCCTCCTCCCCGGATTCGGCCAGGGCGTCAATAGCGGCGAGGCTCACGGACTGCACCTCGTCATTCACAAGGTGCTGAAGTACTGGGTCGAAGGCGCGCGAACCGGTCTTGCTGGCCGCTCGGATAGCGGCTTGGCGGACGGCGCCGTCACGGTCGTTCAATAATTGGGTCCACTCTTTTTCAAGCCCATCGACCGGCTGTGCGGCGAGGTGGTCGACGGCAGCCACGCGCACGGCAGAATCGGCATGGTGCAACCAGCGTTTGAGGCCATCTCCTGCCAAGTATGTTCCCAGCCGCGCGAGCGTCGATAAAGAAGCTGCCGTAACCCTGGTGTTATCTCCCTCGAGCAGTGTCCGAATCAGCGGCCCGTCGGCGGGATCGCCCAACTCCCCCAGCACCACAACAATGCGCCTTTGCAGCGCGTGTTGCAGGTGCGGCAAAAGCGTGCGAAGGACATCGTGCCCAACTGGGCCGAGGGCCATCAGGGTATCAACGCCCGGCTGGTGCAAATCCTCATTATGCGGATTTCGCAGAAGATTGCGGAGACTGGGGATGGCCCGGGTGGATTGCAGCCCTGACAGGGCGTCCAACGCTTTGCGTTGGGCGTCACGATAATCGTCCCAGTCCTCCGTGATAATCTCGTTCCATCGATCATCGCGGTGTTGCAATACGGTTATAAGAGCTGCTTCGGCTTCAGTGCCTCCGATGCGCCCCAAAGCCTCCAGAGCCGTCACGCGATGCTCCCCCAAAGGAACCGCATCGTAGAACTCGAGCAGCGCAGACACATGCGGCAGCGAAGCATCGCGGAGTTTCCCAAGAGCAACAGCGGCGTCATTACAGACGTCCAGGTCTTCATCCCACAGGCAAACCGCTATGCGCTCGGCAGCGTCCGTGGCGCCCACTCGCCCGAGAAACTGGAGGGTCAGACAGCGAATTCCCGCATCGGGATTGTCGAGCAACACAACGGCTTGCCGAACGGCACGGTCTTTCAGAGACATATCGGTAGGCATAACGATCCGGCCTGTGGCGTTCCGCCGGACTTGAACGGTCCAGCGGAACGAATGATAGGGAACCAGCTTAGATGGTGATATTACGCGGGGCAAATGAGAACGAACGGAAATCCTTTTGATAGGCGGAGGGGCCTATCTTCTTAATCTTCCCGACGCCCATCTTATAATTGTAATTTCCGCTAATCCAATCCACGACGCGGGCTTGCAAGGCGTTTGCAGGCTGCCGCTTGTCCAGGAAGGAGCCGTAGAGCACCCCTTTCTTGATACCGGTGGTCACCATGGCGATGGCGGTAATACCGGCTGTCTGGAGTTCGATATGCCCCTTTTCGAGCAGCGACGTGAACTGGAAATCCGAGGCTTCAATCCCGAGCAGGGTGTCCTTGTGGACAGGCACGCGATCGCAATAGATCATCACCCGATCCCCCGACTTGATCCCGCGCTTGCGGGCGTCGTCGGGGTGAATCTCCACGAAGTTCTCCGGCCAGCGCTGAGTGATGTAGGGTCGACGCTCCTGGTCGTCGTAACCCGACTGCCAGACCTCATTGACGCGGCCATTCGTCACCCACAGCTCGTCGTCCTTGGGCTTCATCCACTCCCAGAAGTCTGAAAAGAGATCCCAGGGGGATTTCTCGATGTTGCACTTGCCCGTCTGGGAGTTGAAGTGGGTGATCTTCTTGTTCCACATGTTGGCGCCGTCTGGCCCGGTTTCCGGCAGAGAGGCCCGCCGCTGGGTGTCGTGGAGGCGCACCGTCCCAACCAAATTGCCGTCGATGCGCATCACCGGCCCCTGGATTCCTTCGGTGCCGAACTGGCGCATGCGTTCGTGGAGTGTGATTCCCTTTTTGCGGGCATCCACCAGCACCATGTAGAAGTCTTTGCGGCTACCGCGGGAAAAGCGCGCGGCCTCCTCGGCGACGTCGTTGGAGTTCTCCCAGTCGAAGCCGTCGAAGCCCATCCGCTTGCCAAGCTGGGCAATGATCCACCAGTCTGGCTTGGCATCGCCCGGAGCGTCACAGAATTTCTGGTAGAGCCGTAGCCGCCTCTCCCCATTGGCGCGTATGAAGTTCTCTTCGCCCCATCCCGAGGCCGGGAAGATGATATCGGCGAACTGGTGGCCAATTGGATCGATCAGGTAGATGTCCTGATTGAACACCACCATCCCGCCGGAATCGGCGCGGCGTTTGAGGGTGTCGATGATTTCCTGTTTCTCCAGGGTACGTACCTGGTGCGGATTGGCCTGCACCAAGCGGTGGAAGGCGTCGTACAACCCTTGACTGCCGCACATGGATTGAATCCATGTCGTGCCAATGGCGTAGGCCAGCCGGGTGTGCCCAGAGACCAGCCAGCGGTCGGTATCCAGTGCCCGGCGGCGTCGACCCGGCACCTTTTCCGGCGACTTGTTGCGCGGGTACTTGCCACCCCGTTGGCCGCCGCGCTGGTGTCCGCCAAGACGGCCCACCATTTGGCCTGGGCGCCCACCGGCTCCGACGATGATGGCGAGGGAGGAGACCGCAATCGTGTTGCCGGTGTTGGTGTTCCGGTCGAAACGGGGGAAATTGCTGCTGGATATCTCCACCCGAATTTGATGCCCCGCTTTGAACACATTGCTGGTGGCCCATAAATCTATGGTGTATTTGTAGACCTTGCCGGGCTCCAGCAAGCTGGGAGACGACATGGACTCCCGGTAGCGGGCGCGAATGATGCCGTCGGTCAGGTTCCGGGCGCAACCGTCCTCGCAAACATCCACCAGCTTGGCGGTAAAATCCGTGTCCTTGGCAGAGGTGGCGGCAAACAACGTAACGGTCACCGGGCCGGTAACCTCCACCTCTTGTTCCAGTGGTGGGGTGGAGTACACCAGAACGTCTTCCCTGGCTTCGATAGCGCTTTGCTCG
>JACZRV010000102.1 GCA_022574555.1 SAR324 cluster bacterium
GCGAATAACGACCGATCCGGTGCAATTCCGGCCTCAAATCACGCCCAAACGGCCCGTCGAGAGATGAAGGCATTGGAATCAACACCAATTTCCGCACCCTGCTAGGGTTATCAGGGGATTGCCGGCCAGGTCGCCGGCATCGATGGCCAAGCCCTGGTTGGGGCCCTCGGGCCAGACGGAAATCGGGGAAACGGTGAGCACGTCGCCGGCCGTATTCCACGCGCTCAGGCCCAGGTTGACCATATTGCCGGTGAGCGACAGGCTGGCCGTGTCCATGACCTCGCTGAATGAGATGACAATCTGCGACGAGTCCGTGATGCGGGCGCCGCTCTCCGGATCGGCCGTGGCCTGGGGCGCCGTGGTATCGGGCGTATCGCCCCCACCCCCACCGGTTTCTCCGCCTGTACCGCCCCCATTCCCGCCGCCGTCGCCGGTGGCGGTCTCGCCAAGGGGCGGCTTGCCCGGATCGGGATCGATGCATCCGCCCAGGGAAAACGCGCACGCGGCGGCCAAGGTCGTGGCCAGCGCTACGATGAACGGCAATCTCCTCGGGAATTCGCGCACCCGTATTCCCCTATCAGGCCGGTGTTCAACCTGGCCAAGGCCACTTACTGATTAATTATAGAATCATCATATCTGCCCATCCCCTGAGCAGAGGCAGGATGAATGGCGGGGCATGAACACACGCTTTCGATCGAGGAAGGGGCATGATAAACAAGCCAATTTTCAACGCACTGATATTATGAATGTAATTGGCTTCGTTCGGAAAAATTTCGGTGTTCCGGTGCCTATCCCCTCGCGCGGACAAGCATAGCTCGCCCAATTCTACTATTTTACAATATCAACAGAGTAAAGTCCATAGGCAATTATTGAAATTCCAGGCAGAAATCTGAGGGGCGGTCAGTTGCCAGGGCAAGTGCAAAGTCTTTTCCGCACCCTTCGAGATAGTCCCGCTACGCGGGACTTCCTCCCTTCGACCCTGCTCAGGACAGGCAGGGACGCGGGTCCAGAGCCGTCTTCCTGAGGAGATGGCGAAGCCATCGTCTCGAAGGAGACGGCTCCCGCGGACTTTGCACTCGCCCTGGGTCAGTTGCGCGCATGTTGCGGATTTTGAAATATTCTGATATATAGATGGATTCGTCAGAATGATGAAGCACGGCGCAGGTTAGGGCCTATAGCTCAGTCGGTTAGAGCGTCCGGCTCATAACCGGATGGTCCCTGGTTCGAACCCAGGTGGGCCCATTATTCATGATCGACACAACACCCGAACTTTGAACCCATGGTGCGGCTGATCAAAACAATACCCGGCGGCGACCCAATGGATATTGCCGTCATCGAGCGGCGCGGCCTGCCGAGCCGGCGGGCTCGGTCGGGCGGTCTCGATCGTGACTTGACAGACTACCCAGCTTAAAGGTGCATCCCGGCGATGCACCTTTTTTTTTGTTCCGCTGCAAATAACCGGCGCCACCACCCGGAGAAGAAACGCAATGTCCGACGAGTTGCAAGGCCTCATTACGATGGCCCATCACGATTTACAGATCCTGGGTCTGCGGAAGAAACTCAAGAAGATCCCGGTAAAAGTTTCTGAAGCCCGCAAACAGCTGGATGCCGAGCAGATCATGCTCGATGAGGTGCAAGGGCCATGGAACCAATTCGAAGCCGAAATCAAGGAAAAGACAGCGACCATCGAAATCGCCTTGGAAACGATCACCAAGTTCGAGGAACACATGACGAGGGTCACCACGCAAAAGGAGTACATTGCGGCCGGCAAGCAGATCGACGAAGCGCGGCGGCTGAATATCCGGCTGCAGGACGAAATCCTGGAAGCACGGGTCAAGCTGGAAGAAATCGAGCCCCGGCTCAAGGAGGTGCGATCACTGTACGACAAGGTGCGCGAGGCTTTCGAGGACGTGGAAGGCGGCATATTGCATGACAAGGCCGCCCTGGATGCCGAAATCGAGCAGCACGAGAAAAAGAAATCCGAAGCCGCGGCCCAGGTCGAAATGCGGACGCTGAATTACTACAAAAAAATATCCGGCGCCGGCATGGTACCGGCGCTGGTGGAAGTCGTCGGGGGGGTATGCTCGGGGTGCAACATCGCCCTGCCGCCGCAAGTGTTCAATCAATTGATCGCCAGCCACAATCGGTACCACGTTTGCGAGCACTGCAATCGGATGATCTATTACGTGCCCCCGGCGGCGGAGCCCAAAGAGGAGTCCGCACAACAGGCCAAGGTCTCCTGACGGCCCGCACCAGGATCAGTAGGACGAGATCAGTAGGACGAGATCAGTAGGCCAATGAAAAGCCGCCGTCCGGGATTTCCAACGCGGTGGCGTCGCCCGCCGCGATGGTATCCGCCAACGCGATCGCCAGGGGAAGCAGGTTGCGGGTATAGTACCGGGCGGATGCGATTTTGCCCCGGTAGAACTGCGCTTCGCTGCTCTCCGGTTCGAGCTCCGCCAGGGCCGCTTCGGCAATGAGAGCCCCTTCCAGCAAGAGATACGCGCACATGGTGTGGCCCATCATCTCCAGGAACGGCGCGCCGGTGACCAGAATCAGTTCCAGCTTGTCCCCAGCGGCAAATTGCAGGTATTGGGCGAGCACCTTGTTGAAACCCGCCACGGCCACCTCCAGCTTGCCGGACTCGATCTCGTAACCCGGCCTGGATTTCAGGGTCGCGGCGAAATCGCCCACTTCCCGCGAGAATCGCTGTATCAGTGCGCCCCCGTTTTGGCCGAGCTTGCGGCCCACGAGGTCCAGGGCTTGAATGCCGTTGGTGCCCTCGTAGATGGGTAGGATACGGGAATCGCGCAGATACTGCTCGGCGGGAAAATCGGCGGTGTAGCCGGCTCCGCCGAAGACCTGAACGGCCAGCGAGGCGACCTCCACCCCCATGTCGGTGACGTGCGCCTTGAGGAGGGGAATGAACAGGGAGAAATAATCGTGCAGCTCGCCAACGCCTTGGGGATCGCTGGCCCGCAATATGGAGATTCGATCGTCCATACGACGGATGTAGTAGAGCAGTGCGCGGCAACCTTCCACCCTGCATTTCATTTCCATCAGCATGCGGCGGACGTCCGGGTGCTCGATGATGGCCACGGCGCCCGCCTCGCCCCGCCCCTTTTGGTGGTGAGCGCCCTGCAGACGGGTGCGTGAGTATTCCAGCGCGTTGAGATAGGCGGTGGAGGCCACACCCAGGGCCTGGGTGGCCACGGAGACGCGGGCCTCGTTCATCATCAAAAACATCTTCTGCATGCCACCACTCGCATCGCCCTCTTTGGAAGACCCTCCGCCGATCAGGTACCCGACGCATCCTCCGTTTTCTCCGAAGCTCAAGGCGCATGTGGCCGAGCCGTGGATGCCCATCTTTTCCTCGACACGGGTGCATACGACGTCATTGGCTTCGCCCAGGGAACCATCCGGATTCACCTTGATTTTGGGAATGAGGAACAGGGACAAACCACGGGAGCCCCTGGCCGCCCCCTCGATGCGGGCCAGGGCCAGATGGACGATGTTTTCGGCGAAGTCGTTGTCGCCGCCAGAAATGAAGATCTTGTTGCCCGTGATCTGGTAGCTGCCGTCGGAATTGGGTATGGCTTTGGTGGTAGACAATCCCACGTCCGAGCCCGCCTGGGGCTCGGTGAGCACCATTGTTCCGCTCCACTCCCCGGTGTCCAGCTTTTTGCCGAAAAGCGCCTTCTGTTCCGGCGAACCGAGGCCGTGAATGACCGCGGAGACACCTAGGGTGAGCTGGGGATAGGTATGGAACGCGAGATTGGCCGCGCTCATCATCTCCGATACGGGCACGGCCAGCAGTCTGGGAGCACCCTGCCCTCCCCAAGTTTCAGGCATAGCCAGGGTGTTCCAGCCCTGCTCGTAATATTTATGCCAGACATTGTGCAGAATTTTGGGCACCTTGACCCCCTCCGGGGTCAGCCGGCATCCCTCCCGGTCAGCGGGCGCCAGGGTGGGCCCCAGGATATCTCCCGCGAAGCGGTTCGCCTCCTTGAGAATCATGCGGGCCTCGTCCTCGGAAATGTGATCGAAGGGTGGCGATGCCAGCAATTCGCCCAACCGAAATTGCTCGAAGAGAGCAAATTCCAATTCTCGCAGATCACATTTATAGAAATTGGTTTCGCTCATGTGAGATCACCTGGAGGTTCGAAGTCCAATCATTATGCCTGCCTTTACGGCCTTTACAGTAACACAGCACCAGTTTCGGCAGGGTGGCATTCATTACGGTGCCGAATCGGTGGGCCCGCGATAGGGTGCGGTGCAATATTATCTGGGATCGGAAACGACCGGGGCCATAACTTGTCTTACGTTGCCCGAAAGACGCGGTCCCATCTGAGCGATCACCTGGGCGGCGAAGTAGGCCCCCAAACGCCCGCACTGATGCAGAGAACAGCTTTGGGCATTGCCATAAAGGAATCCCGCGGCGAAGGCGTCGCCGGCACCCGTGGTATCGACCGGGGTCACCCGGAATGGATCGATGTAGACCGTCTCTTCGCCGGCCGAGACCAGCGCCCCGTGCGCCCCAAGGGTGATCACCACACCCTGGCAGAGGCGGCGAAGTGCCAGCAGGGCCTGATGCGCGTTGTCGTGGCCGGTAATGGCCTGTGCTTCATCCTGGTTGGCGAATACCCAATCGACGTACCCGTCGAGGATTTGCAGAAACGCATCCTTGTGCCGATCGACGCAAAATGGGTCCGCAAGGCTCATCGCGATTGGAATTCCGGCCTCCTTGGCCGTATTCAAGCCAACCATCGCCGCCTGCTGTTGGGTTTCGGTGTCCCATAGGTAACCGGTGGTATAGAGCAGTCTCGTAGATCGCAGCCCATCGAGGGGTATATCTTCCGGTGCCAGCTCCTGGCAGGCGCCTAGAAAGGTATTCATGGTGCGGGAGGCGTCCTTTGTCACCAGGATCACGGTGCTGCCCGTGAGATGTCCGTCGGTCTTGATAAAGGAGGTGACGCCTCCCTGCTCCAATTTTTCGATATAGATGCGGCCGTAGTCGTCGGCCCCCACCTTGCCACAATAGGCGGCCCGCCCCCCGAGTTGGGCGATGCCGAGCATCGTGTTGGCGCAAGATCCTCCCGGCTCGGGCAGAACCCCCAGATCGTTCACCGCAGCGAGCAGCAATTGGTGGCGCTCCTGGTCGATCAGGTACATTTTGTTTTTTTCCACCTGGAATCGATCGAGAAATTCATCGGGCACCGTAACCAGCAGATCAATCAGAGGATTCTCGATTCCGAAAACATCGAATTGCATCGAAGCGTTACCTGGTTTTAGGGGAGACTGTGGCATGGGATAGGGCGTTTCGTGCGATGGTCGCCGTCAGGGCCTTAAATCGCCGTCATAGACCCCGGCGATCGAGACCCCTATCACGCGGATGCCGATGACCCAATAGCGCTTTCCGCCCGGGTGAGGTGCGCACCACGCATGGGACTCGGGAAGCCCAGGAGGCTCGCCGCGTGTCGACCTGCCTGGAGAAGATATACCACTGGAATGGGTTTCCGCAATCCGGGACCCACACCCCGAATTCGGGGAGCCGTTTGGGGTCGACCGTCCCGCCCGGGGTTAGGAAATGGAGCCGAAAGTGATCCTCAGCACCCGTGAACGCCGAGTGGCCGCGTGGGAACCTCCAGGCTCTTGCAGCGAGGGCGAGCGCGCACTACTGGACTTGGCGTACATTTTTCGCGGATAGGCCTTTGGGTCCCTCTTCAACTGAAAATTCGACCGGCTGCCCCGCACTCAGGGTGCGAAACCCATCCATGTCTATTTCGGAATAATGGCAAAAGATGTCATTGCCACCATCATCCGGCACGATAAAGCCAAACCCCTTGGCGTTATTGAACCACTTGACCTTGCCGATCAATTTTCCCCCCTACTTTCGTAGGAACCCGCATCGGTTTATTCTCGAATCCGATGGACGGACCAATCCGGAAACGCTATCCACGGTCGATAGACCTATTTCGGGAAATCAGGCGCTTAATACTCTCTCGTCAGCGAATAGTACAGGGAAAAATCCAGAAATCCTCGAGTACCTATTTTCCGCGACGGTCTTTGGATGTGAAGTGGATATCACGATCTTGCGCTTTGCGGGGAATCGGTATGATTTTCAATATAGTAGGCTGAAAAATAGCCATCGGGACGGGACGGTGCCGGCTCCACGCTTCCGGGCGAGATCTGAAGCCACTGAAAGTATCCCGGCATCGGAACCAGTCAGTGGGCCACCTCAATTTTCCAAGGGTTGAACTTCACTCGCCTGGAAAAATCGGTACGCTCTTATTTTGCGCTCGTCATGGGGTGATCCCACCAAATCAAGCCCATTCGCGTGCCGTCGGGGCGGTGGGCCCGATTGCCCCACGCTTGCACGGGCTTGGCCGGCTCGAGGAGCCGAACCGCTCCGGCGGCTTGAGTTTGCCTTCGGGCGATCCACCCGGCGCCACTGATAATTCCTGCCTCCCGGGTTTCCCGCGACGTTGGAAAGTCAAACCAGTTGCTGGTCAACGCGTTAAGTATATGGCCGCCCGCGTAACGCATGGGCTGATCAACAGACAAGCCGATGAACCCGGGCTATTGCCTGGCAGGTACGCCTAGAAATTTCGCCGTTGCGATGAAAAAACGCCCAAATCCTTGCTTTATTGCGTGCCGTTGGACAGACTCGAACGTTCGATCTCGATCTTTCCGGTTCGTACAAGGAGGCGCACCTTGGCCATCAAGCCCATGGAAATAGGATGAGAACGTTGAAACTGGTAACCGTCGCCGCCGGTCTGCTATTTCTGCTTCCCGCCGGAGCGATGGCGGTGGACTGTTCCGAACTCGACACCGCCGCAAAGACGCGCCAATTCATGGAGCGGGCACGCAATGCCAATCCGTTGGGGCGGGATCGTCTGAGTGTATACCTGGAGATGAGCCCCTGCGAGGAAGAGGGATGCTCGAAAAGCCAGCGCGCCAAGCGTATCGCACTCATCCAAAACATCCATCTGCTTCGGGTGGGGGATAAACGCCGGGCCTATGTGATGGAGGGACCAAGTTCGGGCCAATGCGTGATCAGCCGGGATATCCGCGACTACATCTGCTCCCAATGCGACGCGACGAGCAATATCGACTGTCGCAGCATCGTGCGTGACAGTAGTTCGGGACGGATCATGGGCACCAATATCGACGTGAACGATTTCGACATGCTGATCGATGGCCGTTCGACAACGAAATGTTCCGACCACCCACAGGATGCCAATTTCATGGTCCTGGAAGTCTTGGCCGACAAGAGCAGTGAAAGCGAATACGACCGGATCGTGACCGTTTTCGATAAGAAGAAGGAGGTGCCCATAACGATCAACTATTTCGCTGAGGGTGTGTTGCGGAAGGTCTACCGGTTTTTTCCCAAATACTATGTGAGGATCGGCGACGAATGGATTGCCACCATCTTGCGCGTCCGCTCCACACGTGGCAGCGAAAAGCAGTACGTCTTCGAAACTCAAATGAGGGTGCTGAAGAGCAACAAAGGCGTGCCCCGCCTCTTCGTGGATCCGAGCCGCGATCCCCAGTTGAAGGGTTATGATATTTCCTCCCTGTTCTTCACCGACTGAATCAATTAGATGGCCGTCCAGACGCCCGCCAGGATTTTTTTCGTCTCTATCTTCGTTTCCGCACAGGCAGGGCTGGCGGGCTTGGCATTTGCGGGCACGCCTCTGCCGCCCCGGACAGATTTGGAATATAGCTCTCCCACCGCACCGTTGGGCCTTACCCTGTTCCCGCAATACCGGTCAGCAGAATTCCGCGGTGTTCTCACCGGCACAGCGATCTTGACCTCGCCGGTTCCGAAACTGATTTGGCGCGGCAAAGCGATGATTCAGGCCGAGGAGCCGGAGACCGGCGGCGGTGGATTGCTGGATCTCGCGGAAGATGAGCCTTTTTTTTCGGAAGGGGAGGGGCCGATTGATTTCATCTCACCCGATGATCCGGGCACCGCTGACGGTGGGCTCTCGGATCTCGTAGAAGATGAACCCTTTTTTTCGGAAGGAGATGGCCCCCTGGATCTTGATGCCACCGAGGCACCTGAGCCTGGCGGGGTACTCGATGACGACGAGCCGTTTCTATCCGATGAGCCCCAGCCGTTATCGACGGAACTCGGAGATTCCGATGACCTGGACGGCGACGAGGGCTATTTGCGGAGAAAGGTCTTCTTCCGCCAACGATACCGCGTCCTGGGCGGCGTCAACCGCACCACCGGCATCTTCATCTTTTTTACCGGCAGGAACGAACTGCGGGAACTGCGCCTGCTGAATTCCTACCAGCAAACGATTCGCATCGAGGAATCGCCGACCAATTACAAATTCGTGAAGTTTTCCATCGATTTCACTCAGAACTACGATGTCGAAAGCGAGCAATTTTTCGACACGTACTTCGTGTTCAACGAAATTTATCTCAACATGCGGAAGGATAAAAACCAGTTCCGCTGGGGCAATCAGATCCACGAGTTGGGGAAGGTCGATTTCGATAGTCCTATCGACGTGCTGCACTTCACCAACATCGTGGGATTCCTGACCTTTGACGCGGAGACGACCAAGCAATCCATCCCCTCCCTGCGTTATGATCGGTTCTTCACCGATCAGCGGCTCACGTTCTACGCGGCACCGATCGCCCAAAGAACCTTCGGCATGCGATTTACCGATTTTCGCGACGACGCGGATGCCCGTGACGAGGAGAAAAGACCGGATCCCAATTCGTTTCTGCGAGACTATGCCGGCATTCAACACCAATGGATGGGGCGCTCCTACGATCTGCGTGTGGGTTTCTTTCATTGGTTCGACAACAGCCCCAAAGTTTCCTTTCAATTCGAAAGCGATCCGCAGGGGGTCGACACCAGCTCTTTTGATAAACTGGTGGAAACCTATGAAGAGCGGGAATCGCACACTAATTTTTTTACGCTCGAAGTGGATATGATTTTCGGGTCCATCGGTTGGAAGGCGGACCTGGGCCTATTCGACCAGAAAAATTTCTACGATTACCAACAGCCTGCCGACGGCGACGTTGATTTCGATACGGTCAACGTTCCTCACATCGGCATGGCGACCTCATTGGAAAAGACCTTTCCGTTCTTCTTTACCCTGGTCGTCTATTCCTACCGTAAGCTGTTCGACGTGCCCCCGGACACCCATATTTTACTGTATGAAAACGAGAAGACCCCCAGCGGCCGGAAGCGGGACCTGGAAAAGCAGAGCCTGACTGGTGTATTCAAATGGCGGATTTTGAGCAATCACAATGCGACGCTGGCATTGAGCAGAACATTTCCCTTCGTGCAGAACGGCGTGTTCGCCATATGGGCTTGGGAACAGCCTGAATTCAACTCGGAATGGGCCTTGAAGATCTTTCATTTCCGCACGGAAACCCTGAAAATCACGGGCGATCCGATTGAATCGACACAGGTGTTCCTCTCCTATACCCGCAATTTTACCGCGACATGATAGGGTGGTGGATCGATGCCAGCAATCAGCCTGAAAATCAACTGGGCATCGTCACATGCGAAACATTCGCTCGGCTTATTCATCCCTTCGATTGCGAAGCGACCGCCGAAAATGCGGATTGTAACAACCGAACCCCGGAGGAAACCCCTCACTCCTGAACAATGGGGTGTCGCTATGGTCAGGGCTTTCAACAGATTTCTTTTGTGAAACTTCCAATAGGAACTTCAGTTATTCGCGTTGGCTTGGCTGATGATCGTGCGGCGCCGCAGCCGTTGACGCCTCGGCCGGCCACCTTGCGTAGATATTGGCGAATGCAAGCATGTTGACGAAATTCGTAAAACATTTAATCGACTATCCCTGGGTGGTGATCGCGGTCGTTGGCGTGGCGAGCCTGTTTTTTTTCTGGCAGGCACGCGATGCCATTTTCGATGAGGATTTTTCTCTCATCATCGACGCGTCTCTGGAGAATTACATCAGCCGCAGCTCGGACGACTACCAGTTTTACATCCAAACGACAAAAGCGTTCGGCAGCGAGAATTTCATGTTGATCGGCGTCGACGTGCCCCCGGATGCCGATCGACACTTGGATTTCTTTCTCGAGGTCGATGAAATGACCCGGCGCTTGCAGGACGAAGTGCCGGGCGTCTCCAAGGTGATCGGTGTCACCAATACTCCCAGCTTTTCCACAGTTTGTGTGGGTAAATCTTATTTCCACCGGGAAACTTACGGCTCCTTTTGTGAATCGGTTCTGGAACGGTACCGCACGGCCAGTGCCTGTCTGGCGCAATTCCCGACGGGCGTGCCCCCCGGCCTGGCCGGTGCAGTCCCGCCCGCGGAGGAGCTCGACGCCGGCGAGGAACCTCTTATCTTCGATGACGTCCCCGTCGGAGACACCGAAGAACCCGAGATATTCCAGGACGAGCCCGCTCTGGCTGCGGTCGGGGCTGCGGAACCTGACCGCACCGAATCCGACGACGCAGCTTTGGCCTGCACCCCTGAAATCTTCCTGAATTCGGCCGAGGAATGGGAGGCCCTATCCCTTGCCGCGGTACAGTCTGCTTTCGGCCGGATCAAGGAGGAGCCCACGCTTATTGGCGATCTGGTCTCTCCAAATTTCGACACCATTGGGCTGGTGATCCAGTTTGCCGAAAACGTCGAACCGTTCGAACCGGAAATCCAGGAAGCCATTGCCGCCATCGTGGCCGCAACCGGAGAGCAGGGTTACCCGGCCTACTCCGTCGGGCAACCGCGGCAACAATACCAAGCCTCAAAAACACTGCGGGACGACATTCGCACGATTCTGCCGATCAGCCTGGCCATAATGGCTGTAGTATTGATCATCACGTTTCGTTCGGTGCGTGGGGTTTTGATTCCCTTGACCGTCGTTCTGCTGGGTTTGGGGTGGACCGGGGGTGTTTTCGGCATGGCCGGGCAGACGCTCAATACGCTGACGATCGTGCTTGCGCCGTTGTTGGTCTGTGTAGGCACCGCCTACGTGATCTACTTCATGAGCCAGTATTTCACAGCCACGCAGACCAAACCCGATCGCCGCTCTGCGATTCTGGAGACATTGGAGCACGTCACGGTGCCCCTTTCGGTGACGGCGATGACGACCATCGCCGGGTTCGCGGCCTTGATTATCAGCCCGATTCCCGCCATCAAAACCATGGGCATTTATGCCTGTGTCGGCATCGCGTCGATCATCTTCATGTCCCTCACCCTGGTGCCCAGTATTCTGGCCGTTTTGCCCGTCCGCAAGTCCTCCAAACCGGTCGTGGATAGATCGAGGTGGATGGATCTGATCCTCAACTTCGTCTCTTATTGGACCGGCAGACACTCTCGCTACTTCATCTACTTCTGGATCGGAATTGGGGTGCTGGCCCTGGTCGGCGTGTTGCGCATGGAGGTCAACAGCGATTCCACCGCTTTTGGTGAGGACACGCCTATCATGCGCGACTTTCGCTATATCGAGCGGCAATTGGGGGGCACCAACAGTGTGCGCATCGTCTTGGCCCGGCCCGATGCCCCCGAAAAACTCCAGACCGCCGAAACGATGCGGAAAATCAAGCAACTGGAAAACCTGCTGCTCCAATCGGGAAACGGATCGGGATTTCCCGTGATCGACGGTCTCCGAATCGACAAGATCTACAGCCCGGTGCGGTTTCTGGAAGCTCGCTATGGGGACCTGGAAACCGTCTCTGATCTGGAAGTGCGGCGCCTGTTCGAATCGTTGCGCGAGCACGACGGTCCCAAATTCCTCAGCGACGACGGCACTTGGCTGCAAGTTTCCCTGCGCATGCAATCGGAGGGTTCGACCCCGTTCCTCGAATTGCGCGAGGCGCTGGAAACGCACCTGCCCAGGATTTTCCCCGATTTCAGCGCACGATTGTCGGGCAGTGCCATTTTGGCCAGCGAATCAGCCAACAATATCGCCAAAAGCCAGATTCAAAGCGTCGGGCTGGCCCTGGTGATCATCTTCGTGATCATGTCGCTTTTGTTTTTGTCGCCCAAAATGGGTCTGCTGGCCCTCTATCCGAACATCGTGACGATCATGATTTACTTCGGAGTGCTGGGCTGGCTCGATATTCCCCTGGGTGTGACCATTTCCGTGATTGCCGCCATTGCCTTGGGGATCGGCGTGGACGACACGATCCACTATCTCGCCAAATACAACACCAACGTGAAATTGTTGCGCAGCGAAAAGGAGGCCGCAGTCGAGACCGTGCGACAGGTCGGGCGGCCCATGTTGGCCACCACCCTGGCCTTGGCGCTGGGATTCCTTGTCTTCACATTCTCCGAAATGTCCACCCAGACTCTCTTCGGAGGCCTGCTCGCCTTCACGTTGGCCGTGTGTTTGTTCACCGACCTGAATTTTCTGCCCTCCATCATGGCGCGCACCAAGCTCATCACGGCTTGGGATTACCTCCAGCTCGACTACTCGCCCGAGGTGATCCAGAACATTCCGCTATTCCGCAACATGAGCCTGCGCGAAACCAAACTGGCAACGCTGATGGCCTACCCGGTGGACCTGGAGGCGGGCCAGGTCGTCTTCGAGGAAGGGGAGGTGGGCAATGAATTGTTCGTCATCCTCGAGGGTAGCGTCGAAGTTTTTTACGACGAGGCCCGGCATGGCCGGGAGCAGATTCTGGCCACTCTGACCATGGGGGCCTCCTTCGGCGAAATGGCTCTCTTCCGCCGCAGCCAGCGCACCGCCTCGATTCGCGCCGCCGAAAAATCCAGGCTGCTGGCGCTGAACAGCGATGTATTGGGCAAGCTGCAAAGGCGCTACCCGAAGATTGCCGCCAAGCTCTTCCTCAACCTGGCCACCAACCTTTCCCATTCCCTGCACCGCACGGACCAGAAGTTGGTGGACAAGGAAATCAAAAGCTCGGCCGGCAGATTGATCGACAGACTGATGCGCCGGAACGAGGCGGACCTGAAAGCGACCATCGACGAGATCGTGGCCGATGGTGTGGTCACTACCGAGGAGCGGCGGATGCTCGAGGCCAAGGTCTGGGCCGACGGCAAGCTGAGCCGGTTCGAGCGAAAACAATTGGCGCGCTTGGACGAGATGATCGAACAGGGCAAGGTCGTCGAACAACAGACCATATTCGTCAGTATGTTGCGCAAGATCACTCCCCGGCAACTGAACTGGATGAAGTCCAATTTCCCGGTCAAAAACTTCAATGCGCAAGATAAAATCTGGCAGGCCAATGACGATGTGGGTTCCATGATGCTTTTGCTCGACGGAAAATTGAACATCTTGCAAGATTCGCAAGGTCACAAGGTCAACATCCGCACCGTCTTGAGCGGAGAGGCCGTCGCGGAAGAGGCGATCATCACCAGCGAAACGCTCCGCCGGGACGAGGCGGTGGCGTTAGAGCCCGCCGAAATTTTGTCTGTCGACCCACGGGGATTCCACGAGATGATCGCCAACAACAAAAAACTCGCCGCGCAACTGGCCTACAATTTGGTCTGCATGCTCTCCGATCGGCTCCAGGAGGCGAACCGGAAACTCTATAAGCGGTAATCTTCTATTTTTCTACAAACACCTTGTGAGGTTCGCCATGGGTATGTTGGTTGAAGGTAAGTGGTGCGAGGACGATGCTGCCTCGGCCCTGCGGAACGACAAAGGCGAATACATCCGCGCCGAATCGCGGTGCCGGGATTGGATCTCCTCCGGCGAGGGATCGGATTTCCCGGCGGAATCCGGCCGTTACCATCTGTTCCTGGCCCATAGCTGCCCCTGGGCGCACCGCACCCACATCGCACTCAAACTATTGAGATTGGGGAATGTCGTGGGCACCAGTTTCGCCGATCCGCGGCGGGACGATGAGGGGTGGTGGTACAAGGAGGGGTTGGACGACACCCAACTCGTCAACGGAAAGTTGCACCTGCACCAGCTATATACCACCTCGGACGCCGGCTATACGGGGCGCGTGACCACACCCACCCTGTGGGACCGGAAGACGCGTACCGTGATCAACAACGAGTCGGAGGAAATACTGCGCATGTTGAACGCGGAATTCTCCGCGTTCTCCGATACCCAACTCGATCTCTATCCGGAATCCCAACGGGCGGATATCGATGAGGTCAACGCCCGCGTTTACCGGGACGTCAACAATGGCGTCTACCGCTGCGGATTCGCTCAGAGTCAGGAAGCCTACGAGGAGGCCTGCACGGCACTTTTCGAGACCCTGGATTGGCTCGACCTACGGCTCGGCCGGCACCGCTACTTGGCGGGGCGCCAACTCAGCGAGGCCGACGTGCGGCTCTTTCCCACCCTGGTGCGGTTCGATCCGGTCTACTACGGCCACTTCAAGTGCAACCTGCGCCGCATCGTCGATTATGCCAATCTTTCGGGCTACTTGCGGGACCTGTACCAGACGCCCGCGTTCGGCGAAACCGTCAACGTGCCGCTCTACAAACAGGGGTATTACGGCAACAGTCCCAGTCTCAATCCCCGGGGCATCATCCCCGTCGGACCCGAACTGCACTACGAGGCCCCCCACGACCGCGCCACGCGGGAATATGGCGGATGAGCTGGGTGGAGGGGCAGGAGCAGTGCATCGGCCGCTGCCGCGTAAACGGTGTTGGGACGCATCGTCGCGGTACGACTCGCCTTCTATACGCTGACCATTACCAGACCGGCTCACGTGACGGTCTGAAATCGCATTTGTCAGGGACGACTAATTGGCATAAAGTTCAGTGGAAAAGTGGCGCCCGAATACATCATTGGTGCTCACGTCGACCCCTTCAATTCCGACCACCGATTCATTAGGACCCAGCGAGTCGGGAATGGGTATGGTAAACTGCGTGGCGTCTTCGGTTACCCCCTCTACTACCCCCATTTCGACCGATTCCGTTCTCTGTGAGTTGTCGCTCGAATTTTCAATGACCCAGAATACCTCCACACCGGACCCGGAGACTTCAAAACCAAAAGGAAGGGTCCACGTGACAGTCACATCGGAGGTAATTGTGGAGAAGTCCGATGCCAAGGGGAACGTAATCTGTGGCAGGGTCGAAACATCCGTCATGGCATCGGGCGCCTTGGGCATCCTCACTTCGTAGGATTCCTCACGCTCGATATCGTCCGAGAAATCATCGGGCGTGCCGTTGTCGTTGAATCGGGTGTAGGTAAAGACCGAATTGTCCACCAGTACGGCCAGGATTTCGGGAGTAATTTCCAAGAATAGGTCGAATTCTCCGCGTCGTTTTTCAGGATCATCGTCATCCCTCAGAATAAATTCCAGACCATTCCCTGTAACCTTGATATAATCCCCGGCAACAGTTATTCCGCTTTGTGGCAAAAATCCAAAAGATTCCGCGAGCCAGCCGTCATCCCAGCCGAACAACCCCAAATCCAAAAAAATGGTTCCGGTGCCTTGGTCGTATTCGACACCCGGTGTAAATCCGGTTTCGAAAAACCGTTGCGATCCCGCGAATTGCCAGCCATCGCCATCGTTAAAGAGTTGAACCTCCCAAGGGTCCCAAGGGCCAACCGTCCAAACCCTGGCGATTTTACGCGTCCCGCCGCCGGTTAGCGGCACCTCTTCAAAGCCTAGAAATTGGAATGCCGAGATAGGATTATTTGTCCAGATCTCTAAACCCACTAGAATGGTATTGGCCTTATTAAAGCCCGACAAAAGGGTTTCGGGGT
>JACZRV010000103.1 GCA_022574555.1 SAR324 cluster bacterium
GAGAAGGTACTGATGAGTAAAACCGGCGCGACATCCCATAAATACCACGGCAATACGATGGCGTTGTGGCTGATGGAAGAGCAGGACCGAATATTCGAGCGGGTCGCGAAGGTGCGGGAGCGGCTCGGTTATTGAAGCGCCGGAACCAGGTTGGCTTCGGGGTCGACCATGCAAACCAGGCCGATAGTTGGTTCGACCGACCATTCCAATCCGCGTGGCATTTCGATATGACACGGCATTGCACGCGGGCATCCAACCCGATTCGATGAATAGAGACCTATTTATAGTGGCGGCGGCAATCGTGGAATGTTGTCCGGGATAGGATGCACCAGGAGCGGAAAATTCCAATCGAACCGAGGCACTGGACTTGCGAGTCCCGCAAGAGGAATTTCGCCAGCGGAAATCAGACGGGCCATGAGAATAGCGCAGATCAGCAAAGCGGACGCTTTTGGAGGCGGCGCAAGCCGCGTAGCCGAAGAGCTCACTGGCCTGCTTAACAGAAACGGAACCTTTGCCGAACACTGGTGCAGTTGGAGCGGAAATGGCTACGGCAACCAAAAGAAGCCACTATATGGACGGTACCAAAGGCCGGTTCGGCGGGCGCACACCCTGCTGAGGAAGTTGGGCTTTCCGGAACTAATCCCGTTCGAACTCGCTATTTTGCTGCGCAAGTCGCGCATCTGGGATTACGATCTGATCCACTTTCACGACCTTTCGTCGGCGATCTCTCCACAAACATTGTGGTATCTGTCGCGGTACCGCCCGGTGCTGTGGACCCTTCACGATTGCTCGGCGTTCACCGGCGGCTGTCTTTACCCGATGGACTGCACGAAATTCCGCAGAAACTGTGGACGGTGTCCACAAATCGGGGAGTGGCCCATCGACTGCTGGTTCGATTTTACGGGCTTGACCCATTCGTTGAAGCGGCGGCTGGCGAAAACGGGGCGTGTTGTAACCCTCACGCCTTCCCGTTGGATGTCGGATACGGCGTTCAGCAGCGGTATCTATCAATACAAGCCCCTGGTAGTGAACAATGGCATCGATACCGATATCTTCCGGCCACGGGACCGCGGGGAGGTTCGGGCTCGGCTGGGTCTTCCGCCGGAGGCGCCCATGGTGCTGCTTTCAGCGGGCAATTTTTTCGATGAACGCAAGGGTACCCGATTCGCCCTGGAGGCCCTGCGAGGGGTGTCCGATTTGGGGATACACCTGCTCGTCGTGGGCAATATGGACGATCGCAGCCGGGAGCACTTGAACGGGTTTGCCTATCACGAGGCCGGTTATGTGGGCGATCCCGCCCGTCTTGCCGAGCACTATGCCGCCGCCGACGCCTTTGTCTTCTGCTCGCTCGCGGACAACCAGCCCCTGGTCGTTCTAGAGACGATGGCTGCCGGTACGCCCCTGATCGGGTTCGCTACTGGCGGTATTCCAGAGCTGGTGCTCCAGGACCAGACAGGATTTCTGGTGCCACAACGCGACATCCAGGCCCTTGTAGCCGCGTTGCGCCATGCCTTCACCGGGGATCGATTGAAGCGCTGGGGCGAAAATGCCCGCCAGAGGGCGGTCGAAAAATACTCTCATGCTCGATTTCTGGCCAGCCACATGGCGTTGTACGAACAGGTTTTGCGGGGCGAGTTCGATATTTGGCGGCGCGGAGGACCCGGAACCCGCCCATGAGGAAACGCTTCAAGAGCTTCCACGCCGCCGCCCGCAGCCTTCTCGAACTGGATCCGCACGGCTCCATTAAAACCGTATCATTCGATGTATTCGATACCTTGGTGCACCGGCGCATCGATCCGAATCTGCTGCTTCGGGGGGTGGCGCGAGCGTTGGGCGATCAGCTGCGAAGACGCGGCTTAGAGCCCGCATCCGACCTGCTCGATGCACGGCATGCGGCCTATATGGAGTTGACCGAGGTCAAGGCCGCCGCGGGGCTCGATCGTGAAATAACCCTCGACGAGCTTTGCCCGGCATGGGTGCGTCATGCCGCGGGGCGGGCGTTTTCCGGCGACGAGGAAATGGGCCGGCGGATGGCCAGCATCGAGGGGGAATACGAGCGCTGGAGTTGTTACGCGAATCCCACCATGAATAAGGCCAGCCGAATCCTCAAGGAGCGCGGGTTCCGGCTGTTATTCATATCCGATATGTACCTGGGCCGCCGATACGTGGAGCCGATCCTCGAGGAGAGTGGATACTCGGGTGTTTTCGATGCGGGGTACGTCTCGGGTGATCACTCGCTCCTGAAACGCACGGGCCGCCTGTTCGATGAGGTATTGGCACGGGAGGGCTTGGAACCGGGCGAGCTGCTCCACGTGGGCGACGATCCGCTCGGCGACGGTAAACAGCCCGCCAAAAAGGGCATCGGTACGTTCGTCATTCGCGACAAAGTGGCGGCGCGGCGCTTCCGGCGTTTGCGATACGATCACCACCGATTGATCCATGCGCCCCAATGGAGCGGCGTTGCCGCCGCGGCATACAGCCAAAGCGCACCCGGCGTCCTGGCGACCCCGGAAGAGGCGTACGGCCAGCGGATTCTGGGTCCGATCTTCGCGGCATTTATCCATCGGGTGCTCGAGCGGTGCCGAGAGGAAAACATCGGCAGGGTCTACTTCATCGCCCGAGAGGGATTTCTGCTCAGGCAATTGTACGAAACCATCGCGGAGACGGCGCTGGACGGGGAACCGGCACCGCCGGCCACGTATCTTTGTGTATCCCGCATGACGGCCTTCATGGCGGCAATGCACGGGTATTCCCTCCGCGAAATCGCGGCCGCCCGGGCCAACGTGGATCTAATCACCGTGCGCAACCTGCTGGCCCCCCTCACCCTGGACGATGAAATGCTCACCGAGATCGTTTCGGGCTCGGGAATTCATGACGCCGACGCCGAACTGCCGTCTTTTTATCGCACCTGGCCGCCTTTCCAGCGGGTCTTGGAGCATCCCACCCTACGTAAGCACGTCGAGCACGAAGGCCGGGAGGCACGCCGGTTGCTGATCCGTTACCTGGAACAACTGGGGTTTTTTGATCAGCAACGAGTCGCCCTGGTCGACGTGGGATGGAGCGGACAGATCCAGGACAACCTGTATGCCGCTTTGCGCGAGCGCGGGCAGCGGCCCCGCATTTTCGGTTTTTATCTGGGCCTCAGGGCCCGCGCTCACTGGCGGAAAACCCCGGATAGTTGGATGGAGTGCACCCTGAGTGACGAGACCGACCTCGATTGGGCCGGCCTGGCCGCATTTGAATTTGTGCAGGCCTTCGAAATGGTGACCCGCGCACCCCACGGCACGGTGCTGGGCTATCGGGAACGGGCGCAGGATGGAGGAAGCAAGACGGTCGCGCCCGTCTTCCGGGACGAGAACAGTCCGGCGCGCCAAGCCGAAATGACGAACGATCCCGCCATCGCCCTGTTTCAATCGGGGATCACCGCGTATACGCGCCGGTACGCACAGGCGGTGCGCATACTGGGCGCCCGCGCCGAAGCGATGCTTCCCTATGCACGGTCGATGGTGGAGCGGATGATCCGGTTTCCCACACCCTGGGAGGCCTCGTGGCTTTTGCAAACGCGGAACGTATCGGACCTGGGTGTGTCGACCATCGTGGATATGGGGCGGCTTACCCGGCCGCAACGGCTCCCTTTCCGTGTGCGGGTGTTGAAAGAAATTTTACGCGATTCCTTCTGGAAGTACGGCACGCTGGGATTGTTCAATGCCCGCGCGCTCCAGGTGGTCTGGGCGGTGCGCGCCGCACGCAAGACCTTGCCCCGCAGGCGCAAGAAGGGACATTCCGGCGTGGCATATCCGACGCCGCAGCAAGGCAATCCGTGGCATGACGACCCGGTTCGACCCGGTCGCGACCTGCCGCAAGTGGCGGAACAGCCGTTCGAGCAGTCCATCCGCGAGACACACGCGGCACTCCTGGAGCATAGCCGGCGCATGCGGAGCCTTCGCAGGATTTCCGCCCTGACCGCACCTTTGACACTCCGCGAGGCGGCGTGGTCTTGGTTGACGTTCCAGATAGTGAGTCGGGTCTACCGCATCACGCGGAATATCCGGCTCCACCACGGCGGCATATCTTTCCGCGGAATGATCGCGCGACATTTGGCGGCCTACCCGGTATTATTCCGGGTGCAGCGCATCATGGAGCGCCTGACGCGGCCCCGGAATGCGGTTTGATCGCTGATTGTGACTCGAAACCGGCTCATTGGAGCAGAATCGCCGGGCGGAAGCGCCGAGCCGTAGCGCCGAGCCGTAGCGTTTGGCAGGACTTCAGTAGAACGGCCCCAACCCGGACGGGTTGGCCGAGGACTCTGGTCCATTACATCCGCATTATATCTGTATATTGAGACCGGCCCGGCGTCCCGAACCACGGTGCCGATCCGAATATCGGAACCGCCCGCCGTGCGCGGGTAATTTGTAACCTGAACGATTATTAGCAACGTGTCCCATTTTTCACGAATCGAGATGGCCGCGCCCGATCCCATCCTCGGGCTCACCGAGCAGTTCAATCAGGACCCCAACCCCAACAAGATCAATCTGGGGATCGGGGTCTACCTGGACGAAAATGGCATCAATCCGGTGCTCAAATCGGTAAAACGGGCCGAGGAGATGTGGCTGGCCGAGGAGAAATCCAAGAACTATCTGGGCATTGCCGGGGAAGCACAATACGGCGAATTGGACCGCGAACTGATGTTTGGCCGGGGCCACCCCGTGCTGAGCGAAAATAGGGCAGTGACGCTGCACACTCCCGGCGGTACAGGCGCCTTGCGGCTGGGCGGCGATTTCATCAAAGGTATGTGGCCCAAAGCCGCGATTTGGATGAGCGATCCCACCTGGGCCAACCACCTGGGGATCTTTGCCGCGTCCGGGCTCGTGGTGAATATCTACCCCTATTATGACGGGGCCTCCCAGACCCTGCGGTTCGAGGAGATGCTGTCGGTCTTGGAGCGCATCCCCGAAGGCGATGCGGTGTTGATCCACGCCTGTTGCCACAACCCGACGGGGCTCGATCCCGCGCCCGATCAGTGGAAAACCCTGGTAGCGCTGTTCCAGCGCCGCCGTCTGCTCCCCTTTCTGGACTTTGCCTACCAGGGGCTGGGCAACGGTGTGGACGAGGACGCCTTGGCGGTAAGGGAGTTCGGCGCCGCCGGTCTCTCCTTCCTGGTGGCGCATTCCTATTCCAAGTGCCTGGGGCTCTATCGGGAGCGGGTGGGGGCGCTGACCCTGGTCACCGGCAGTTCGGACGAGGCCCCACGCGTGATGAGCCAGGTCAAGCTGGTGGCCCGGGCCAACTACTCCAATCCTCCGGCTCACGGCGGAAAAGTGGTCGAATTGGTGCTGGGCGATCCTGGCCTGCGTGCCCAGTGGCTTGAGGAATTGACCGCGATGCGCGAGCGCATACTGGCCATGCGCCGCCTCTTCGCGGCCACACTCAAGGAATTGGGGGTACAGCGCGATTTCGGTTTCCTGGCCGATCAGCGCGGAATGTTCTCCTTCTCGGGCATTTCCCGGCAGGAGGTGCTCCGGCTGCGCAAGGAGTTCGGCATCTACCTTATCGAAAACGGCCGCATCAACGTCGCCGGAATGACCGGCGAGAATATGCCCTATCTTTGCAGCGCCATCGCGGCCGTACTCAAAAATTAGGCCCATTCCAACTTGCGAACCGGGCCGTTCCCCGCCCGTCCAGCCACGGAACAACGATCTGTTCCCGCGTGACCGGGGAACGACTCGCCATTGGCAGCCGCATCGGTCTCGCCACCGTCCGGCTTCGCGACCGCCCGCCTCAGGAGATGGTGACGAAGGATTGGCCTTTCAGGGAGCCCGCGAATCCGTTGTGGGCTTCGGTGACGGAGGCCCAGGACGGGAGCTGCCTCATGGTATCCATCCAGCGGTTCACGTTGGCGTAGTTGCCGAAGCTGACGCCCACCAGGTCGCCCACCGAAAGAATGCCCGCGCCGAAGTAATCGGCGATGCTCAGGTCGCCGCCGCACAGGTATTTTTGGCCCGACCCGAGGTAGTGATCGTTGAGCACGCCCAGCCAGTTCTGCGCCTGGGTCTTGCCCCATTCGGTCACGGTTTTGTTGGCTTCATCGGGACTGCGCTTGTGGTGGGGATAGACCTGGGGATAGATCATGTTGTAGCCGTAATCCCGGTAGAGCCCGGTATTGAACCAATCCAGCTTCTCGTTGACCTTGGCTCGCTTCACCAGGTCCTTGGGATAGGTGGAGGAACCGATCTTTTCGGCCAGATATTTCAGGATCGCCGAGGATTCGGTGAGGACCAGATCGCCATCCTCCAGCACGGGCACCAGTTTGTTGGGATTCAACTTGGCGAATGGCTCCTGCATGTGCTCGCCCGTCATCAGGTCCACAACGACCGTCTCGCAATCGATTTTGTTGTCCGCGATAAAGAGCATCACGGGGCGGGACACCGTAGAGATCGGATGTGCATGAAGTTTCATGGAATACCTCCTTATCGGATGATGGTTGGTTGCACGGTCTTGCCGGGGAAACCGGTCTGATTCAATCCATCTTGAATTTTTGGGCCGAGGCCGTAGCGCTGCATCAGCCGCCGAAAACCTAGCGCCGAATACCCGCCTCGATGCCATCCTGGGTAATGTGGCCTTTCTCGCTATCCAGGATGGCCGGCCGCATCAGCAGCCCGTTACCGGGCGTGGCGGTCATCTTTTCGGGAGGCGTGGGATGGGTCACCTCGGGCCAATGGCCGGGTTGCGGATCTGCGCCTTCCGCGACAATTTTCAACGGCGCTACCTCGTACATCGCCGGGAACTCGGTGATTTCGAAAAATCCCCAAGTGGCTTCCAAGGCCAGGTTGTTGACCGGATCGAAAAAGTAAATGGACCAAAAGAGCCCATGATCCACAGCGCCGTGCACCTTGATACCGGCTGCCTCGAGCCGGTCCTTCATTTCAAACAGCACCTCCTTGCTATCCACCGTGAACGCAACGTGGTCGAAGCCGATCGGCTTGTCCGTGGGCTCCCCATGGAATTTGTCGTACGCCATGGGTTTCGCAATGTCGTATTCGAAGAACGCGATGCAGCTCTCTCCGACCTCGAAGAAGTAATGCCGGTAACCGTCATGCCCGACCCCCGCCACCAGCCTCATCTCCAGCAAATCCCGGTAAAACCGGATGGTTTTCTCCATGTCCGGGGTGATGTAGGCCACATGATCGAATTTTGTCAGCTTCACGGGAAATCTCCTAAAGGTGATGTGGTGTTCAGTGTGCCTGCTGACTTTTGCAGCGGGCAATTTCTGGGTCGGAGGTGGTGGATCAATTTAATTCAACATTGAATGATATGCCGGTCTTTTATCGGATTGCAAGTAAATTTTCGCCATAAAAAAATCCGCCCAAAAACCGGCTGGGGAACCGCATCGGGGTGCGTTTTGCCTTGTTGATAAAAGGCTCCGATCGATTATTGAGCCGTAGGGCCATCCTCTCCGGCCAGCCGGCAAGGCCTCATCTACGCCGATCACCCGCCGTCTTATTTCCATTGTTTCCAGCGGCCCCAGAGCAATAGCGCGGTCAGGAGGACGGCCAGCACCGCGTAGGTGGCGTGCACCTGGCGGGCATGCCGGGAATAGAAAGAGCCGCGGTCGGGCAGCCGCAACGATAGGGAAAGCGCATCGGCCTGGAACAGTTCCGTTCTGCGTGAGGCGGGTTGGCCCCGCGCGTCGATCAGCACCGTGCGTCCGTTCTGGGACACCAGGAAGATGGGTACGCGGTTTTCCAATGCCCGGAAGCGGGTGCCGAATTCAAATTGCTCAGAGCCCGAGGAGCGTCCGAACCAAGCCAGGTTGGCCAGCACGATCGCGAAGTTGGCGCCGTTGCCCACCATGCCCTGGGCGATTGAGACCTGGACGACGTCGTAGCAGATCATCGGTGCCAACCGGACGCCGTCACCGATTTCGAATACGGTGTATTCCGTCCCGGCGTCGAATTCCGAAATTTGCGGAATCCAGGATTTCAGCAGGCGGCGGTAGGCGGGAAATATTCCTCCCAGGGGTATGGTCTCGCCGAACGGAATGAGAAACATTTTGCGGTAGACCTCGAGCGGCCCCCCGCTGGGATCGACGTGCACCGCGACACCATAGTGACGCACCGGATCCCGCGCCGTGCCCGCGTGGCCGGTTTCCACCTCGACCGTCGTGAGCACCAGGTGGACGTTCCTCGCCTGGGCCCATCGCCCCAGTAGTTCTTGGGCGCGGTCATGCTCCAGGAAACGCAAAGGAAAGACTGATTCGGGCCAAATGACCAGGGTCGGTCCCGCGCCCACATCATCGAACGCCCGCAACGCCCGCTCGGTATCGTCCATCAGCGCCGCAATGCTTTGCTCGCGATCCGAGTGCGAAAGCTCCGGATTGGAAGCCAACCGGGCGAGGGAGAAATTGGGCTGCACCGCCACGACCCGCAGGGGTATCCCGCGCGTAGCGGCATCCGCCAACTCGATTAGGCGCAGATGACCATAAAGCGCTGCAGCCGCGAGCAGCAGCGCCACGGCGGCGGAAGCAGCGGCCATTTCCTTGCGAGAAGCCGGCGCATCCCCGAGCATCGTCTTTACCCAGCCATAGAGGACCAGTTGGAGGGGAATGAAGATCAGGTTGAGCCCCGCCGAGCCCAAGATATCGGCGCCCTGGATCAGCCAGGACCAAGGCCACATGAATTGGCCGAAGGTCCAATACAATATGCGGGGTAAATAGGCCTGAGTGGCGGCGATCCAGACCGGCAAGAGGATCAGTGCCAAACGGGGCCGGTGGCGGCAAAGAAAGCAGGGCAAACCGAGAAAAACGATGAATTCGAACCCGATCAGAGAACCGTAGCCGAAAACGCCCACAGCCCACGCGATTGGAGCGGACAAGCCTCCGTAAACGTGGGCCGTGTTGGTAATCCAGTCGCCGATCACCCAAGCCGACATCACCCCGCCCCCCCAGCATGCCGCCGCCACCTTCAATGCCCGGCGCACAGAGGAACCCGACGGGGCGGCCATGATCCAGTCCAGTCCGAGGAAAAACGGCACCATATTGATCAGCCAAACCAACGGAACGTTGTGGCTGGGTATGGACCATCCCATCAGCAGACCCGAGACGAGCACCATAAAGGCGCCGCGCCAACGGGTCGCGATGGAAATCCCAGGCATAAAGATCGAGAGAGCGCGCTGCCCGGCGGATCGCCGATGCTTGGGTTTGGGCTCGCTCCGTTTAGCGTTCATGCCCGTCCCGTGGCAGGTGAACATCGCCAGCGTGTCGCGGTCGGCGAGAGGGTTCTCGCGCGCAGCCCCGGGGGGTGTGCCGAGGCACGTTCACCCCTCGTCAACGGAGTAGACCACTTCGCCGCCGGCGATGGTGACTTCGGGTCGCGCAAGTACGGATCGCCCCTCGTAGGGGCTCCAGCCGCATTTACTGGCGACCGAGTCCCCACCTGCTCCGATGCGCCATTGATGTTCGGGATCGACCAGCACCAGATCGGCGTCCCGTCCCGGCTGCAGCGATCCCTTGGGCAGATCGAGAAACCGGGCCACGTTGGCCGAAGTGAGATCGATCATCCGTTGCATGCCGATGTGACCCTCACGCCACCAGGTCAGCGCCAGGGGCAGCAGGTACTCCACACCCGGAATCCCGCTCGGCGCCGCGTCGTAGGGCGCCGATTTCTCCTCTTTGGTATGAGGGGCATGGTCGGATGCCAGGCCGTCGATCCGGTTTTTCAATGCGGCGAACAGCTCACGCCGTTGGGATTCTTCCCGCAGGGGCGGATTGACCTTGTAGCGGTTTTCCAGCGGCGCTGCGATGGCATCCAGGGAAAGAACCAGATGGTGGGGACAGACCTCCACGAATACCTGTTCCCGGATTCCACTGGCTTCGACCCGATCCAGCACCGCAGCCGAAGTCACGTGGCATAAATACAGGCGATTACCCCAGGTTTTGGCCAGGGCCAGGGCCTGTTCCACGGCGCTCAATTCGGCCGCCAGGGGCCGCAGGAGATGATGATGACGGGCGTCGTGGGGGTGGCGTTGGGCCTCCGCTTGGATCATGGCCATGTCTTCCGCGTGCACCATCACGGGGATATTCAGCTCGGCGGCCAGCCGGAAGGTGCGATCCACCGCCTCAGGCGCGAGCCCCCCGACGCCGGTGGACGGCCCCATGTAGACCTTGACGGTCTTGACGGCGGGGTTCAGTACGGCACGGCGCAGCTCTTCCAGCCTATCGGGTTCCACGCCGAAGTTGATCAGCACCGAGACTGCCGCGCCCTGGGCCAGGCGCAACTTGGTTTCGAGGCGTTCGACGGTCGTGGTCGGCGGGTCGGTGTTGGGCATGTCCGCCACCGTCGTCGTCCCGCCTTTTGCCGCCGCGAGACTGCCTGTGGCGAAAGTTTCCTTGTGCTCTCCGCCCGGAGTGCGGAAATGGACGTGCATGTCGATGGCCCCGGGGATGACCAACCGGCCCCTGCCGGCCACGCGGGAAAAATCGGGTGGCGGATCAAGCCCTTGGCCGACGGTTTTGATGCGCCCGTCTTGGATGAGGATCTGCGCCGATTTTCCATCCGGCAGGCGCACGTCGTTGACGAAAAGACCGCTCATGGGGAGTCCGGGGTGAGGAGAAATATTTTCGCTGTGGTTTCAGTCATGGGTGCAAAATGTTCAAAAGTAATCTACTATGAGGCCCGTGGCCGGCCGGCCGTATATTGTTCATCGACCCTGCTCCACCCTATGACCCTGCGATTCGTTACCACCAATAATGGGAAGTTGCGGGAGGTTTCGCAAATGCTGCGCCGGCCGTTGCTGGGTGTGGGGCTGGAGTTGGAAGAAATTCAGACCACGGATATTGAACGCTTGGTGTGGCACAAAACCATGCAAGCCTATCGCAAGCTGCGGGTGCCGCTCATCGTCGAGGATACGTCGCTGATATTCAAGCAATGGGGTGCGCTTCCCGGGCCATTTATCAAATACTTCCTGGAGAATCTGGGCCTGAAAGGGATGGTGGATGCCTTGGCCCCGTTCGAAAACTGGATCGCCGCAGCCATCTGCGGCGTGGGCTATCACGACGGCGCCCGGGTGCACTATTTCGAGGGCCGGGTGGAGGGCACCATCGTCTTCCCCACTGGCGAAGGCGGTTTTGGCTGGGACGCCATCTTCCGGCCGGATGGATCGTCCGCTACCTACGCCGAGATGAGCGCCGGCCAAAAGAACGCCTGCTCCCATCGCGCCGTGGCGATGAAGGCCCTGGAGGCCCACTTGGAAACCCCACAGCGGGATTTCACCCGCGCTCCGGCCCATCGGCCGCGCCCAATTCCCAGCGGCGAAGATCGATTTGGGCGAGAATGAAGCGCCTGGGGAGGAAAAGCCCCAAAACGATCCCCATTACCATCCCCCGCCAGGCCCGGCAATTCTGCCATCGCGCTAACGGATCTAACGGATGAGGAACGACGACGATGGCGCGACGATCCAGCCGTGCAATTGAGCCAGATATACCGCCATTCCCGCAACACTCACGAAGGGCACGAAAGGAATAGGTGCGTCCAATCCGCGCCGGGAGACGGCCAACCAGGCGATGCCGCCGATCAGGCCGGCAACGGAAGCCAGGGCGAAGACGGGCACCAGGCCCTGCCACCCCACAAAGGCGCCCACCAATCCGGCCACGGCCGCGTCCCCTTCACCCAGACCGCGGCGCCCGCGCACCATCTCGTAAAAAAAATCGAGCATATGGAAAAAACCGGCACCGATCAACAGACCCCCTATGCTGGCCAAGAATTGCTCCCCCTGGAAAATGAGCACGCTGAGCAGATGCAGGCCGACGCCAAAAGCCACCAGGCGCGGTTCCACCGTCATCGATTGCCAGTCGATAACCGATAGGGGGACGAGCACGGCGAACAGCAGCATGGCTTGAGCCCACGACAGCCAGTTCCCGTCGGGATGGCTCAATGCGAGGGCCACAGCGCCCCCCGTGAACACCAGGATATTCGCGGGCAGCCAGGGATCGGTGCCATGGCCGCAGGGCTTTCGTCTCCGCCCGGCGAACAATCCCAGCCGGCGTCTACGCGATGCAAGCGCAGAAGCGAAAGGCCGGCCGCATCGATGGCAACGGTCGGCACCACCCCACAACGATCGTCCTTGGGGCCAACGCCGGATCACCCGGTGGGCCAGGGTGCCCAATATTGGACCCAGCACCGCCGCCAGTATCAGACCGTAAGGGTGGAAGTGAAGCTCTATGGGAAACAAGGGGGCGGCTGCCGGTGCCCCGCCGTTTGGGGGGAACCCGGCGACTTTTCGCCTCAGACAGGCTTAGGCCGATTTTTTCCTGTGGACGATATTTTCGATCTCGTCACGCACGTGAAGTTTTTCTTTCTTCAGCCGGGTCAACTCCAAGGTATCGTCAGTGGTGAGGTGGGGTCTTTGGTTCAGATCGTCAACTTGCTTATTCAAGTTTTGGTGGGTGTTCATCAACTTGTTGAGGGTGGGGTCCTCGAAGCGCAGGGACTCGATCATCTCGAGTGTTTTTCTATCCATGTGACACTCCTGTGAAGGACGGAACGAATTACGGGGAAGACCTGCGGCCTGGATCATCCGGCAGGTCATCACACCACCAACGGAAGATTCCTCGCCGCTACTATAGCGCTTTTCCTATTGAAAATGCAAATCGAATTTGATCCGGGCGATGGATCAGGGTTTGTGTCAGGAAGAAAATGAAATAGAAATGGGGTGCAGCCAAACCAGCGAGGAAAGGAGGCACTCTCTCCGGCGGCCAACGGGGCGCGGCCCTTTGGCATCCCTACCCTGCACCCCATAACGGTGGGCTCCGTGATTTACGCCGTGACCGTGCCCAACACCTTCAGCGACGGCATGGTCATCAGCGCCGCGGATATCAATGCCTAATTGGGGGGGCGTGGGGGGACGAGTTCCCCCACATGTTTTTCGTTTTTTGCGATGGTCACTTGCCCCTTAATCCAGGGGGTCGTAGGGAAAAAAGTCGGCCGAGACCTTGAGGGGCTGGAAGAAGGGGCGCAGGGCGGGCATGACGGTTTCGCCGATCTCTTCCGGCGTCCAGCCGCCCTTCTGGTGCACGCTGCGCAAGGGCTGGGGCATGGAGAAAATCATCATCTCCCCCGCGCGGGCGCCGAAGACCTGGCCGTTGATGCCGGCGGCTCCCGCCGAGGCCAGGAAGATCACCAGGGGCGCCACGTTCTCCGGCTTGAGCCGCTTGATCTTTTCCACCCGCGCCGCCGAGGCTTCGTCCGTGACGGGGATGGAGGAGGTCATGCGGGTCCAGGCAAAGGGCGAGACGGCGTTGACGGTGATGTCGTGCCGTTGGGTTTCCAGGGCCAGAATGCGGGTGAGCCCCACGATGGCCAGCTTCGCCGCGCCGTAGTTGGTCTGGCCCACGTTGCCGATCAGCCCCGAGGTGGAGGTGAAGTTGACGATGCGGCCGTAGTTCTGCTCGCGGAAGACGTTGATCGCCGCGCGGGAGAGGTTGAAGTGACCGCCCACGTGGACGTCGAACACCGCCTGCCAGTCCTCCGGCGCCATCTTGTGAAACATGTGGTCGCGCAGGATGCCCGCGTTGTTGACCACGATATCCAGGCGGCCGAAGGCATCCCGCGCGTTCTGCACCATGGCGTTGCAGCCCTCGGTGGAGGTGACCGAGCCCGTATTGGCTTGGGCCTGGCCGCCCGCTTTTTTGATTTCCGCCACCACTTCTTCGGCGGGCGAGGTGTCCTGCCCCGTGCCGTCGGTGGCGGCGCCCAGGTCGTTGACGATCACCGAGGCCCCCTTGGCGGCCATGAGGAGGGCCACCGCGCGCCCGATGCCCCGGCCCGCGCCGGTGACGATTGCGACTTTTCCTTCCAGCATTGCGAATCCTTTCCCGATATTGACAAGTTCATGGCCCACCCCGAGGATAGGCCATTCCTCTGTATCCAATCCGGGCGGCGATGGAAAGCGCCGAAAAGCGCCGGATGAATTTGGGCAAGTGAAAAGTCAGCGGGACCTGTCTCCTTCGAGACGATGGCTTCGCCATCTCCTCAGGAAGACGGTTCTGGATCCGCGTCCCTGAGGAAGTCCCGCACGGCGGGACTGTCTCGAAGGGCGCCGAAATAACATTGCACTTTCCCAGCCGTGATTTCGCAACGTAATCGATTACGAATCGTCAAGGAGTGTCTGACATGACCGCTATCAAGACCATCGGAATTTTGGGTGCCGGCCAGATGGGCAGTGGGATCGCCCACGTGGCCGCCCAGGCCGGCTACCAAGTGATCCTGCAGGATGTCTTCCCCGACGCCCTGAGCCGGGCCCCGGAGACCATCGCCAAGAACATGGCCCGCGAGGTGAAGCGGGAAAAGCTCAGCGAGGCCGGCCGCGACGCCGCCCTGGGCCGCATCCGCACCACCGGCGATCTGGCGGAAGTCTGCGCGGGCGAGCTGGTGATCGAAGCCGTGACCGAGTCGCTGGAACTCAAGCTGGAACTCATCGAGGGGCTGAAACCGCATCTGCGGGAGGGCGCCATCCTCGCCACCAACACCTCCTCCATATCCGTCACGCGGCTGGCTTCCGCCGCCCCGGCGCCCGAGCGGTTCGTGGGCCTGCACTTCTTCAACCCCGTGCCCATGATGGGCCTGGTGGAGCTGATCCGCGGCGTGGCCACCGACGACGCGACCTTCGCCGCCGTCCGCGCCCTTACCGAGAAGATGGGCAAGACCCCCGTCGAGGCGCGGGACAGTCCCGGGTTCATCGTCAATCGCATCTTCGTGCCCATGCTCAACGAGGCCATCTTCACCCTGCAGGAGGGCGTCGGCACCATCGAGGCCATCGACGCCGGCATGAAGCTGGGCGTGCGTCATCCCATGGGCCCCTTCGCCCTCACCGATTACATCGGGCTGGATACCGTGCTGGCCGTGATGCGCGTGCTCCACGGCGAGCTGGGCGAGGACAAATACCGCCCCTGCCCCCTGCTGGTCAAATACGTGGAGGCCGGCTGGCTGGGCGTAAAATCAGGCCGCGGCTTCTACGACTACAGCCAGGACCCGCCCGAGCCGACCAGGTGAGGGGGCACCACCACAACGAGTAACCGCCGATGAACGCGGATGGACGCCGATGGGGATGGAACGGGGGCGGGCGTCCGCCTCGTCTTCTCGAACGTATAGCAGGCATCCTTCCCGCGTTACTCTCGAAAAGCGGCTTCAAGTACGTTCAATGCGTCCGCGATATTAAGCTCATACACCTGCCTTACCCCGGTCGTGTAATCTCTCGGTGGAGCAAACGTTCTTGGCGCCGGATACACGATCTGAACGTCTTTCATAAATCTCCGAAACAGCCCGACACCAACCGCCTGCATTTTGCTACCAGTAGGCGCCAATACAAGACGATCTAGCACGTTGTGTCTCGCATAGATGTCGAGCAGCCTACTAAACGTCTCTCGATAATCCAACGTGCTTGACTCGAATTCCTCAACTCCTGTC
>JACZRV010000104.1 GCA_022574555.1 SAR324 cluster bacterium
GACAAGGCCTTCAGTGGCGGGGTGCCGTGGCCGGTTAGGATTCGCGTCCCCTGGCGACAACCCTTAATCGGGGGTCCGGCCGCGCCCAAGCGAAATCAAGGGCCTTCCTTTATACGCATTTGCCGCCACCGCTTCAATCGGGTTCCGGCGGCAGGGGGTATCGCGGCCGGGCGGCGCTGTATCCTGATGGGGAAGGATGGGGCGAACGGGTGCTCCGGCAGGGGGCGACCGATGAATATATTTAGCGGCACCTTGACGATGAAGAATGCGAGCATTGCCAAATGGTCAGGCATCGACCACGTCGCCGTACGAGCTTGGTACGCAGGCAGCGCCACGCTGTCCAATGTGAGCTTTCGAATCAACTTAAACGTCGCCATCTGCCTAGCCTCCACGGTAGCTCTCACCACCTACGTGGGCGGCGGCAATCCTGCGACAGCGCACCTGCCCCTGATTCTGCGAGCCGCGCCAAACGCCATCATCTCTATATGCGCGTGTACACAGTGCTGGCACCGATTCTTAGGGAATAGCCTCAACGGCCGCAGATGTCCGAAATCGTCCGTTGCTGGAAAGGGGTTGACATGGCAATATATTTAGTATGATATCCGGGCGGCGTCGAACGGAATCGCGTCAAACTCCACGGACGGCAATCAAGCCAACGGTCATTACGGCTAGCTTGGCATTTAACTTGCGTTGCAAGGCCACATCGGATCTGCGGAGGCGGGTATTTGACCCGCACGAGAAAGCGCAGTCAGGGGAGGGGTTTGCCTTTGAGAAGCCATGGCTGACGAGCCAGAATTCCAAAGAGATATAATTACGGTTGGATACGTCGTCCTGGCCAATATCCAAGGTCAGGTGGATATCCAAATTCAGGCAGAACCCTTGTCTCGTATTTTCGGGCAAATAGGACGTGCGAACGTTGCACCTCACCCGAACGGCTATATTGTACAACTTGGTCCGACCAATCTGCTTCAGGTATTAGGCAATCGCATCCAATTCAAGGGCGCAACGCCGGAAATTCTGTATGAGTTGTATCGTAATGCGAGAGACCGCGCGATGGCGCCATTCAATGCCCGCGCCGCAAGTGCGTTCGGAATCAATCTAGAAGCCAACTATACCTTTACAGGAATCAGTAGGGATAACCTGCTGACCCGCATGCGCCCGGGTGCGTTTCAGCAATCTGTCACACTGGAAGGCATTCGTATCAAGCAAACATTTGGAATTCAAACAGATATTCTCAACGTAACCATCGAAAAGTCACAAATCAATCAAGACGCACTGTACTTTAATTGTAACAATCATATTAATCAACCTAATCAACACAGTTACTCCTTAGATCAGTTGGTCAATGAGGTGGCCCAGATGTTGACGACGGTAGATCAATTCGCGAGTGAGGTATACCAATGCGGTCAGAATCCGGTCTAGCAAATATTGACGTGTTTAGCACTCGAAAGGCTATAGGGCAGTATGATCAAATATTGGCCGCTCCGCAAGACGTTGAGCGAACCGAAGCATCCTTGGATGCTGCCATAGGCCGAAGTACCGAGAGCGGAGACAAGCCCATCGGAGTCGGGTTAATTGAAATCGGCCAAGAAGTCAGCCTTGCTTCTGAACTCCACGAGATAATGAAAGATCGAATTCCGACATTGCCAGAAATAACGGTCGAATGGGTCGTGACGGTTGACGTCCCACCAATAAGTGACGTCGAAGACGAGTTACGGCAGAAGCACGAATCGATTCTATCCAATATCGATGCTCTGTTAAAGATCAATCCGAAGGACTTGCCTGAGGGATCGGTCCTCCCGACACCGGCGACATGTGAAGCGGCAATGACGGCGGTTGAAGCGCTTTTCCACTCAAGAGGTTTGTTGTTTCAGCACGTAGCTCCGCTACCCGATGGCGGTGTGGAATTGGAATTCGAATCTCCGCATCTCTACATCGGACTCTGGGTCCAAGACCGAGATAATATCGACGTGCTCGTCCGGATGGGGCAGAAAGAGAAATCACGGAATGCGAGAATTGATCAATTGTCGGACACGATATGGGGACAAATTGCGTGATACCCCGTTCCTATTTTTACCAGAAGATCGATTCATTCGCAGGGTCAACCGTCTCAATCAATCTCCGCCAGGAAAGCCTAGACCGAGCGGATTCCGAAACAACAGGGATCGCCGCACGTCTGTTTACCTTGAGAGAGTTCTTCAAGACAAAGTGATTCCTTTCATTATGCCAGGCGATCTTCTCGCGATTTTTCCAGTCCAATTTATCGAAAACATTAATAATATGCGATATCCTGAAAAGCCGCTTACGATTGAGCATACAAATGATGCACACTTCGAAATTGTCGGCGAGATGGACCACCGGTTTGCTAAATTTCTGTGCGATAATTCCGAAATTTTTTCGCATGAGCAGTGGCTTACTGCTCAAAAAAACAGATCCGATACCTAGGTTTCTTCACATTTATCCACGCGTTAAATCGCTATAAAGTATTCTGTCGTTTCAAGATATTTCTTACTATTTGAGTTGTTACGGTCGCGTGGTAGAGCAGTGAATGGGCCGAGCCGGCGAACGGTGGCCCCTGACGGGGCCGGATCGCGATGCGGCTGGACATATGCGCCGCGATGGGACAGGTTCGGTGAACGATCCCGATCCTTGCTCCAATGAGTAAACACAACCTCAGCCATGCCCGAGCGAACCTCTAAGCTGTGCCCATTGCGCGACGCCGCGGAATTGGTCAAGGACGGTGCGCGTATCGCCATCGGTGGTTTCGCCATCTACCAGCATCCCATGGCGTTCCTGCACGAGCTGGTGCGCCAGGGCCGCCGCGACCTCACCGTGGTGGGCGTGGCCAATGGCAACGACGTGGACCTGCTGGCCGGTGCAGGGTGCCTGAAGCGTGTGGAATCCTCCTACGTCGGGCTGGAGAAGTACGGCCTGGCCCGCAACTTTCGCCGCAAGGTGGAAAACGGCGAACTGGAAATCGTGGATTACCCCGAGCTTTTGAGCTGGGACCGCTTCCGCGCCAGCCAGGAGAACATGACCTTCTGGCCGGCCAGCTTCCTGGGCGGCAGCGATATCCTGCGCTACAACCCGGATATCAAGGAGTTCCCCTGCCCCTTGACCGGCAGACGGCTGTGGGCGGTGCCCCCGGCGGCCCCTGAAGTGGTGGTGATTCACGCGATCCTCGGCGACACCTACGGCAACGTCCTGGTGCCGTCCCGGAGATTGCTGCCGCAAAGCCTGGACATCACCCTCAGCCGTTCGTGCGATACGCTGATCGTCACGGTGGAGCGTATCGTCGATACGGATGAGATCGTGCGGCTGGCTCATCTCAACGAGATTCCGGCGTTTCGCACCACATGCATCGTGGAGGTGCCCTGGGGTGCCCATCCCTGTCCGGTGCTGGGCCATTACCGCACCGACGACGCCCATTTCCGGGAATACACCGGGTCTTCGCACACGGACGAGGGCTTTCAGGATTACCTCGAACGATACGTTTATGGCATCCGTGATCACGCGGCCTATCTGGAGGCGGTGGGAATGGAAACGCTGACGCCGCTCAAGACCGGCGATGCCTTCCCGGCAGAGCCTTCCCGGCAGTACCTTCCCGACAAAAGGGGGGCAGCCCCATGAACAATGACAAGGCCAGCCTTAGCGAGATGTTGATCGTGGCTCTGGCGCGCACGATCCGGGATGGCGAAGTGGGGTTTACCGGGCTGGCCACCGGTGGAGCGGCCGCGCTCTATGCTGCGGCGATTCCCTTGGCCGCCATGCAACTCGCCCGGCTGACACATGCCCCCAATTTGACGATTCTGCTTTCCGGCTGGTGTCTCAACCCACAGCTGGAGCGGATCGACATCATGCCCGACTCGGAATTCGACGAGTCCCTCCACGATCTGCCTTGCGAGGCCCAGATGCTCGCCTACCCCGGTCAGTATGCCCACAAGCGGGGCGACATCGACTTCGGTTTCAGTTCGGGCGTACAGGTGGACGCGGTGGGCAATCTGAACAGCGTGTGCATCGGCGATTACCGCCGGCCCAAGGTAAGGCTCGTGGGCCCCATTCTTCAGCCTGAGCACATGGCCTTCTTCCAACGCGAATACATCATGGCGCCCCATCACGACCGGCGAAACTTCGTGGAACGCGTGGACTACATTTCCGGCGTGGGTTATCCCGGCGGCGTCGCCGGGCGCAAAGAGCTGGGGCTCGATTGGGGCGGGCCGGAATTGGTATTCACCCCCAAGTGCATTTTCGGATTCGACAAGGAGCACGGACGCATGCGGGTACACACCATCCACCCCGGCGTTTCGACGGAGCACCTGCGCGAAAGCACAGGATTCGACCTGGGAGACCTCGCAGACGTCCCGGAAACGCCCCTGCCTTCCCCTGAGGAACTGGAAGTGCTCCGCCGGGAGGTGGACCCCAGGGGCATGCTGACGGGAAGACGGGTGTGAAGCGATCCGCACGCCGTGGGCGGCCGCAAATGGGTGCCCATATTTCGCGAAAAGCTGGAATTCGTTGACTTCCCCGATTCGGAACGCCGGAAGATGGTGGCCAAAGCGAGCGCATTGTGGGAGGAATGGGCACGGGAGATGGACGACAAGGGATTTCCCGGCACGGAAATGCTGGCGTACACCATGGCCCTTGTAGCCGAACATTCCCCGTAGATCGAATGGTCAGGAGTATAGTCCGATAATGGGCACCCTCAGCGGACTCGCGCCGCCGGAGAGCGGCCGCAGCATCACCGTGCGTTACCAGGGTTTGCCCGGCGGCGACAGCCAGGCCACTGTGCACTTCGACTGATCGTCGGGCCGGCCTTCCCTAACGCGTTGATCCGCCCGGCTCACTCCCCTTCCTTTTCATTTTACTGTTCGTTGCTGGAGGCGCGGCCCATGGAAGAAATCGATGTGGACGTGGCGGTCATCGGCGCCGGTACCGCCGGGCTCACCGCCCGCCGGGAAGCGGAAAAGGCCGGGGTCAGGGTCGTCATGATCGAGGGTGGGGCCTATGGCACCACTTGCGCGCGGGTGGGCTGCATGCCCTCCAAGCTGCTGATTCAAGCCGCCGACGTGGCCCACGAGGTGCGTGGCGCGGGCCGGTTCGGCATCGAGGTGCCCCAGGCGCCCACGATCAATGGCGCCGCCGTGCTGGAGCGGGTGCGCCGTGAGCGGGACCGATTTGTCGGCTTCGTGGTGCGGGCCACAGAGGACCTTCCCGAATCGCAGCGGCCGTGGGGCTGCGCCCGATTCGTGGCGCCCGGGCTGTTGGAGCTTGACGATCATACGCGCCTGCGGGCTCGCGCCGTCGTCATCGCCACGGGCAGCTCGCCGGCCATCCCCGAACCCCTCTCGCATTTGGATGGCCTGCTCACCAGTGATACCGTCTTCGATTTGGAGACGCTTCCCCGATCCGTGGCCGTAATCGGAACGGGTGTCGTCGGCATGGAATTGGGCCAAGCCATGCACCGCCTCGGCGTGCGCACGGCCCTGTTCAGCCATTCGAGCCGTCTGGGCCTCGCACGCGATCCGGTCATCCTGGAAAAAGCGCGGGAGATCTTCGGCGCCGAACTCGATCTGCACCTGGAGTCGCAGATCCTGTCCGCCTCCCAGAGTGGCGGCGAGGTGGAACTCAAGTGGCGGGAATCCGGCGCCGAGAAATCGGAATGCTTCGAACGCGTACTTGTCGCCGCCGGCCGCCGGCCCAACCTGGACTCCCTCAACACCGGCGTGCTCGGTTTGCCGCTGACCGCCAAGGGTTTGCCGGTGGTGGACCAGCGCACCATGCAGTGGGCCGATTCATCTGTCTTCCTGGCTGGGGATGTGACCGGCGACCGGCCGCTCTTGCACGAGGCCGCCGACGAGGGCCATATCGCCGGGGCCAACGCGGCCCGCTTCCCGGACGTTAGGGCCCACATCCGCCGTGCGCCCCTTGCGATCATGTTCACCGATCCCAATATGGCGGTGGTGGGCGACGGCTATGACGCGCTCTATCACGACGAAATCGAAGTGGGCGAGTTCAGCTACGACAACCAAGGCCGCGCTCGGGTGATGGGCAAGAACCAGGGCCATGTGCGACTGTACGCCCGCCGCGAATGCGGCACTCTGAAAGGTGCGGAAATGCTTGGACCCAGGGTGGAACACACCGCCCATCTGCTGGCCTGGGCCGTGCAGCAGGGGCTCAACGTGGACGAGGTGCTGGCCATGCCCTTTTACCACCCCGTCGTCGAGGAGGGCATCCGAAGCGGCCTGCGCGATTTGGCTGGGATCCTGAAACTTCAGGAGCAGCCCATGGCCCAAAATCTGGATTGCGGCCCAGGAACGTGACGCGGCATCATGGGAGATCTGACCGCGTGCGGCCCATTGCCCTATCGGCAGCTGGCCCTGCCCTGGGTGCCGGGCAGAGCAGATTTTCCGAGAGACCTCGAAATCTTCCCAAAACTCCCCCATTGATCGGGACGGATGCGCCTCGCCAGCATCCACCCCGGACGGCCTCGAAAATGCATCGGATATGCATCGGAACCAATCAGCGGGTCAATTTTCCACCGGCTTGATGCGGCACCAATCCCTAAAATCGGCAACCACGAAGGAACAACATGAGTAAATTCACACCTGGTCCTTGGCGAATGGGAAAAGATGCCCACGGTCCATGCATGGTGATGCACCCGCAAAAAGCGGGCGTGGCCATCGCGTCACTCACCGCGAAAGGGATGCCGAAAAACGGTTTTCTGGATACTGAAGACGACGCAGCCGCCCTGGACGAGCGCGATGCCAACGCGCGCCTGATCGCGACGGTTCCCGATCTCTTCGAAGCCGCCCTGGGAGTCATCGCCCATTACAAGCAGGACAATCCGAATATCGGCGATTGGCCCGAACCCCTGCTGAAGCTCATCCGTGCCGTCGCCAAATCAGGGGTGTCGGGATAATTCCAGCCTTCGGTCCTGTTTCCGTCCCGCTGCCAGCCGGGCGGCGAGCGACCGCACGTAATCCCAGTCTGTGGTGCCATTTACTTACGCTTCGATCCATCGTGGCGGTATCATCCCCTTCGCCGATCTGGCGTCGGCGATTTCTACGGCCATGGTGCACTTGGCATCCGAATCGCCTCTGGATTTTTCCCACCTCCACCGCTTCCCGAAAGGTGGCTGCCGACAACGCCACCCCTCCTCCCATCCTCCCCGATCCTTGCCAGGATAGCGCTGGCCCGACGGGCCTTGGCTGGTTATTGGGTTACTCGATGGTCTGATGGAGGGGGAAGCCTTTCCCTTCGAACGATGTCAGATTCGGCGGTAGTTTATTTGGCGACACTTGGACGACCTATTGCCGGTTATTGTACAAAATATCGACTGTTAGAGGGAACGAGATGGAGATTGCGACACAGGCAGGTATGTCGTTCAGGCTGCCGTATTCTATGAAGGAAGAAGGAGGCTGGATCATTGCATCCTGTGATGTCCTGGACGTCCATTCCCAAGGAAAAACGGAGGAAGAAGTACTCGCCGATCTCCGGGAAGCGACCCAATTGTTCCTTGAAACCTGCCTAGAAATGGACACGTTGGACCAGGTGATTAAATCTTGTGGATTCCGACTGGCGGGCGCGGGGACGCAGGAACCGGTACCCGAAGTACCCATGATGGAAGTTCCGGTATACCTCCTGAGCGGCAAGGATGCCCAAAATCACGCCCACTGATTCCAAGACACAGATCAAGATATTCAAGGAGTGGGGGCGACCTCTCATCCCCTCCCCATCCTCCCTGATCCCTGCTAGGATAGCGCGGGCCCGAGGGGCCTTGGCGGGTTTTTGGATCGCCCTATGGAGGGGGAGCCTTTCGCTCGTGTTTCGCGGAGTCGTGCATGGATGCCCTGAACCCCGAACAGCAGAAGATCGTCGAACATTTGGATGGTCCGGCCCTGGTGATCGCCGGGGCGGGCAGCGGCAAGACGCGGGTCATTATCCACCGTGTGGCGCGGCTGATCGAGCGCGGCGTGCCGCCGTCGGCCATCCTGATGGTGACCTTCACCAATAAAGCCGCCGAGCAGATGACCCATCGGCTGGGGGGCATGATCGCCCAGAAGGGCCTGGCGGGGAAGGTGGTCTCGGGCACGTTCCATAGCTTGGCCAACCGCTTTCTGCGGCGCTATGCGGCCCTGGTGGGATTCCGCAGCAACTTCACGATTCTGGACATGTCCGATTCGCGGGACCTGGTCAAAGCGGTGGTCTCCGACGTGATGGGCAAGAAGGACCGGCAGTTCCCCAAGGCTGCCGTGATCCAGAACCTGATCTCCCTAGCCTTCAACAAGAACAAGTCCCTGGCTGAGGTGGTGCGGGAGGACAATTATTGGCTGCTGGAATTCCTGCCCGACCTGGAGCGCATCGCCGGAGGGTACGCCAAGAAAAAGCGGGCCAACAACACCATGGATTTCGACGACCTGCTGGACAACTGGAACCTGCTGCTCGCCGATCATCCCGAGGTGGGGCTGGCCAAGCAACTGCGCTACCTGCTGGTGGATGAGTACCAGGACACCAACCTGATCCAGGCCGAGATCGTGGAAAAGCTTTCCCGCGAGCATGGCAACCTGATGGTGGTGGGCGACGATGCCCAGTCCATCTACGGCTGGCGAGGGGCCAACTTCGAGAACATCCTCCATTTTCCCGACCGCACTGGCGCCGTGACCTACCGCCTGGAGGAGAATTACCGCAGCACGCCCAACATCCTGGAGTTGGCCAACAGCAGCATCAACCACAATCAGGCCCAGTTCCGCAAGAAACTGCGCGCGGTCAAGCCGCCGTCGGTGCCCCCGTCCATCGTTCACCTGTCCGACTGGCGGGAGGAGGCGAACTGGCTGGTGGACCGTGTGTTGGCCTACCAAGACGAGGACATTCCCTTGCGGGAGATGGGGGTGCTCTACCGCAACCATGCCCAATCGGCCGAATTGCAGATACGCCTGACCGAGCGGGGCATCCGCTTCGTGGTGCGTTCGGGTGTGAAATTCTTCGAGCAGGCCCACATCAAGGATGTGATCAGCTTCCTCAAGGTGGTGCACAATCCGTTGGACGAACTGGCCTGGCTGAGGCTGCTGAAGATGCTGCCCGGCATCGGCAACGTGACCGCCCAGCGCATCTACCACATCTTTCTCGATCAGCGGGCGGTGCGGCTGACTGCGGAAAATCTGCACCTGAAGAAGGCCATCCCGGCCAAGGCCAAGGCCGAATGGATGAAACTGACGGTGGCCTTCAAGTCCATCATTGCGGAGGGCATGACTCCCACGGCCATGATCGAGGGCGTGCATCAGTTGTTCTACCGGGAGTATCTCTACACGGCCCACGATAATCCCCGCGAGCGGGAAACCGATCTTAAGGTTCTCGCCGAGTTCGCCGGCAAGTACCGCTCCCTGGAAACGTTTCTGGCCCAACTCTCCCTGGTGGGGGCCACGGTGATCCGGGACCACGAGGAGGAACAGGCGGGACGTGAGGACTACCTGACCCTGACCACGATCCATCAGGCCAAGGGTCTGGAATGGCGGGTGGTCTTGCTGATCGGTGCCGTGGACGGCCAGCTGCCCCACCGGGATTGCCTGGAACCCGCCTCGCGGCTGGAGGAGGAACGGCGTTTGTTCTATGTCGCTGTGACCCGCAGCAAGCAGTATCTGGACATCACCGTCCCCTTGGTCTCCTTTCGATTCGGTGGTTACGAGATTTGCCCGCCGTCCCGCTTTGTGGAAGAATTACCGGAAGGCGTCGCGCAGGTCAGCAAGATCGGGGACGTGGAACGATTCGTTCCGGACAGACCTTACGCGGCCGGTTTCAGCGTCGAATTCTGACACAACACGATCCACAAAGGGGTCCGATGAGCGACTCCACCGCGCAGCCGGTGCAGGCCGGCTCCGCAACCGAATTCAGCCACCCCCTGCTCCGCATCCTGGCGCGGGACCTGAATGTGGCGGACGACCTGCTCCAGGCGCCTCACGAGCAGATGGATCAGGCGCACGGCGACCTCTCTGCGCTAAAACAGCTGCTGGTGAAGGACAAGGTGGTCACCGAGGAGATCTTCCAGCAGGCAGTGGCCCGCATGTTCGGCCTGGATTATCACCCTCATCTGGACCAGGCCGATCTCCTGCCGGAGTTTACCAAGACCATCCCCATCCGCTTCGCGAAAAAATTTCATTTCTTCCCGACGAGCATGGACGAGGAGACCCTGTGGGTCGCCATAGAAAATCCACAGGAGTTCGAACCGGTTGATGACGTGGGGCGAAAGTTGAAGCGGCGCGTGCAACTGCTCATCTCCACCCACCAATCGATCCTCAGCCTGATCAACCGGGCCTACGACCGGGCGGAGGAGACTACCGATGACGTGATCGAGGGGATCGATACCGGGGACGAGGGCATGTCCGCCGGGCTGGGTATCGAAGAGCCGGAGGATCTGCTCGACGCGCGGGACGAAGAGCCGATCAAGAAGCTGCTCAACAACATTCTCTACCAGGCGGCCAGGGGCAACGCCAGCGACGTCCATATCGAAGCCGGCGCCGCGGAAGTGGTGGTGCGGTTCCGCATCGATGGTATCCTGCACACGGTCACCACCTTGCCCAAGGCCATTCAGCTGCCCCTCACCAACCGGATCAAGATCATGTCCCGGCTGGATATCTCCCAGCGCGCGCTACCCCAGGATGGACGGACGCTGATTCTGATCGCCGGACGCAAGATCGACATCCGGGTTTCCACATTGCCCACGGTTAACGGCGAGAAGACGGTGTTGCGGCTTTTGTACCAGGATCAGGAGATGTTCAGCCTGCGCCAGCTGGGCATGCCCGAAAGCATACATACGGACATGCGGCGGCTGATTCGCCAGACTGGGGGGATCATCCTGGTCAGCGGCCCCACCGGCAGCGGCAAAACCACCACCCTCTATGCCGTGCTAAACGAGATCGATAGGCGCGCCAAAAACATTCTGACCATCGAGGACCCGGTCGAATACAAGATCGCCGGGTACGTGCAGACCGAGGTGAATCCCAAGATCGGGCTGACCTTCGCCAATGCCCTGCGCTCGGTTTTACGCCAGGACCCCGATGTGATCATGGTGGGCGAGATGCGGGATCAGGAAACGGCCCTGATCGCGATACAGGCTGCGTTGACCGGTCACACCGTGTTCAGTACCGTGCACACCAACGATGCGCCGGCTACGGTGACACGCCTCGTGGACATGGGGATCGAACCCTACCTGGTCTCATCGACGGTAATGGGCGTGCTGGCCCAGCGGCTCCTGCGGCGCATCTGCAAGGAGTGCAAGCAAGCCTTTAAGCCCGATGGGGCCTTGCTGAGCGAATTGGGCATCGGCGACGGTGAGGCGGGAGCGTACGAAACCGTCTACAAGGGAAGCGGCTGCACCGCCTGCCGCGGCACGGGCTACACGGGCCGCATCGGCACTTTCGAGTTACTGCTGTTGAACGACGCGGTCAAGAAAGTGCTCCGCCAAACCAACGAGGCCAACCTGATCCGAGAGGTGGCGCAATCCGAGGGCATGATATCCATGCGCCACCACGGCCTCGAACTGATAAAAAACGGCATCACGACCATCGACGAGCTGTTGCAGGCCACTCGGGATAATTGATTAGGCCCGCGCCGACGGACGATCGGCGTACCTTCCGGCCCATTCTCGCCGACCCATTCTCGCTACCCTTTTGCAATCAGGAGATTCATCATGCGGAACTTCGCCGCGGCCAAAGGATTGTTCATCGTGCTTCTTGCAGGCGGTGTTTGCCTTTCGATGCAGGATTATGTCGGCAACCCGGCATTGAAGCTTTATGTCATCGAGTGCGGGCACAACCAGGTCACGGACCAGTCGGTCTTCTCGCCCGGTGTGAATATTGGCGTGGGACGGGAAATGGCGATCAATTGCTACTTGATCCGCCATCCCCTGGGCACCATGATTTGGGGCACCGGGCTGAACGACGGCCTGATCGATAAGCCGGAAGGGATCAGGGTGGCCAACGACAATTTCCTGATCACCGTGACCAAAACCCTCGCTTCCCAATTGGAAGAGATCGGCGTGGCTCCGGCCGACGTGAAATTCGTTTCCATGTCCCACATGCATCCCGATCATTCGGGCAATGGGAACATGTTCGCCGGCGCTACCTTGCTCATCCAACAGGAAGAATACGACGCGGCGTTTGGCGATGACCCCGGGAAATATGCCTTCAACCCGAAATTTTACGGAAAACTCGGCGCCGGCCCGGTGATCAAGCTGACGGGCGACCATGACGTGTTTCAGGATGGCTCGGTGGTGATCAAGCGCTCCATCGGCCATACGCCCGGCCACCAGTCGTTGTTCTTGAGGCTGCCTGAAACCGGTGCGGTGCTCCTCTCCGGAGACCTGTGGCATTTCGCCGCGCAACGGGAACACAAACGGGTGCCGAAATTCAATTTCAGCAAGGAATTGACCCTTCAGTCCATGGAACGAATGGAGGCATTCGTTGCCGAAAGCGGCGCCACCGTCTGGATCGAGCACGACATCGATCTGGACCGAACCCTCAAGCACGCGCCGGAGTATTACGATTGATGGAGCGCACCAGCCGGCCCACGAATGCCGCGGGTCTCTGATTCCCATGGCCATCGCCATCGGAGATATTCACGGCTGTCTGGCACCGTTGCGGCGGCTGGTCGAACGCTTGCCGGAAGGGGAAGCGCTGATCTTTCTCGGCGATTACATCGACCGGGGTCCCGATCCCGCCGCGGTGGTGCGCTATCTTAAATCCTTGGCCAGACAGCGCCCGTGCCGCTTCCTCAAGGGCAACCACGAGGACATGATGCTCCGTGCCGTCGATTCCGAGGACGAGATCTCCCCCTGGCTTTGGAACGGCGGCGCCGCGACGTTGCGCAGCTATGGGGTCGAAGCCACGGTTTGGAAGCGATCGGCCCATAGGGGCGAAATCCTGGAACGGGACTGGGAATTCTATTCGTCGCTTGAACTGTACATCGAGGATGAAAACACCATATTCGTCCATGCCGGCATCGACCTGCAAATTCCCCACATGGCGCGTCAAAAACCCGAGGTGCTGCTTTGGATCAGGGAGCGCTTCTTCGCCGCCGGCCATATCTGGAACGGCAAGGAGATCATCTTCGGACACACCCCCACCCGCTTCATGGGTCTGCCGGCCGGTGAAATATTCAAGCGGCCGCCCCTCTACGGGATCGATACCGGCTGCGTCTACGGCGGCGTGCTGACCGCCATCGATTCCAGGCGCCACACCTGCTACCAGGAACAAAGCGATTTTCGCTATGATTGAACCGCTATGATTGACCGGTGCGCCTTCAGGGCAAGTGCAATTTCGTCTCCGGCGGCCTCTCCATTTCATGGCGAGTGGGAGCACCGCTTACTGCCGTTCCCCTCCCCACAAAGTGGGGAGGGGTGCCCGCAGGGCGGGGTGGGGAGCTGTACCGCAGGGCGGGGAGCTGTGCCTCAAGGCGGGGTGATAAGGAAATCGTGGGTTTGGGCTGAATTCGATCACTCAAAAACATAGAACGCGCCGGCGTCAGCGCCGGCCTCGTCGTCCCCCCATGCGCCAATCATTGCATGGTTCTGAGAGAGGGCGATCCCCCAGCCAAACTCGTCTCCCACGGATCCGTTGCCTGCCTGGATTGTGGTGATCGGCGGGAATCCGCTCTTCCAAAGAAATATAACTGAACATCGACGCTTGTTGGGTATCCTGGCCGCGCATCGCTCTTCCTCCGTGAAAAGCACTCTGGGTAGGGTTGAATCCGTTATACCAGACTCAGCCCGAATTTCCGCAACCTGCTAGATTCCCTCCACTTCTATATTTTCATTTGGTTTTCCTGTAAAATCGCAGTATTGCGCCCGGCGCGCGCTGGGCTTCTCATTGCGCGAGATCCGCGACGCCCACGTGCATTGATTTCTCAAAAACTTCGATCTGTCCCTCCTCTTCGGCGCAAGGAGCAACACGTCGCGCAGATTTTGACGTTAGGCGCCAATCCACTCGCAAAACATACCGGCATCCGTCGGCTCAAGTATAGAATGTTCCACCATTCGTGCGTAAACATCTCGTATTTGCGATATTTCCAAATCACCAAGTAATCCAGCAGATTTCATTTGTTCCAGTGTATGTGTGATCTTGCCAAGTAATACTTTAGATCGGATATTTGATATTCGCTCGGCGAGAAAAAAAGACTCGGCGATGCTCATTGAAGGGATTAAGTTTTCAAAGTAATATCGTTGTGCAGACAATACGCCATATACGGATTTATCAAATCGTACGGATCCCAAGTATATATCGAGTATATCCTTTTTGTTGAATTTTCTTTCGAACCAGATTGCTAGAATAATTTCTAGAATTTTTCGGCGAAATGTTTTGAAATAGTCAGATATAAATAGACTCCTAACAAGTTGCTGTGTAATAGTTGACCCTCCAGATTTGCGTATTCGTCCCGTTAGACTCCAAATAGCGCGACCGAGTGCGAAAAGGCTAACACCGGGATGCGTAAAAAATCTTCTGTCCTCGATAAAAATAATATATTTTTTTATTAGATCCGTTTCTATAGTATGCCGAATGACTTCATGCTTTGCGAGTTGTGCTCTGTAGATTACGTATTCGAAATCGCGAACCAGTTTCAATCGCATTGCAAATGCCGCGAATCGTGCGAACGAAAGTAATAGACTCTCATGCGTATCATATAGTGCCATTCGAAAAATTGCTGCCAGGCCAAGAATCCAGCCAACAACAGACAAAACAGCAACTATGTCAATTCTCAGTGTAGGCAAAACGGTAACAAATTGTTCAAAATTTATTAGTGTATTAAGCAGTAACGATATTACCAATCCGACTACAATGGATGAAAATATTGATATTATCCAAAAAGGATAGGATACATACTCAAACCATCCAGGAAAAAGTCTAATCGTGAAAGGATTGTCCGCACCTTCGATTCTCCAATTTGGCAATATTAGCTGTTGATTTCCATAGCTAACACCTAACATTCTCCTTATTATTACGACCTTACGTGAGGCAAACAATATCCATTTTTGTCGCTCAGCAAAGTGTTTAACACTTAGTATTGATAGTGATGTCGTGAGTAACAGAACAATACCTAGAGCGTTTAAATTGCTTGCAAATCGTTCCCAAAGCTCATCGCGAGTCGCGACCGAGACAATAATGGATGCGGAGATAGTCGCAGCTACGAGAACGAGATTTGTTGCGGTCCCGTAAATACGTTCTTGAGCTTCGACATTTCGAGCACTAGTTTCGTACTCTCGGATAAGTATGTCCCGATCTTTGTAGCTGTACGTAGGATAATATTGCTGCCACTCATGAGTCGGATTAATTGTCGGTATCAGATTGGACATTCAATTTTTATAAAATTAAATATTAACCGAAATATTCCACGTGCCTAGGTATGCGGC
>JACZRV010000214.1 GCA_022574555.1 SAR324 cluster bacterium
ATTGGATCAAAGTGAGTGTGACCTGCCCCCGTTTATTGTACCCCTTCGGGAGTTAGTTACGACGGGTACTGGCCACCTCCTCCCGCCCCGAAAACTGGTGGTGAAGGCGAGGTGGGTCGTGGCGCGGTGGGGTGGAAACGATTTCAGAGGCGCCCGGCGTCGGCGTCGGAGGCTTCCTAAAATGGCATGGATTGGCGAATTAGCGGGACGATGGTGATCATTTTGCCGATGGGGCCGTGGACAAATTGGGCCAAGGCGTGTCGCAAGTCTTTTTGAATATCTTGGGAAGGTGTCTTTTCGGGGCTGGCCAGTCCACCAGCAATCTGGGTGGCGCGCTGGCGGCCATCGGCGATGACGTTGCGTATCAGAGGTTCCAGCCTGCCCTCGGCCCCGAAAGGTGCGATCAGCACATGGATTAACGCCAAATAGGCCGGCCAATGGGCCAGATGGCGATACATGCTGGCGAGGATCTCTTCGTGTCCGCCAATCCGGTTCAAGTCTTCCACCAGGGCCCTCACCGAGGGCGCCATGGCGTCCAGCGTCAACAGCGAGGGCAGTTCGACTTCGATGGGCTCCTCATTTTTGAATGGCGGCGCGGGTTCGCCAACGGTGGGTGTTATTCCCTCCAGGCGGGTCAAAAGAGCCCCAAGGGCAATCATGTTCAGCGTATTGCTGCGCTCATAGCTCCGCAAAATCAAGGTAATCCGGGTCAGAGCATCAATTGAAATGCCGGCGGCGGCCAGAACCGGCCCGCTCAAACCCGGAAGCACCGGCACCTCCAACCCTGCCCGCAGGGCGGCTGCTTCGGCCGCTATTGCTCCACTGGCATAGAGTGGCTTTAGGGACTCCCAGGCCCAGGGTAGCCCGTCAGGGAATACCGCCAGATGCCGCCAGATCAGGGCCACTACCGGCACTCCCAGCGTGGCGCGGATGTCGGTGTAGATCGCCGCTATGTCTCCGGTCGCATCGGCCTCCGTTATAGCCAGAACCGGATCGCCGGATAACATGCTCAAGGTCTATCTCCCAAACCTGAAATCCGGATGGACAGCGTCAGGTGGATTTCGCTTGGACATTATAGGTCACGAATTGGACGATCTGTCGCACGATGGGGAAGCGACGAAGGTTGGATTCTATGAATTCGAGAAATACCCTTGCGTGCATCAGGCCCCGAGGGTGGTTAAGTCATTTCAGAAGGAATTGGCTCCTTGGGGGCTCGAAAAATTCGACCTTCCACGTTAACGTACTGCCAGTTGTCTTTAAAATCCGCGTGCAACATCATCATGGTGGGAACAACTCGATTGACGAGAAAATCGGCACACCTATTTTCTGAATCAGTATCGTCGATGTCTGTTAGGGCGTATACGATTTCCAGTGCCTCAAGGAGGGCGTTACCTAGTCCCGTTATCATCTCTGCAGTCGGCCCACTGCTGGCCTGAAATTCCCGATCCAGTTTTCGGTACACCTTGAACGCATTGGATTTAAATCCGTGGCGGAACCTTTTGTCACGCTGCACCCTGGCTTCCAACCGTTTCGCCGATTTGGTATTAGATATTCTCATTTTATCCGGGGGCTTCGGAGGGAGTAGGTCTCCCACATTGCGAAATCCGCGAGCCGGGTTTGAACCCTAATTAGTCTTTTTACAGCCCACCTTGTCTGGCTCACGATGAACTCCTGTCCGGTAACGATGGCGTTCACATCCCTCTTATCCATCAAGCCGATTACGAATTTATTCGCCGTTTCACGGGCGGCATCGATTCTTTCCTGCTCTTGGAAGTCAAACAGGCCAAATCTCCGGTTTTCCCGCACGACCCGCCGATAGTCCTTGACCACCTTAGATCGGACGCCGTGCTTCAAAGCGTTTTGAGAAGATCGGGCTTTCCCTTTCGGGGTACGAGGGCCGGTTGATTTCTCCCACGGCCGCGAACGCCGGATCGCTTCAGCTTGGGCTTTTCGCTGCTGTGCAGTCCATTTTCTACCGGGCATACGGCCTCTATCGGTCGGTCAATAGTAGTTTGATTGGGAAATCCAAGCATCGTGACCGTAATTCCGCCTATTTGGCGGGGGTAAACGGAACAGCTGCCGTCGGAATTCTTGGTCTTTTTCGATCAGGTTCCATGAAGTTCCAGCTCGGAGGTAAATGGATAATATTTGTCGTGCCAAATCACTTCCTCCATCGCCTGTGTTCTTCGTACAAGGTGTTCAATTTCTGCCCAGGTATCTGGCAGCGCATGGTGCAAACTTCCCCTTGTCCAGGGGAATGCCTCCAGCTCGTCAGATAATTCGTCTAAATCATCTAACCATTCCGGGTCGCTGTGGGCTCTTTCGAAGGTGATCCGATCCGTATATTCCTCTGCAAGAGAATCTTCGCGGTCACTGTGACAAATGGTGAACTTCGTTTCCTCGCGTGTCTTTGCCCTGTACACCGCGAGGTAAAACGTTTTGTTGCTGAAATTTGATTCGTAGCAGGCAACTAAGAAAATCCTTTCGACTTTCATGACGAACTCCTTTCGTTATGCCGGTGGCCCGTTAACCTTCTTCGCTCAGGATCAATTCGGTTACGGCCCGTGACTCCTGCGTTTCAGAAGCAAGTGCCAAGCAGAGCGGCGCATGCGCCTGTGTTTTCCGCACTAGATTTTCGATTTGCTCTTTGTACTCCGGTTGCACAAAGCACAGTTCCCCTCGTGTCCAGGGCAATATATTCAATTCCTCAGATATGGCATCAAACTCATCAAACCACTCAAGGGCTCCAAGTGTCCTGTAGGCGCTTTGAAAAGTGGCCTTATCCGGGTACGCGTTTTTCGGTGGATCTTCGAATTCACTATGAACCACCGCGAATTCTGTCCCTGCTTCGGTCTTTGTTCTGAAAACGGCGACGTGCCATTCTGTCTTGCCAAACATCAGTTCGCGGCAGAAAACTTCGAAGATTTTCTCGACGGCCTCCGCTCTGGGTTGCTCTTGATCGGAGTCGTCCATGAGGTCGATCACGCTACGAATATCCCCAATGCCATAGTCGTCTTCCTCACCGCGCACGAAGACTTTTTCGACATAGGCTTCCAAAATCGGATAGGCCCTCGCGCTCGATCCCAAATCGATAATGGTCGATTGGAACAACTCGTGGGCTGCCTGCAAGCGCTTTGCAGCCAAATCTAATTTGCCCTTTTTGGTTTCTTTTTCCATGACAGTTCTCCTAATGCTTGATTGCTGGCTCAGATAAATCTGAAGCCGGATTTGGGGTTGGAAGGCCCTTTCACCATTTGCCAGCCTGTGGCTCAGGGAAGGGCGTGAGTCGTCTTCGAATT
>JACZRV010000105.1 GCA_022574555.1 SAR324 cluster bacterium
CGTAACCTTTGGCGGCCACTGCCGCGGCGAGAGGCTCCGCGACCGGCAAGGCCTCGACTTCGACGACGTAATCCCACACGCCGTCCACGGCCGGGTCGGCAGAGATCAAACGCTTCACGCCCGCCACCGCCGCAAGCGCGGCCCGCGCCTCATCCGGCGCCGAATTTCGCGGGGGCAGGCGCAGGCGCAGGCGCAATCGCGGCTGATCGCCCTGATAGAGCGGCTGCACGGTGAGTAGCCGTCCGTTCAACAGGATCGCCACCCGGTTCGCCACCCGCTCGATCTCCCCCAGAATATGGGAGGTCACGAGAATGCTGTGGTGGGCCGAAAGGGATTTGATCAACGCGCGCACCTCGATGATCTGGCTTGGATCCAAGCCATTGGTCGGCTCGTCCAGGATCAGCAGGTCGGGATCGCCCAGTAACGCCTGGGCGATCATGACGCGCTGACGATACCCGCGCGACAGCTTGCCGATGGTCAGCCGGCCCACCTTGTCGAGCGATAGACGTTCACACACGCGCTCCACGGCGTTAGTCCGCCGCCCCTCGTTCAGGCCTTTGAGACCGGCCATGAAGTTAAGAAACTCCACCACCCGCATATCGGTATAGAGAGGCACGTCTTCCGGGACGTAGCCGATACGGCGGCGAGCCTCCAAACCCTCGGCCACGACATCGTAGCCCGCGATCACCGCGCGTCCGGCGCTGGCTTGGAGATAACCGGTGAGAATACGTAGAATTGTGGTTTTACCCGAACCGTTGGGTCCCAACAGCCCCAGCACTTCGCCGGCGCCGACCTCGAAAGACACGTTGTCCACGGCCAAGCGGCCACCGTAATGCTTACTCAGACGATCGACGACGACAACCGGGGTCATGAAGCCTGTACCGCTGAAAAAAAAGCGCCGGAACAATTCAGCCCCGGCGCTCTATTAACTCGATTGTGTGATTAGGCCCTGCCTATCACGCCTTTACTCGTAGTATTCCGGCGCTTTTTTCCTGGCCTTGAAAGCATCGGGATCGTGGGAGGTGAAGTAATCCGTGCCTCGCGAGGCGGCCATATAGCGAATCCACTCATAGGCCCGCATGATGCCGGCGGGATCGTAGGCCAGCACCAGGTTCGGTGGAATGCTCTTTTCCACGTTTTCGCGGAAATAGACGTTGTCGGCGGTCAGAATGAGCGAACCGGTCTTGGGCAGATCGAGCAGCATCATCGAATGGCCTTTGGTATGGCCGCGCCAGCTCTTCACGATGACACTGCCATCGTTGAACAGATCCGCGTCACCTTCCAATATCAGCATATTGAAGGCGTTGGGCTTGCCTGTGGTGACGGCCGAGCGCAACACAGCCCAGTCAGCGGGGATGAAGGGGCCGGTGTAGGGCTCGTCCGGCCACGCACCGTAGTAGATTTCGTCCAGCTGCATCACGATGGTCGCGTTGGGAAACTTGGCGATGTTTCCCGCGTGATCCAGGTGCATATGGCTGATCACGACATACTTGATGTCATCGGGCGTCATGCCGATTTTCTTCAATTGTACGTCGATGGCCACGTCCGGCGTGTTGACCGGTTTCAAGGCGTCAAAATACGGGCCCCAATAGCACGGATTCGTGATGATCTTGTCGTTGTTGCCGGTATCGAACAGCACGTTGCCCTTCGGATGCTTGATCACGAAGAAGCTGACGGGAATTTGGATCGGCGGTTCCATGGGGGCGAAATTCTGCAATACGCCCTTGCCGATGGTCAGCGCGCCGGAACTGAACACATAAAGCTTCATACCGGCGGGCGAATCCGCGATCGCGCTGGTCGCGTATGCTCCTAAAATTATGGCAAATGCCACGCACAATGTTATCAAACGCTTCATAAGACACACTCCTCGGTTGATATTGAACTAGCCGATACTGCCCCACCTCCACTTTTCCATCGCAACGAATCACGAAGGTCTGGGGCTTGGTGCCCGATGATTTCGATGCGGATCCGCAGGGCCAGATTTGATACGGCACTCCCACTTATAACAGCTGCTGCACAATGGCAAGCCAAAATCACGAGCCGATAAAAATGCGAAAACCTGATATTATACAATAATTCAGCGCGGTCATCCGCCTCACCAAATAGTCAGAGACCGCTCCAGGATGGATTCCACATCGTCCTGCCGCACGGTTCGTGGCGATAGGCCGATCAGCCGCTTCTGCTGCATCGTGCCTTGGGCCAAGGCGGAGATATCGGCCGAAGTGTAGCCGACGGCTTTCAGGCCGTTGGGCAGTCCGATGGTCTGCATGAAGCGGATGAAAGCGTCACGAAGCATCTTGCCCGCCGATTCGCCATCGCTCCGGCCAGGGGTGGCGCCCATCCATTGGGCCACCCGGCCGTGCCGCTCCGGTTTGGCGTGAGCGGTGAATTCAAAAGATGCCGGAGCACCGGGGGAGGTGGACAGCCCGTGTGGCACGAGGGGCTTGTGGGTGGGGTAGTCCGGGGGATGGTAGCCGCTGACGTTGCCGGCGATGGGATAGCCCATGGCGTGGGGGATGTGAACGCCCGAGTTGGAAAATCCCATCCCCGCGTAGATGGTGGCCAGCATCATCTGGATGCGCGCTTCCAGGTTGCTCCCGTCGCTGACCGCTCGGGGCAGCGCGTCCCGCACAATCTTGACCGCCTTTTCGCACCCTATATCGCTGATCGGGTTGCCGCCCCTTTGGTTGAAACGTCGCTGGGTTCCACCCGCACCTCATCGTAAAGGGAGGTAACGATGCCCTTGGCTTCGATGGCCTCCACGACCCGCCGCGGAATTCCCGTCTTGGCCACACCAGTGTCGGTGACCACGAGTACGCGCTTTGTCCCCAGGGCGGCGAGATCGTCCCCGATATCCGCCGTCACGCCCGCCCCGAACTTGTAGGGCGTCGAACGCACCGTGAAAAGGTTGCCGATTATTGGGGCGTACAGTTCGGATCAAACGGATCGTGGAATATCCCGCGCGCATTTAACGGCAAGGTTGAAACATTCGTGTGCTTTGGCCGAGAATTCGGTGATTTTCTTGTTGGATTCGCTGCTGGTGACGCTCCATTCACTGAATGCCAAACCGCTGCGCATGGCCTGGAATGTGCGGTATATCGGCAAGATTTTCGGAAGTTCGCGATCGTGCGTGGCGCTGATGTATCGCTTGAGAAATAGTTCGGCATTTTCGGCGGCGCCCATCAATTCCATCTCGTTGATAAATACGGCCAGGTCATTGGCTGCATCCAGGATGCGATATTTCTGCTGACCGTCCAGGGGCGAAACCGCCAACACCTCTTTGCTCATGATAAAGATGTGCTCGGGAAGAAATGCGCCATGACCGTCGACGATGCGGTCTCGCCGTTGCCGGCGCAAAAACAGCTTCCGGGAATCGTCGATGAACTTTTCCACGGGGCGAATGATCATGTCGAACATGGGCTGCGAGACCGTCTGGCCGACATATTTTTTTACCTGGTACGAGACCTCCTCGAACAATTCCCGCAGGTGCTCCGGGCGGCCGGCATCCTGCGTCTTATCGCCGGCGGCATATGTCTCGTGCTGCGTAGCCAGATAGCGGGCCAATCGCCCGAGTGTGTTCGGAGTGAGCTTGCCGGCACGATGCAGGTCGCTCGCCCAGTGATTGCCGGCTAGCTGGGTCATACGGAGTGCGTATTCGATGACTTCCCCATCGCCGGAAAAAACGTAGCTGTCTCCGGTCTTGCAAATCGGCACCACGGCCTGATCATTTTCGGGGGCCCACCTTTGGCTCAGACGCAGGGCTTCGAGCGCGAACACCTCTTTGACGGCCAGACTGCTGTAAATAGGGCTGTTTTTGCGGATCTTGTAAAACTGCGTTCCAGATTTGAACAGATATGAATAGCGCGTCTCCTCGAACTTGATGCGCCGGCTCGAGGAAGGGTATAAGTTCTGGTCGAGCAGGGCCTTGTGGAACTCGGGATAGGCCATTTTCGCCATGGGAGGACCCATATTTGAATTGCGCCCGAAGCCCCCGTGGCGGGCAAGATCACCGGCCGTGCGTTGAAGGGCAATTGTTTGAAGGGCAATTGTGGGTTGTCCCTCGATCTCGTCGGTACCCGTTTCGTAATCGGAGAATTCGAAAGAAGAAAAATCACGTATGCTCGTCTGTGCCGCCGGCCGGCCACCAAACCAAAGGGAGACCATAGGAAACAGACGCTATCCACCCTACGGACCGAACCAGCATGCCAACTATTCCATACATGGGTTCGTTGGAAAAAAAAACAGCGGAATTCGACCCCACCCCCACAACCGGGGTTTGAACCAAAGGAGGCCGATCATGGGCCGTGGCGCAAACGACCAAGGCACTCTCATTATCGGGGGAGGTGTGATCGGGATGTCGATCGGTTGGCGATTGGCCCAGCGCGGCGAACCGGTGACCATCCTGGAAAAAGGCCAAGCAGGCCAAGAGGCTTCTTCAGCCGCGGCCGGCATGCTTTCCATCGCCAACGAGGTGAAATTTCAGGAAGACCTGAGCCTGCTGCTCAGGCTGGAGAGCATGAAGCTCTACCCGGATTTCGTCGGCGACCTGGAATCGTCCAGCGGCCACGACGTGGACTATCGCACCGATGGCGCCATCGCCATCTCACTTCATGCGGACGATACGGCCGAGCTGCGCAACCTGTATGAGTACCAACTGGAAAAAAAACTCCCGGTTCGCTGGCTTTCCGGCAACGAGGCACGCGAGTTGGAGCCGGTGCTCGCCGGTTTCGTTGTCGCGGGCGTGATGTGCCCCATGGACCATCAGGTGGACAACCGCAAGCTGGTGGAAGCGTTAAAAGCAGCCTATTTGAGGGCAGGGGGCGAATTGCACGAACATTGCGAAGTGGAAGAGGTGCGCTTGCAAACCGGTAGCTCCCCCGAGGTGCTCGCCGCCGGTGAGGTATGGCGGGCCAAGCGGCTTGTCCTGGCGGCCGGCAGCTGGTCGGGTCTCATTCCGGGCCTGCAGAGCTGGCTGAGACCCCTCGTTCGACCGGTGAAGGGACAGGCGCTGGCGCTGACCATGCCGTCCGCTGATTTCCTGACCCACATGATCAAGACGCCCGATGTCTATATGGCGCCCAAGAGTGACGGGCGCCTGGTTGTGGGAGCCACGGTGGAGGAAATGGGATTCAACCGGGACGTCACGGCCGGCGCGATCTATGAGTTGCTCAGAGGGGCCTGGCGCGCGGTGCCATCCGTATATGAGCTGCCGCTGCAGGAAACCTGGTGCGGGTTCAGGCCGGGGAGCCGCGACAACGCACCGATTCTGGGGAAAACCGACGTCGAAGGCTTCTACGTGGCCACTGGCCATTTTCGAAACGGCATCATCAACACGCCTGTGACGGCGAAGTTCATGAGTGAATTGATCCTGGACGATTCCACACCGGAGTTGCTGCAACGCCTGTCCCCAAGCCGCTTTGTACGCGGGGGCTGATCTAGGGTGCGAATTGCCGCGCCATTCAGGCGGGAAATATGCCCAGGGCACGCCACCCCGATCCCCACCAAGGCGGGGCTATTCCCCTCCCCGCGCGCGGGGAGGGGAACTGCGCGCGACTCGCAAGCGCTGTGCGCGTCAGCGCGTCGGGGAGGGGTAGATGGCGCCATTGCGATTTTGGTTGAAAGGCGCTGGTCCGGCGAGTAGAAGTCAACTATGATACGTGGATCCGGCGATCCACGATGCGCTCGCACCGCAGCCGGAAAGAAAACACAGAGGAAACACAAGGTTTCCGCGATGATATCCGCACCCGCTGCCGCAGATTGGAATTTTACACTTTCGCCCGGCTGCATTTTCTCACTTATCGGTCCTTTCAGGATAAGTAATGCTGTTCCTGATCGTTGATGATTCCGAAAACTCCCTCAACCAACTCAGCCGGATCGTAACTGATCTGGGACACGAGGTGGTCGGTACCGCCCGCGACGGTCAGGCGGCCGTGCGGCAGTACGAAGCGTTGCATCCCGACGTGGTTATCCTGGATCTGATCATGCCTCGCATGAATGGGCGCGAAGCCCTGCGGGAGATTCGCAGCCGCGACCCCCAGGCCAAAGTGGTCATCGCCAGTTCCATGCGCTCGCCCCAGAGCGCACTGGAATGCCAGCGGGAAGGCGCCGCCTTCTTTCTCTACAAGCCTCTGGATGAGGAAGACCTGCGCAACGTGATCCGCAAGCTCCAGCCCAAAATCGATAATAAAATCGACAATAAATTCGAAAATGGAAAAGGCCCGGCCGCGGGCACCTGAACAGGTTCCGCGACCGGGCCAAAGGTGGGATCGGACGCCCTTCAGCCCCCGGCGCCCGTGGAACCGGGTGCCGGGGGCGTTGAGGACGATTCGACGATGAGGTGCTGATCGCCATGACGGCGGCCTACTGTACCTCGTAGCTGGCCTCGCTCGTGAACTGATTTCCGTCGGCATCGTAGATGTCGAGGTAAATCAGAAAACTTCGCGTACCGTCGGTGTCCGTAGGGGCCCCATGATCCAGCAAATCATGACAACTCTGCCAGCCTGGGCGGAGTCGATACCCTTTGCGCCAAGGAGATTAATTGCACCCGTGTGCGGGAATAAATCAGTCCGTGAGTTCGCGTCTGCCTCTGTTCAATGCGTTTCAGTGCGGGAAATATGGCTCGCCGGCAGCGCACCGGTCTTGACCGGCTGGCCCCTAAACCGTGGGGGCCCAATGGGCCGCCAGCGGAATAACAAACCGAAATTCCCGGGGACAATCCTAGTCCTCTCATAAATTCTTTGTGCCTTGGGTCAACGTGGAACTGTCGATCGACGCCGAATTTTGCCCAGTCCGAAATCGTCCTTTCGCCGTTGGTGATTTTTCGTGTAGGATCAAAAATACTGAGCGCAGTACACCCTAGTTGTTGCATACCGCAACCGTAATTACTGAGATCACCCAACGTGGCTGCTGTTCCTGCACGAGTCCCAGTACAAGTCGTAAATGTGGATCTGGCTGTCGAGAGGCAGAAGATCCTCAGGGAAAAACTGCGCGAGCTGTTCAAGACGATCAATGCCAAGTCCAAGAAAATCAAGAAGGAATTGGTCTACACCGTCAACGCTGAAAACACCGAATTGGAATCGGTGCTGCGCACGAACATGGAGGCCGACGCCCTCTTCACTGCCTTCAACTACGACGTTGAAGCGACAGACCGATTCAAGGATGACGTCGTCGCCGATCGTCCCATCGAAGATATAACGATCGACCCCCAACTTCGCTACCCGGTCATCGCCGAATTTCAAAAGCTCGTTGACCGCGGCGAATTTCGCCATCGCCAATTGATTCTGGTCGGGGATATCCACGTCAAGATCGTGCAGATGCTCAAATCGCGAATCCCGGTGGAGATTACGGTGTTCACCAATGGCGACCGTACAGAGCACTCGCAGCCCATCCCCATCCAGGAGCCTGACCGCATCCTGCCCAGCAAGGAAGGCGTCAAGCCGCCGGAAGGTTCCTACATTGTCAGCCAGATCAATAGTCTAAATATCGCAGGCATCTCCTTCAGCGGCGTGATCAACATGCCTGAAGTGAATAACCGCTTTATACTAAAGGACCAAACGCTTATCGATACCACCCGCAAGCTGTTCAGCATGGAGGGTTTGCGGGAGGTGATGCTGCGCGAAAACCTGCACGAGGAAAAGCTGACCTTTGTGCGGGGGAAGAAGGTTTTCATGTTGCTGGAACCCGATCTGGATCACATCATTGCGGACCGGTTGAAATTTGACCGCATGGAACAGGTCTTCCGATACAACACCATGGAAGAAGCCGAGCACGCCCTGGCCACGGGCAAATCGCGGGGCATCGCCGAATTCTTCGAACAGAACGGCTACGATGTGGTCTTCAACGATTTGACCCAGGAGGAACGCGACAAGTTTCTGATCGCCGTGCTGGGCCGGCGATTGGGCGAATTCCTGGATCAAGAAGTGCGCAGCCAGAAGGCACATCTGGCGCTCATGGACGAGGAAGACCTGCAAAATATCTTTTACAGCGCTCCCGAGCCGGTCATCAACGAAACTCTGGACGCGCTGAAAAAAAAGTCCTACCAGCGATATTTGGCGTTGGTGCCGGTGAAGATTAGAGAGAGCGTCATCCTCGATTTCCTTTCCAAACCGAAATTCGCCCAAGCTGCCTGGGGCGGCATGGGCGATGACGCGCGTGACGAGATCCTCACCGCTCAGGCTGCGCTGATTCTGGCCCAAATGAACCTGGCCCAAAACGCTTTGTTCAAGAGCAAGTTCCCCAACATCAAGTTCGAATTCGATCGCAACTACGACGCCGCCTCCCTGAAGTCCATGAGCCCCGAGGAGCGGGAGGCGACTTTTTCGTTGTTCAAAAAAAGCCTGGAAAAAGCCCGCATTCCCCAGGGCGTTATTGCCAAGCAACTCAGCCCGCCCGAACTTCTACAGACCATGGGCGGCTACATCAACTCTCATTCCGCGGAGTTCTACAATCGGCTGAACCCGGTGGTTCGCAAAGAACTCTGGGTTACGGTGGGCAAGGAATACAAGGATCACATCGACGACACGTTACATTTTCTCGACAAGATAGAGATCATCAAGGGAAACAAGGAGGCTGCCCTGGACAGCATGTTTGGGAACAAGACCTTCATTGCCTACCTTAAACGTGGGGACAATCCAGAACTTACCACGTCGCTTTTTCTCTCTCTGAAACGCACCAATAAAGTCGAGTCGAAAAACGCGCTGCTGAAAAAGCTGCTGACCGGCAAGGAGTGGAAAGCCAGCCGCATGGAAGGCGTCCCTAAACTGCTCGGCGACCCGGAAAATTACCCGATCTATCAGAAGCTTTCAGACAAGGTCGAAGGGCTCGATTTCATCTTTGACAGCCTCATCTGCACCCGTGCCGATTACGAGCAGCTCAAGGACAAGGATCCGCTGAAGGACGCCACGGTGACGCTGATTGACGACTTGATCGACTCCTCCCTCACCAATTTGTTCCAGAAGGGTTTCGTCAGCAAGGACGAATACACCCAGTTCAGCAAATCCGTGGAAAACGAGATCGAGGGGCTGCGCAAGAAAATGGCCGAGCAGGAGTCCGAAGATCCGGTAGGGGTCTACATTCTCGAATCGATGCAAATTCTAAACGAGATGTCGAACCAGGCCATGTCCGGAGAACTCGATAAAGACAAGCTGGAAAAGCTCGATTCGCGCATGGCACTGCGGCAGAGACTCATCGACGGGATGAAGTCGCACCTGAAAAAAATCGAGGAGTTCCTCTCCAAAGCGGACAACCTGGTCGAGGATATCGACGGAAAGGTCACCCAAGCGCAGAAGATCGTCGACATGCAGTCCAAGGCTGCGGATCAGGCCTATCAGAAAGCCAAGGCCGTGATGGGTGAGATGCAGAAGTTGCAGGGAATCCAAACCCGCGCGCTTGCCGACAAAAAGCGGGTCGCACTTGCGCAAAAAGAGCTTTCGCTCCAGTTTTTCGACATTATCCAGCCTTTGATCCTGGAGAAGATCAAAAGCCTGCCGGGTTTCATCGAAGCGATCCTGGGACTATTCCGGGCCAAGGTGGATTTACCGGAAATGAAGGCGCGCCGTGTGATCTTCAAATTCACTGACGACGAGATCGAGCGGATCATGCGCAACAAGATTGTCTTTTGCACCGCGGACAATATTTTGATGCAGTTCATCGTCACTTGCCTGCGCATTGACAATCTGGAGGATACCCTCTTTTCCATGTCCAACGATCCGGCGACCCTACCCCGTGACCTGGATATCGCATTTTATGGGCCCGGGTTCACGATGGAGGATTTCGAGGGCCATGTGAAAGAACGGCGCATGGTGGCCTTCGCCGATGACGTATTTTATAAACGCCTTTTGGGTAACGAAAAACAAAAAGCGCGCACCAAGGCCACCCTGACGCGAGCGGGCAAGGAGATCCAGACCAAGAAATCCCAGATCGATGTCGTGGGTAAGGAAGTCAAAGCGAAGCAATCCAAGCTCCGCCAGATCGAGTCGACCTTCAATGGCCTCAATGAGGAACGTACCCGGCTGAAAGAGCGCATCGAGCAACAAAAGGAGCGCCGCCACCATTTTCACGGAGAGCTGGATATCCTTGAAACCAAGTTCGAGGATGTCGACAAACAGTTCGAAGAAGTGAAGCAAAAGGTCGCTCAGGCCGTCTCCGGCACGGAGGGCGATACGCTATCCCTTATTGAAGGGGGCACCAGCGAGTTGAGCGAGGGTTTGCGCGACGAATTGGTAAAGCTCAACAAGGAGATGGCGCGGATGATGTTCATCAAGGGGGTCAAGGATTCCGGAAACCGCATCTCCAAAGCCACCCAGACCGGCATTATGGCCAAGATGGACCAATTGGAGCGCTATCCGTTCAAAAAGCGGCCGTTCAAGAAGATGATCGTTGCGGACGACGGATCGGTGCACGCCAGAAATATCAAACGCAGTTTCATCAAGATCTCCAGCCAATACTTCAAGATCAGTGAGATGAGCATCGAGGACGTCTCCATCAAGCGCCTCGATGGACGTGCGGAGGCTTCGTCGAGCGAGGACTATCCCTTTATCGTTTTAATTTCCGACCGGCAGGAGGATCGATACAGCGAATTGCGCCGCATCGTGCGCAAGATCCGCAATCGCATGCCGGAGACTTACCAATTGGTTTTTACGCCAATGGGAGCGATCTGGAAATTGGATGGCAATTCCGAGGAGTTCAAAAATATCAGGTCGCTGAAGGAAAACAGTGCCCTCATCAATTCGGCGATCGCCGACTATTCGAGTCCCCCCAACATCGTGCGTCTCTTGCATGACAAAGCCCCTCTGAACTGACTCAAGTTTCGCCCCACCCTGCCGATAACAATCAATAGAATGGGACTCTTCCCGGTTCACTGGCGGACGTAACGCCACTCCCGCGTAGGGAGAATTCCCCCACGGAAGGGGATGACCTTCGAGTCAATGTCACCGCTCCGGCTGTTGTATCGGGATATCCCACTCGTTTTGCCGGGGGCCTCTCCGGCATTTTTCAATCCAGCTCGTTCAGACAGGGACACGTCTATGATATGGGAAAAGTCCAAGAAGGATATGCAGCTGGAAATCGAACGGGCGCGCCGGAGTTTCATTACTTCCGGCCAACGGGTCGAGCGGTTGGCTCCGCAACCCGAAGAGCCCGCACGAGGGGCCAAGCCCCGCAAACAGCGCATGAAAATGCTGGCCTAGGCTGGCACTGAAATGGCTGTTCCGTCCGCCCAAGGGCGGGCGAAGTCTACCCCCCGGAATCCCCTGCCGCGAGGCAGCGGGCCCGGGGGTTGGCTTTTTCGTGCGGGAGCCGATCCCTCCATCAGCCTGCATTCCCGCAGTCAATGCACTCAATTGGATTCGGAAAGGGGTTTCGGCAGCGTTTTCATTCCATCGTCGTTGCGCTACATTCGTCAGAGGACGGCCCGGATTTATCCGGCGGAAATATAGAGGTGCCATGACCGCGCAAGAGTGGATGATTGTTGGGGTCAAAGCGTTCTTTTTGGTGGCCGTCGTGGTCGCCGTCGTGTTCTATGTCATCGTTCCCCTGTGGCGTCGCCTGCGCAGCGGTCCCGACGCGGAAATGTTCAACCCCACGATCCCGTCCCTGGACGACGAAGCCGACGAGTTGGAGATTCCGACTGACGGCAAAAGCGGCAAACCGGACCGGCTCGCCATCATTGATCAGGCCAAGGGAGATCCCCGGGTCACAGCGACCATGGTCTCCAGGTGGCTCAAGCAGAAAGATTGAATGCCCGAGTTGCCCGAAGTCGAGACGATCACACGTGAGCTGAACCGGCGCATCCGGGGGCGGCGGATCGAAAAAGTGCACGTCTTTCGGGCCGACGCCCTGGGTAACCGTTCGCCCGAGGCATTCGCGGACGATCTGTACCGCCGGGAAATTCACCGTGTATCCCGCCGGGGGAAGTTCCTCATCTTCCACCTGCGGCCCCGCCGGTATCTGGTGTGCCACCTGCGCATGACGGGTAAATTTATCGTAACCGCGCCCCTGCGCGGGCCACATCCGCACCATCGGTTGTGGTTCGCGTTGGATGACGGCAGCCTGCTGGTCTTTCAGGACGTTCGCTGCTTGGGGACCTTGGAGGTCGTCGCTCGGCTGAGCGCTTCGGCGTCCCTGGAGCGGCTGGGTATAGAACCCCTATCGAAAGACTTTTGCCCCGAATGGCTGACCGAGGCCCTGGGGCGGAGCAGAACCCCCCTCAAAAACTGGCTGATGGATCAGCGCCGGATTGCAGGCCTGGGAAATATCTACGCATCGGAGATCCTCTTTGCCGCCGGTATTTCGCCCACTCGGCCCGCCGACAGCATCGATGAGGAGGGGGCATCGCGGCTGCACGGGATGACGAAGCGCATCCTCAGAATGGCCATTCGCAAAAACGGCACCACCATCTCCGATTTTCGCCGTGTGGATGAAAAGACCGGAGAATTCCAGAACTTTCTCCAGGTCTACGGCAAAACGGGCGAGCCGTGCCCGCGCTGCAAGACGCCCATCGTCCGCATCCGCCAGCAGCAACGCAGCACCTTCTATTGTCCCCGATGCCAGCTATGAGACGGTCTATCAGACAGCCTATAAGGCGGTCGGCATGTGCCGCGTGTCATGCGGCAGGTGCCGGTAAATTTCCGCGGCGCGGGGTGGCGCGGCTGGCCATATTGGGTCTTCTATTGACTTGGGGCGGCTTTTCCGCTTTTGGCGCCCAAACCGCCGGCGCGCCTCCGGCCAGGTTGCAAGCCGAACTGGAACGGCTCTCAGAAGACGGTGGGATTGCCGTGGGGGCAGATGGACATGCGGTATTGACGATCCATCCCGGGCGCTACATCCCCGCTTCGATCATCAAGCTGGCGACGGCCCTGGCTGCACTGGAACGTCTGGGAGCGGATTACCGCTTTCGCACGCATATCTATCGGGACGAACGGGACAACCTGATTATTCGGGGATTCGGCGACCCGTTTCTGATCTCCGAGGAATGGCGCACCATCGCCACGGCATTGGCGGCCAAGGGCCATTTTGACCTTCCTTTGAACGATGTGGTGGCCGATGGAACGGTATTCGCCTCGGATTTGGACGTGGATGGATTGGGCGCATCGATCAATCCCTACGACGCGCGCTTGGGCGCCCTCGTCTCCAATTTCAATACGGTCAATCTGGAGGTGCGTGCCGACGGCACCATCCGCTCAGCCGAGCCCCAGACACCGCTGACGCCGCTCGCTCTCACCCTGGGCCGTGGACTGGCAGCCGGCGTGGAGCGGATCAATCTTTCCAGCCGCGCCGAATTCGGAGCGCAATACTCCGGGGAACTGGCACGGGCGATCTTCGCCGAGGCCGGCGCGACGATTAAAGGCGCTGTGCGCACAGGAGCGGTACCACCTGGCTCGGTGCTCATTCTGGCTCACCGCTCTACGCGCACCCTGAAGGAAGTCGTTCGCGCGATGATGGATTTCTCCAACAACTTCATCGCCAACCAGATATTGACGGTTCTGCATATGGAAAGCGGCGGCCGCCCCGCTCGGCTGCGGGGAGGCACAGCGATTCTAGGGGAATTCCTGGTGAGCCGGATCGGGTTGTCGCCCGGCGATTTCCACCTCGTGGAAGGCTCCGGTATTTCGCGCGGAAATTGGATCGAGCTGGCGGCCATGCTGAAGATCGTGGATGCGTTCCATCCGTGGCGGGGTCTGCTGCGGTACCATGGCCCCCCGTCCCTCGACGTATTGGCCAAGACGGGGACATTGACGGGCGTCTCGTCTCTCGCGGGGTTTTTCCCGGCTACCGAGGGCTCGCGGCGACCCTTCGTCATTATGCTTAACCAGCCGCGGAGCGTGCGCGAGCGGGTATTCCGCCTGCTCGCCGGCTATTACGCCGATCCCGCCGCTCATGGGAACCTTTCCGCCGGCGCAACCGCCGGTGAATAGCCGGCGCAGATCAAGCCCGATGATTTGCTGGAGCAGGCAGTGGCGATGGTACACGAGGAACTGGACGGATTGACCAAAGCCGGCGCGGACTATATCCAACTCGACGAGCCCTGGCTGGCGCACCCGCCCCATGGACTGACGCTGCACGACGGCGTCGATGCCATCAACCGCACGCTTTCCGGGCTCTCCGGGCGGCTGGCCGTGCACGTTTGCTTCGGCAACAACGCCGGACGGCCCTTTGCCGATCGGCGCCTGGACCGCCTCCTCGACGCGTTGATCAACCTGCGCTGCCACTCTCTTGCGCTCGAGTTCGCCAATCGGGAAATGGCGGGTGTGGACCTGTTGGCGCCCCTTTCCGAGCGCTTCGATATCGCCGCGGGCGTGATCGACGTGAAAAACTTTTACATTGAAAGCGGGGAGGACGTCGCCCGGCGTATTCGCCTCTGCCTGGCTCACATGCCCGCCGAGAAATTGACCGTGACGGCGGATTGCGGCTTTTCCGCCCTGCCACGCTATCTGGCACGCGCCAAGCTCCAGGCCATGGTCGCCGGAGCGCGCATCGTGCGGGATGAGCTTTGATGCTTGAAACGATGATGCCGGCAGTATCACGTCTGGAAACGCTGCCGGCGGACCGGATTTGGTAGGCGCCGCGGCGAATTGCGCACCGACCCACATGATTTGGAAGCCCTGTGATTTTCTGCCTCCGGCGGGAAGGGGGGCACGATGCCATGTTATTGGCCCCCTTCACCCCCTGCAACGGAGCGCGGCTCCCTTGACCCTGTATAGCTTGTCAAACCAATGGGATACCCTTAAACCAAAAATTATTCGGGGTGCAGGGGTCAAGACTCCTGCCAGGGATTCCAAAGGAGCAGAGCCTCATTGGCCGCCAGAGGCGGAAAATCACTGCCCTTTTAGAATGGGAGAGGCGAACAGGC
>JACZRV010000106.1 GCA_022574555.1 SAR324 cluster bacterium
CCCCACCGCTGCTGCTGGCACTCACCGCGAGGACACCCACGGCCACGGCGCCACCGATGGCCCAGACCCACCAGGGCAGCCCGGAGTCGTCGTCCTCGGCCAGGGGTGGCGGGGGCGGCAGCGCGGGGAGCGCGGCGACGAGGCCCTCGACGTCCGTATCGGCCCGCACGACCTCCAACACCAGCTCCTCCACCTTCTGGTGCAAGTCGCCGATAGTGCAGCCGTCGCAGATGGTATCGCGGACGATCTTGTCGTCCGCCCGCACCAGGGTCAGGCTGAGTTGGTTGAATTCCCCCTCGCGAACGATTTGCAGGACGAAGAGGCGATCCACCTGGAGGATGTCCTGGATGGCGCGGATGCACTGTTCCTCGGTGCATTCCTCGGCCTCCAGTTGCTCGAAGGCCAACTCTTCGGCTTGGGCATAGTCGTCTTGGGAGATCAGCTTGTAGTACTGGGAGAGCACCGACTCGAGGCGCCTGAAGACGATGGTCTTCTCGGCCTCGGAAATATCGCCGATGGCGGCGATGGGGGTCACCGCGGCGTCGCGCTTCTCCACCTGGGCCAGCCCCAGGGAGGGCATGAGGAAAAACCAGATCGTTACCAGTGCGATGTATCTTTTCATATTCCCCCCCTATATCGGGGTGCCAGCGTCAGCGCAAGGCGCCGTCGATCTTCGCTAGCGATTCGGGACCGAGATCATTGACCCGGAAGAGGATGGAACCGGCGCGCATGCCGACGATGGTGGGGAAGACGAATCTGCCCTTGAAGAACTTCTTGGCCAGCCGCCCCAGGGGGTCGTGGTAGAACAGGGGAACCGGCACCCCCAGGCGCTCGGCGAACTCCTTGATGTACTCCGGCGAGTCTTCCCCGATGGGATCCACGAATAGCAAGGCCGCATCCGGGTATTCCGTGGTGATCAATTTGTGCAGTTGCGGAATCTCCTTGATGCACGGGACGCAGTCTACGAAAAAAAAGCTGAGCACGATGCTGCCTTCGTGCTTGCGGCTGTCGAAGCGCTTGCGTTCGAAATTGGTGATCCAAAACTTGGGCGCCTTTTGCGCCTGGACCTCCCCTGGAAACGCCCCCCACACGATCCCGGTCAGGAAGCAAGCCAATAGGGTAGTGATCAATAATCTGGGCATCGCTGGTATTCTCGGTTTCAGGTTCACTCCGTTTCATATTGCACAAAGAAGCGCCTCAACTTGGTTTTTGACCACTTTCTGACCATCTTGGCAGCCGTCTTTTGAAATTGGCCCTGGATTTTCTGGGGATCTTCGGTCCATTTGCGCATGGGCAGCGCCTGCGGCTTGAGCGCATGAGTTGCCACCCGGCGCAATTTGTTGTCCCGCAAACGATAGGACACGATGTTGGCCTCCAGTTTGGTAACCCCTTTCCAGAGCAGGGTATCCTGCTTGTTCAATTCGCCTGTCATGTAAATCACCAACGCGGCGTCGACTTCGGCTTCCTGCAGGTAGACGGTAATATTGCGTTCCAGTCCGTTGGCCGAGATGTTTTGCATCTCACCGACGGTCGTCATGTGCTGATTTTCCATTTGCTTGATCAGCGAACTGCCGAAAGTCTGGCGCGCTCCCCTCAGCGCCTCGTTGGAACCCTGGGCCTCTTCCTGAACGTGAAACACGGCGACCCGCACGTTCTGCACCGGGCCGATGTCGACGGGGATGAAAAAGAATTCCCCCCCTTGATCGCCCTGGTTCTTGATGGAACTGAATACCGGCGTCTGTCCCACGCCGATGGCCGTTGCCGTGTCGTTGGCCACCACTTCGGCCAGTTGATAGCCCAATAGGCTCGCGCTCAGATACCGTTTCTGGTTGGCCTTCAGCACGCCGATGAGATGGTAGGCAAAGATCGAATTGCCGCCCCATTCAGGACCGCCGTCCGAGACCGGTTCGTTGCCTCCGGAACTCAACCCCTGCGCCGAGATCAGCCTGTTTTTTTCCCGGTAATAGCCGGACACGGGCGCATTTAGATCAAATTCGGCCTTGGCCCCACGGGTGAGCAGGTTGCCGCTGAAGCACGAATCCGAGATGAGCAATTTGTGCTTGGCCTTGATGGTCCGCAACCGGGCCAGCACGTCCTCGTTGGAGATGTAGTCGGTGCTGTCCATGCCGTCGACAGGCACCCACCACCCGCGTTCGTTCTTGTCGAATTCGCCATGGCCGGCGTAATAGATCAATACCGAATCGTTGGGGCCAGCGTCGGCGGCCAAGTCGATGAATCCGCGCAGCATTTCGCGGCGAGTGCCGTTCTTGATGATGCGAACATGTTCCGGCTTGAAGCTATAGCGTGCGATGAGTACGTTGCCGATTTCCTCAACATCCTTGACCGCCGTCTTCAGGCTGGGCCAATGGTCGGACTCATATTCGTTGTTTCCAATGAGCAACGCTCGATTTACGCCTGCCGTCGCCTCCTGCTGGACGGATTCCGCTTGCTGGACGGGTTCCGATTTGTCGACGTCCGAAAAGCCGCGGTCTTCGGCTGAAACCACGATGGGCAGCAGCACCAGAAGGGCGGCCAAGGATAATTTGGCGATCTTTCCATTCATCTTTCGACCCCCATTTACAGGGTGTTGGCGCAATGGGTTGTTTCTCGCGATGTTTTTTCTCGCGATGTTTTTTTCTCGCAATGATAATCACGGTTAAAACCGGGCGACGGTCGGGCGCCGCTATCGCTTCCACCGCCTGCTTCCCGGCTGAGACTCGATTGTGCCCTGTGGCTAGGATCAATGGGACGAGTGCCCGTCGCGCCTCAGCGGCGTGAAAGAGATATGGAACATTTCGATTATTGGTCCTGGCCTGGGCCCATATACCACAACCTACATGGGCCTCGTCAGTAAAATCAACCCTTCAGCGCGCCTGAACGAGCCGGCATACTTTCGGAAAATGCCATCCTGTCCGCATTGGCGGTAAAAATTATTCGTCCCCGGATCGGTACGCTTGCCGCGCCAAGTTGATAATGATCCGCAAAACTGTTGTCAAAAGCGGTTACTTGGGCTTATAGGTTTGATAATAGCGATTTGCGTGATCGTTTGGGACGCTGCCGCTTCGGTCCGCCGATGATCAATCGCGACGATAGTGGGCGCTGGTTGTGTGTGGTTCAAATTTCCGGTGCCTATCGGGCAGTGAATCGGAGGCACGATGCAATCGCCGAATACGGAAAACTGGAGGATCAATGGGGCAAAATAACCGTCGGCACCTGCGCAGTAATTTTGAATCGGAAGTCAACGTGGGTGTATCCGGTCCGCCGGTCGACCACCGCATCGTGGACGTTTCGACCGGGGGTATCGCGATCCTTGCAGGGACGGAATTCAAGCCGGGAACCAAACTCCTGATCCGATATGCCATGAATAATTCAGTGGAAGTCACGGTGATCGGTTCCGAGATGGTGGAGGACGACCAGGACTTCATGGACTATGCCTACCGGGTTCGAACCAAATTTGTGAACGAGTCGTTGGGCAAGATAGCCTATGACATTTTTATTTCGAGCAAGGGCGATGCCGGCTGAATGGCCCGCGGCCAGCCGTGATCCCTAAGACTGGGCCGCACCCGAGTGTTGCACGCGCCGGCAAATCCAGATCCCCTCCTCACCGGAATCCATCAGCCACCTCCCGCTGATCTCAAGGCCGGCTTTATGCAGAACGCCCTCCATGGCCGATACGGTGTATCGGCTCGAAGAAAACGCTTCTATGATTTGGCCGGCACCATAGCTAATCTCCGTATCGTAAATGGGCAGGGTAAAATCACTCAGCAATTCCGCTTCGACCACGATGCGCCACACCTCCTGATCGTCATCGAGCACTCGCGTCGTCACGTTGACGGAAACCGTTTCCATCGGAAAACCCAGTTCCCCTAGCGCTCCGAAATACCAGCGCCTCGCCTGCGGATTGTCGTACTGGGGCAATATCCAATTCCGGTCGGCATTCATGCCCCGCGGTGAAAGATTTGCCGAAATGACGAGCAGGTGCGGCGGATCCAGCCACCGTGCCAAGTAATTACAAAAATCAGCAGCGGCAAGATTGGGCAACAGGCCGAAACACGTAAACACCGTGGGGATATGGGTCGTCCCGTTGGTATTACTCGTGATCCACTCCCCCAAATCGGGTTCCCGTGCGATATCGGCGACCAACGGTGCGGCTTTGGGCATGCCCGCAGCCGTCCCTGCGAACCGCTCCCGAATCCGATGCAGCGCCTCCACCAATAGTGTGGCACTGGCATCCAGCGGCAGGTAATGCACTCGGTTCAATGGAAGGTGGCCTCCCTTGCCGGTCTGCATGAAATCGGCGCAGCAAGCCAGAAATTCGGCGTCCTTGGTGCCGCCACCGCAGCCCAGGCTAACGAGTCTCAAGCCCGCTTCCCGCGTCTCATCGCCCACTGCTTGGCGCAGAGCCATGGTAAACGCATCGCGGTAATAATTTTGGAGGGCCGCGTCGCGTCGCGATGGTGAATAGGCCTGGTGATACGCGAGCCAGCGTCCTGCCTGGGCGGGGGAATGATACAGGAAGCTTCCGGGCACCAGATGATGGCGCAGGCTTTCGATCATCCCCGCACGCCACGGTTCGGGGAACATGGAAGGGTGAAAGGCGATTTCGATATTGACGGAGGGCATGGTGTTCATTTGGGCACCTGTCCGGCGGCACGGGCCGTGCCGTTGGCTGGCCTCGGTTGGCAAGCATGGATTTTATGGGCAAACTTATAAGTAACTTTGGTGAACCCCTGGAAGGAAATGGCCCGGCGGCACGCACCACACCGCACGAGAGATTCGGCCTGGGCCATCCCAAGATTGCCCATCAACGTATGTGATGCTTAAAGGTAGACTATGCCCGCAACGATTCCGGAATCCCACCTTGATCTCTTTCAGAAGAAATCCCTCGCGTATCTGGCCACGGTGTTGAAGAACGGATCGGTTCAGGTGAACCCCGTCTGGTGCGATTTCGAGGACGGACGCGTGATCGTGAATTCGGTGAAGGGCCGGCAGAAGGACATCAACATGCGCCGCAACCCTTCGGTAACACTGTGCATCGCCGATCCGGAAAATTCGTTCCGCTATTTGGAGGTGCGCGGTGAGGTCGAGGAGATCACCGAATCCGGTGCCGACGCCATGATCGACCGCATGGCCAAACGGTATATGGATGTAGATACTTATCCCTTCCACGCGCCAGACCAAATTCGCGTCAACTTCCTCATCAGGCCGGACACCGTTCGCGCCAACGGCTGATCCGGCCGCGATCCCGTGGGGCATTTCAGCCGCCTCGGGAGCGATTGACGCCACCGGTCACGGCGAGTCTGGGCGAAGGCCGCCCCTGTATCCCGTTCCGCATCACAATCCCGGTCTTTCAGGCCTATGAATCGATTCCGTTTTTTTATTGCACTGGTCGGGCAGAATGCGGGCTCCTATCTGGCCGGGGTGGTCATGCTCGGCCTGACCCTGTGGATGAGCCTTTCGATACCCCAGTTTTTGCAAAAGGCGATCGACCTGCTGGGCGATACCGCGGATCTGTCGGGAGAGACATTCCTGCGCCAGATCACCTGGATCCTCGTCTTCGCGGTGGCGATCATTCTGACCCGCACCGCGTCGCGGTTGTTTTTTTTCATCCCCGGCCGAAAGGTGGAATACGAACTGAAGAACCGCCTGCTGAGTCACCTGTCGACGCTGCAACGGGAATACTTCCGTGAAAATCCAACCGGCTCCATTATCTCCCGGATCAACAACGACATCAACGGGATACGCATGACGATGGGGTTCGGGTTCTTGCAGGCGGTGAGCACCGTCGCGACGCTCTCCCTGGCGCCTTATTACATGTACATCACCGCTCCCCGAATGACCCTCTACGTCGTGCTACCCATCGTGCTCGTATTTGGACTCTTGCAGACGGCGCTGCGGCGGCTGCGGCGCGAGCAGCTCGTGCAGATGCAGGCGATGCAGGACCTGTCCGATTTCACCGTGGAGTCCTATAACGGGATCGACGTGCTGAAGACCTACCGCGCCTACGACTGGAGCGAGCGCTCGTTCGGTTCGTTCAGCACGACGGTCCGCAACAGCGGCATACGCCTGTCGAATATCCGCGCTTTCTTCTTCCCCATCCTGGCGCATCTGGTCAATGGCCTGAAGGTGATGCTGCTCCTGGTCGGGGGGGTGATGGTGATCGAAGCCGAGCTCAGCATGGGGCAGTTCATGGCGTTCGCCATGTATCTCACGATGCTATTGCCGCCGCTGATGGGCATGACGTTCATGATGTTCATCATGCAGCGGGGGCTGACGGCCCTCTCCTCCCTGGAGTCAATCTTCAATACCCAGCCGGGCCTGCCCCCCGTCCTGCGGGAATCCGAGGAAGCGCTGCCCAGCCAACTGCGCCACGGGCTGCGGGTTGAGCGATTAAAATACGGATACCCGGACAACCCCGGCCAGCCGGTATTGCGTGACGTTTCACTGGAGATCCGTCCGGGGGAAATCGTCGGCGTATTCGGGCCCGTGGGCAGCGGCAAGACGACCCTGATCAACACCATCAACCGCTACCTCACACCGCCGCCCGGCGCCGTATTCCTCGACGGAATCGACATCACCGAGATCAGCCAGACCCGCCTGCGTCAATCGGTGGTGACGGTCACCCAGGACCCCTTTCTATTTTCCGACACGATTAAACAAAACATCCAATTCGCACCGGGCGACGGTGCCATTGAACTGGAAGAGGCGGTGCGCGCCGCAGCGCTGGAGCCCGATCTGCTCCATTTTCCACTCGGCCTGGAGACCCAGGTGGGTGAGAAGGGAATCACTTTGTCCGGCGGTCAAAAGCAGAGGATCGCCTTGGCGCGGGCCATGATGAAACCTTGCGATCTGCTGATATTGGACGATCCCCTGTCCGCGGTGGATCACGAGACGGAACGGTTTCTCATCTCGCAGATATACGGTTTTCAGCATTCGCGGTCTTTGTTGATCGTGTCTCACAGGGTTTCAGTATTGGAGCAAGCCGATCGCATCATCGTCATCGAAGACGGACGGGTGACACAAACAGGAACCCACGCGGAATTGATCTCCCGCGAGGGCATCTACCGCACGGCCCATGCAATCCAAAGCGATCGGGCTGTTGCCTGGGACGATTCCAGCCCTTCCGCGCCCGGCACCTCTTCGCGGGCGGTCTGACCGATAATGGCAGCCAATTCGCCAGAGCCGCCCCAGGCGCAACGAGAAGGCGCTTCGTTACTGAGCGTATTGTGGCCCTTATTGCGGCAATACTGGCTCCATGGCGCGGTGATCGGCGTGACCATGCCGATCTCCGCGGCGATGGCGGTGATGGTGCCCTATCTCACCAAAACGGCCATCGACGAGTACATCGTGCCGGCTGCGAAGACCGGCGATGTGGGGCCGGTTTGGGAACCGATGCTCTGGCTCGCCGGGATAGCCGCCGGTGTGGTTGTGATCGGTTATCTGGCGGACGCGGTCTATGTTTCGGTGGTGCAACGAACCGGCCATTCCCTGATCGCCGACCTCCGCGGCATTCTCTACCGCCACACCTTGCGCCTGCCGCGCACCTATTTTGATACCCACCCTATCGGCACCATCCTGACTCGTGTCACCAGCGACTTCGAGGCGATCCAGGAAAGCCTGGCCGTCGGTGTGCTCTCGCTATTCACCGAATTGGCCAAGTCGATCGCCTATCTGACGATGATGTTCGTGTTCAATTGGCGGCTGACTCTGGTGCTGTTGGCGGTATTCCCGGTGCTGGCCCTGCTGGTCCATTTCTTCCAGAGCCGCATTCGGCGCCATTTCTTTCGCGCCCGCCAGGCGTTGTCCGATGCCACCGGTTATCTGCAGGAAAGTCTGAACGGCATGAAAACCGTTCAGCTCCTCGGCGCGGAGCAAAAGGTGCTGCGCCAGTTCGCCGAACGCAACCGGCGCTTCTACCACGCCCAGAATCACTCCAATCTCTACGACGCGATGCTCTTTTCCCTGGTGGAAGGAGTGACCACACTCACCCTGGCACTGATGCTGTGGTACGCCGCTGGAGAGTTGCTGGAAGGATTGCTCACGTTGGGCGTGCTGGTGGCCTTCATCGAATATATCCACCGGCTTTTCGTGCCGGTGCGGGAATTCTCCCAGCAGATCGCCGTCATGCAGCGGGCCATGGCCGCGCTGGACCACATCAACGACCTGTTCCGCACCCCGGTCGATCCGGCGGAGGAAGGATCGCCTGGTTTCGGCGCGGCGAGCAGGGGCGAAACCCACGAGCCCCTGGAATCCATCGTATTCGACAACGTGCGCTTCCGCTATCGCCCCAGCACGCCCGAGGTGCTGCGGGGGGTCAGCTTCGAGCTGCAGCGGGGGCAGACCCTGGCCATCGTGGGCCCCACCGGATCGGGCAAGAGCACCGTGGTGCGCCTGCTCACCCGTGCCTATAGCGGCTACGGGGGATCCATCCGCATCAACGGCGAGGAACTGAGCGGCATCCCCGTGGAAAGGTTGAGCCGAATGATCTCGGTGGTGCACCAAAACGTCTTTCTATTTCAGGGCAGCGTGGCCTTCAATATCGGGCTGGAACGGCCGCACCTCGGACCGGAGGAAATCGAACGGGCAGCACGGTACGTCAACGCCCACGATTTCATCTCCCGGCTGGAGAACGGCTACGACGCGCGGGTGGTTCAAGGAGGCAGCAATCTTTCGGTGGGGCAGGGCCAGCTCATTTCCCTGGCGCGGGCAGTGGCCGCCCAGACCGACCTCATCGTTTTGGACGAAGCCACCGCCTCCATCGACTCCCTCAACGAGCGCTTGATTCAGCAGGCTCTGGCCCGGCTTTACAAAGACAAGACGGTGATCGCCATCGCCCACCGCCTCTCCACCATCCGCAACTCGGACACGATACTCGTGCTCGAAGAGGGCGCCGTTGCCGAGATGGGAAATCACCGAGAACTCATGGCCCAACGCGGGCTCTATGCCCAACTCGTCGGTGAATTCGAGCAGGGAGGTACGGAAAGCCCGCAATCCCAGCCGGCCGAGCCGGCCCTGGGCAAGGCGGGATAGGGGAATTTCCCTGGATGGAGAATTGGTAGGCGGCTGGTGCGGGAACTATTCCGATGAAGATGCCACGGGCACACCAGGCGTACGTTCAGCGTGCCAAGATCACCGAATACCTCTTGTCTCCGACCCATCCCGATGGTCGTGACAAGGCGGCGTTCTTCCATTATTTTGGGTTTCGAACAGAGGAATGGTCGTTGCTGGCAGACGCGCTTCGCACGCATGCCCAGGAACACGAATTGGCGAACACCCAAGACACCCCGTTTGGAGCTAATTTATTGCCGGCGCACTTGCGACTCCCTCAGGAAGGCAGCCAATGGTGCGGACGGTTTGGATTGTCGAAAGAGGAATTGCTACCCCCAGACTCGTTAGCGCCTATCCGTTGCCAAGGAGAAAACCATGATCCCCGAGCATGAAATGGTTGTACTGACCTGTGATCTTCCGGAACATGGCTTCAAGGAAGGGGACTTTGGAACCATTGTATACGTCCACAAGGAAGCCGGCTACATGGTCGAATTTATGACCGTGGATGGGGATACGGTCGCCGTCGTTACCTTGGAAACGCACCAAGTGCGCCCGGTTGGCCCGCACGAAATGCGCCATGCACGGGCCATGGAAAAACAAGCCTGACAGCTTCCGCCGCCTTCCCATTCAACTCAGGTTTCAGCCCCCACGCAGGAACCGGACTCCCCTCCCATCCTGCGTCGTCTGCTCCATTAATCCGCTGCTGCCACACCTATTGCTTTTAGCCTTGCGCACTTCTCCCTGGCAAAATCGAGCAGGGAGGTACGGAAAGCCCGCAAGCCCAGCCGGCCGAGCCGGCCCTGGGCGAGGCGGGATAGGGGAATTTTCCTGGATGGAGAAATTGGTAGGCGGCTGGCGCGGGAGGTAACCCGATGAAGATGCCACGGGCGCACCAGGCGCATGTCCCGGCCTCGAAGATCACCGAATACCTCTTGTCTCCGACCCATCGCGTGGGGCGTGGCAAGGAGGCATTCTTCCGGCGATTTGGATATAGAGCAGAGGAATGGTCGTCGCTGGCCGAGGCGCTCCGCATTCACGCCGCCAAATACGACGTGGCCAATACCCAAGACACACCGTTTGGATCCCGGTATATTATCGAGGGTCAACTGGAAACGCCCGACGGCAGGCGACCCCTGGTGCGCGCGGTGTGGTTTATCGACACCGGCGCAACGGCTCCTTCGATTTGTGAGCGCGTACCCATTAGCAAGGAGCAACAAATGATCGACGAACTCGATACCGTCATACTGGCCGGCGATTTACCCGAGCATGGCCTCAAAGAAGGCGACGTGGGGACGGTCGTTCTTCTCCATGGCAATGCCGGTTACGAGGTGGAATTCATGACCTTGGCCGGGGATACGGTCGCCATCGTCACTTTGGAAACGCACCAAGTCCGTCCGGTGGGCCGACAACAAATGCACCATGCGCGGGCCATGGAAAAGGGAGCCTGACAGCCTCTACAGGAGAGAGAGCGATGAGCCAGAATGATACTCATCCACCGACCAGAAGCTATAAGCAGCACCTCGTCGACAGATTGCAAGCACGAGAAGATCATGGCGCCGGTTACCTCGATGCGGCGCTTGAAGAGGGGGCGTCCATATTCTTGCTGGCACTGAAAGACGTTATCGACGCTTATGGGGGCGAAACGATGCTGGCAACGAAGACGGGGTTGCACCGGGTCTCCCTCCATAAAATCGCCTCCGGCCGTGGGAATCCCACATTGTCATCTCTTGTGGCTGTAATGGAGGGGTTGGATCTCCGATTATCCGTAGCCCCCAAAAAAACAGGTGCAGCGGGAATTATGCAGCCCCGCCAGCCCGCTTTGAAGGCAAGGTAGACAAGGGAAGAATATGATCCAAGAACACGACACCGTTGTACTGGCCTGCGATTGACTCCTACTTGAACATCGAAAAGCTGATCTCTTTTTCGGTGATGAATTCCAGCAGCGCGGGGTGGCCCTGACGGGTCTGTTCGATGCCGCGCTCGATGGCCGGGACGATTTCGCCGGGCTCGGTGATGCGCTCGCCGTAACCGCCGAAGGCGCGGGCCATGTCGGCATAGTTCCCCGAGATGTCCGTGCTGCGATATTTCTCGGTGGCCACCTTCATGATGGGCAGCTCGATGGCCATGGAGAAGTTGTTGAACAGAACGGAAAGGATGGGGATGCGTTCGCGGACGGCGGTCTCGAAGTCCATGCCGGTGAATCCGATGGCCGCGTCGCCCCAGACGTTGATGCACAGTTTGTCCGGCTGCGCGAGTTTGGCTCCCATGGCCAGCCCCAGCCCATAGCCCAGTTGGGTGGATTTGCCCCAGCCGATATAGCTCAGGGGCGTCACCGGCGCCCAGAAGGGAGAGATCTGATCCCGCGGGCTGCCCGAATCGTGGGTAATGATGGTATTGGCCACATCCACCGTGTGCAATAGGTCCCAGATCACCCGGTAGGGCGAAATCGGTTTCTCGGCGGAGGTCAGCTTGGGCCGCCATTTGGCCAGCCAGGCAGCCTTCCGCTCGGCGATCTCCTTTTCCACCTCGGCGCGCCGTCCCCGTGCTCGTTTCAATAGATCCCTTACCGCCTGGTTGATCGCCTCCAGGGTCAGAGCGGCGTCCCCGATCAGGGCCTGGGTGGCCACCACATCGCAATTGATGTCGGCGGGGTCCAGGGTGGCGTGAATGATCGTCTTACCCTGCGGAATGGCCACTCCGTAGTGGGTGCGCGCAAAGCTGCACCCGATACCGAATATGACGTCGGCGTTGTGCAGGAAGTGATGTACCGGCTCAGGCATGGAACGCCCGCCCGAACCCAGGGACAGGGGATGGTTTTCGGGAAAGGCGCTCTTGCCTTGCAGACTCGTAGTCACCGGTGCTTCCAGCAACTCCGCCAATTCACGCAAGGGCTCCCACGCGCGGGCGTAATGCACGCCCTGTCCCGCATAGATCACGGGCCGTTCGGCGCCGGCCAGCACCGTGGCCGCCTGGCTCACCGCTGCGGGATCGGGAGCCGATCGCATGACCGGCGCCGGCACGTAATCGAAATCGCTGTCGATCTCTTCCCGCAGCACATCGTGGGGAATTTCCACCAGCACCGGGCGCGGCCGGCCGTTTTTGACCTGAGTAAACGCCCGGCGAAGCGCCGCTGGAATGGCTTGAGGTGCGATCACCGCCTCGCAGGACTTGGTGATGTGGCGGTAATTCAGGGCCGAATTGAAGTTGGGGGCCACATGGGTCAGCTCCCGCTCGTATCCGGCGGGCAGAATCAGGATCGGCACCGAATCGGAATAGGCCTGGGCCACCCCTCCAAAGCTGTTCTCCGCTCCAGGTCCGTGCTGCATGGCGAACACGCCGATGCGCCGGCCCGAGGATACCCTGGACACGGCGTCAGCCATGTGGATCCCGGTGCGTTCCTGGCGCACGATGATGGTGCGGATATCCGCCTCCGCGGCGGCCTCGATGATGGGGTTGACCGGGTAGCCGATAAGAAACTCGACGCCTTCGGCCTTCAATATGCGGGCAATGGCCCGGGCACCAGTAATGGACTTTCCGCTCATGGCTCCTCGCGTGGTTGGGTTGGCCGTTTGATCGGCGCGACGCTATCACGCGGGATTTGGGCAGTCAAAGCCCGGCCTCAGCATTTCGCTGCGGTGGCCAGCGCCTGCTCCAGATCGCATATGATATCGGTCTCGGCTTCCAGGCCCACGGAAAGGCGGATCATCTCTTCACCGACTCCGACCGCAGCAAGCTCGGCCGGCCAATAACCGGCGTAGAGGGTAGATGCGGGATGAATGGCCAGGGATTTGGTATCGCCCAGGTTGCTGCTGCGCCGGATGAGCCTCAGCGCGTTGAGGAAGCGGAAACACGCCGCCCTCGATGCGAGGGTGAAGGCGATCAGGCTGCCGAACCTCCCGCCGAATTGGGCCTTGGCCAACTCGTGGCCGGGAGCGCCGGGCAGACCCGCATAGAGCACCTCTCGAACAATAGGGTGCCGGTTGAGGAATTCCGCGATCCGTTCCGCGGTTTGATTCTGACGCTCCATGCGCAAGGAAAGGGTTTCCAGCCCCAACAAGAGGAGAAAGGCGTTCATCGGCGCGAGGGCGGGTCCATAATCCATCATCATGCGCTTGCTGAGCTTGGCCAGAAAAGCCGACTCGCCGTGCTGCTTGACGAGATCCGCCCATCCGGGTGGCGGGTTGTCCCGCCAGGAGTAGGTGCCGTTGTCCACGATCAGCCCGCCGAGGGTGGTGGCCGGGCCGGCCAGAAATTTAGAGGCCGAATAAACCGAAATGGAGACCCCCAGAGCCGCCGCATCGAACGCACACGGCGTCAGCAACGTCGCGTCGGCGATCAGCGGAACGCCCTGCTCGCGGCAGAGCCGTGAGAATTCCCGGATATCCGGGACAACCATCGCCGGGTTGGCCAGCGCTTCCAGGAAAACGGCCCGGGTGCGGTCATTGAACCGCGCCGCGGCCTCCTCCGGGTGGCGCGGATCGATGAAATGGACGGTGATCCCCAACTCGCGGAAACTCTTGTCGAACAGCGTGTAGACGCTGCCGTGCAGAAATCGCCCGGCAATGAGTTCGTCGCCACTTTTCAATAAAGCCAATAACGCCAGGGCGATCGCGCTCATGCCCGAAGCGGCGGCGACCACCCCGCGGGCGTCGCACACCGCCGCGAAACGGGATTCCAGTGCGGCCACCGTGGGATTGCGCAACCGGGTGTAGACGAATCCGTCTTCCTTTCCCTGGAAGATGCGCTCCATGGATTCCGCCGAGTCGTGCTCGAACGCGGTCGAGTAGTAGATCGGGGTGATCGTGGCGCCGTTCTCGTTTTTCGGCGCCGCAATTCCGTGGATCAATCGTGTTTCTAAACAATACGATTCGTTGCTGGTTTCCATCACTGCCCTTCGCTGCCGATAGAATGACGCCGGCTAAAGATTCTCCGGCGGACCCGCTTTATAAATTGAATCACTATATGTTGATATAGTGAATTGAATATGATGCAAAGGCAGCATAAGGCCTGTAATTGCCGTTGGCAAGAAAAAACTAACCGAATCAATCTGTTGGGGTAACGATGGTCTGGAATACTGTGACAGTGGGCCAGGGGCGATGGACTCGCGCTAACGGCTGGTGAGAACTTTCGTGTGAAATCTGCTGGGGGTTGGATGCGTAACGGGACGCGGCCTACCGCGTTCCGCCATTTTCAATTAGACAAAACAGCAATGGGGCGAAACAGGAACGGCATCCCTTTCCGCCCCAGCCGATATTTCCGATTTTATCGAACCCGCGTCCACGTCCCGCTTGATAGGTGCGGGGGCCGGCGATCAACCGCCGGCGATGGAGGGGATGATGTGGATCACGTCTCCCGGGTTGACTGGGGTTTCCAGATTACCGGCGTAGCGGATGTCCTGGTCGTTGACGTAGATATTGATGAAGCTGCGCAATTCGCCCTTGTCGTCGTAGAGATGCTGCTTGAGATCGCCATATCGGCCGGTCAGCTCGTCGAAAACCTGCTGCACGGTTGCGCCCGGCAACTCGACCAGCTTCTCGTTGTTGGTAAAATTCTGCAGCGCCGCGGGGATTTCCACCTTTGCACTCATCTGATCCTCTGTATCGATTTGATTTGAATTATCAAAGATATATGATTTTTACCGATCAAACCTATATATCATCCCAGAACCGCTCGCTCAAGTACTTCACCCCGCTGTCGGGCAATATGATCACAACGACGCCGTCCGGGTTTTCGGCGGTCACGTCCAGCGCGGCCGA
>JACZRV010000107.1 GCA_022574555.1 SAR324 cluster bacterium
TCGGACAAAGCCGTCCAATCGCTGAACGCACCTGCGGCGAGAGATCGAATTTCTCGCTCACCCGCGCGCCATTCAAAGTAGCCCGCGGCCGGCGTTTGCTTACCGGCCGGCCCGCAGGCTACTTTGAATGGCGTGCGATTTTTGGCCGGGTTACGTCCCGGCCGGATGATCGGAAAATCCAAGCAATACCGGGGATATTTCCATGAACCATGCTTTGGCCCGACTGAACGGCAGTCCCGTCCTGGTGGTGGGAGACCTGATGGCCGACCGCTATCAATGGGGGGAGGTGCAGCGGATATCGCCGGAGGCGCCGGTGCCGGTGGTACGGATCGTCCGCGAGGAATTGCGCCTGGGAGGTGCGGCCAACGTGGCCCATAACCTGGCGGCCTTGGGCTGCCGGGTTTCGATCTGCGGACTCGTGGGGCGCGACAGCACCGCCGGCGACCTGATCGAACGGCTGACCGGCCTGCGAATCGATACGGCAGGCGTCATTGCGGACGAGTCGCGGCCCACCACGGTCAAGCTGCGGGTGATGGCCCGCCATCAGCAGATGCTGCGCTGCGACTGGGAGAAGAGTCATCCCGCCGCGCCGGAGCTGACCGAGCAGCTGCTGGGACAGGTGCGCGACCGGGCCGGGGATTTGGCCGCCATCGTCGTCTCCGACTACGGCAAGGGCGTCGTCGGTGAGACACTGATGGCCGGTCTGATCAAAGCCGGAAAGAAGCACGGCCTGCCCGTGATCGTCGATCCCAAGGGTATCGATTTCGCCAAGTATCGCGGAGTCGACTGCCTCACACCCAACGAAAGCGAAGCGGCCACCGTCGCCCGCATGGATATCGGCAACGAGGACGACGCGCTTCGAGCTGGAAGGTTACTCATGGAAGAGCTGGGGCTGGAGCGCATGTGCATGACCCGGGGGGCCAATGGCGTGCTGGCCATCGAACGCGGAGGCGGACACCAATTTCTGCCGGCCCGCGCGCGGGAAGTTTACGACGTCACCGGCGCCGGCGATACCTTCATCAGCATGATGAGCGGGCTGATCGCCGCCGGCGAGCCGTTTTTCCAGGCGGTCTCTCTCGCCAATCTGGCGGCCGGGATCGCCGTGGGCCGGGTGGGCACGGCCACGGTGACGGTCTCCGATATGCTCAGCGCCGCGGATCAGCCCTTTCGGCTCTATACGCCGGGCGACATCGGGGAAATCGCCGATGGCCTGCGCGCCCAAGGAAAACGCATCGTCTTCACCAACGGTTGCTTCGATCTGCTGCACGCCGGCCACATCCAGTACCTGCGCGACTCGCGCGGCATGGGGGACACCCTGATCGTCGGCATCAACTCCGACGATTCGGTACGGCGGCTGAAAGGGCCCCACCGGCCCGTGATCGGGGTTGACGACCGGGCGCACGTGCTGAGCGCACTGGCCTTCGTCGATTACGTGGTGGTCTTCGATGAGGACACGCCCTTGGAAATGATCCGGCGCATCCGGCCTGCCGTGCTCACCAAGGGCGCCGACTACACGGTAAACACGGTGGTCGGCCACGAGCTGATGGCCGAGTGGGGCGGTGAGGTGCGGCTCATCCCCCTCAAGGAAAATCGTTCCTCCAGCGGCATCATCGACCGCATCGTCCAGGGTCAGGGCGTGGCGGAAGGATAGAACGCCCAGCCGTCATGACACAGGTCTCGGGCCGGGCGGGGTTGCTGTAGGAATTTAGGTTGGATTCGTAAACCAGATGTCCGGAGCTGACGACACGCCCGCGCCCTTCATCACTTCCTTCAGCCGATCTGAACCTGCGAAGGATTGTGCCGCTTCCACGGTTTCAAAATCATGCCAAGCGGTCACATCGTTCGGATCGTCAACGGCCTGAAATACGGCATCGCCTTTCACGCCCAATCCGTTCCTTTCTCCATCAAAATCGTCATAGGCTTTGCGCCAGACGGCATAGTCGTTGACCTTGTGCCGTACAAACATTCGCACCATTTCGTACCTACCTATATTTGTTGTGCCGAAAATTTCGGCTGGGAGATCCCTCCGAATCAGCCTACCATGTTGCTCAAATCGGATTCAATAACGAATCGGTCATTCGCACGTCAGGCCCAAATCCGACGAGTCATTAGTTCCCAGGAAATTTACGATTACCAGTCGCTCAATATCGACCCACTATTGGGATCCCAGAAATTCTCCCCACCACAGGTAATAGTCTTCCACCGCCAGCAGGTAGGTGTCGTTGTGCCCTCCGCCGGGGACGGGATGGAATGTCTTTTGGGGCGAAGCCGCAGCATCATACAGGGCCTCGCCCATGGAAAAGGGGATCAGCGTGTCCGCTGTGCCGTGGATGATCAGCAGGGGCAGGCTCAGCTGCTTGACGGCAGCCAAGGTGTCGAAGCGGGAGCGCACCAGGCGGCCTATGCCCGGAATGGGATAGATATGCCGGGCCACCTCCGGGGCGGAGGTGAATGCCGATTCGAGGATCAGCCCCGCCGCGGGCCGGCGCAGGGCCACCTGAGCCGCTACAGCGCTGCCCAACGAGCGGCCGAACAGGGTGATTGGCCGTGGGCCCACCTTGGCTCTCAGCCAGTCGAAGGCGGCCACGCCATCCCGATAGAGTCCCTCCTCGTAGGGGGCACCGCTGCTGCCGCCGTATCCTCGATAGTCGATGATCAACACGGCCATGCCCGCCTGCCACAAGCCATGCAGGTTGTGGAGCCGGTCTTCCCGATTGCCGGCGTTGCCGTGCAGAAAGAGTATGACGGGTGCGTCCAGGTGATTGCCGGGCAGCCACCAGGCGTGGATGGTCTCGCCGTCCTCGGTGGCGATGCGCACATCGTTGAAGGGGATGCCCAGGCCGGCGGGCGTCTCGCCGCGCAGGGGCGTGGGATAGTAAAGCTGGTGCGTCTCGAAGCGGGCCAGCAGCCAACCGATCACGAGTGCTCCCACGATGATGAAGGCCGCCGCGCGCCACGGCCATCCCCTGATCCCAATTTTGCCCCCCGTCCCGGGTGCCGCGCCCACCCTAGGCCCAGCCCGCATTTGGTTGGGATTCCAGGCCAAGATGGCATTTCGGTTCCATGGGTGGATCGGACATCAGCCTGGTCAGTGTTTCGATATATAAGCGGCGCTCCGCTGCGACGCGGGTCGGAAAGGCGCAGTAATTAGGATGGTTGAGCCGTGGCCCGACAGGGCACGTCAGCATACCCCCTTCGCGCAGCCGATCCAACCCCTCCTCGACGGAGCGTCCCGTGGGCAAGATGACCTTGGGCCGCACCAGGGACATCTCGCGGCAGAAATCGGCGTGGAGCACGTGCTGGATTTCCGGCGCCAGACGGTCGTGATTCCAGTTGCGCCCCTGCCGGACGAACCCGAACCAGGAGAGGTTGGTCAGGTAGACGTTGTCGAAGAAGCGCCGTGGGCCGAAATGATCGATCACCGACGCCACGAATGCTGCGCTGCGCTCCCGGCCCTTCCGGCCATCCATGTCGCACACGCCTTCCAGCAGGCGTCCCAGGGTGTGGAAATCGAGAAAGGGCAGCCCCGTCTGGCCCGCGCCGTAGCGCCCCGGATTGATGCCGCAGATCACCACACGCGGCGCGCTGCCGGCGTAGTAGGCCCGGAAGAATGCGCGCACCAGTTCGATCTCGCGCAGGAAGCCGTCCAGGATGTCGATTCCATCCCGGCGCAGCGCCTCGCCGATGTGGCGCTCCTGCCCCACGGTGATGCGGCGGTAAAACCGCCGCTTGGCCTCGATGACCGCTTCCAGGCTCATACTCGATTCGCCTCTTGATATCGCTCCGAGAAGGGATTGTAGTCTTTTTTCGGGGTATTACGACAAAGTGATGCGATATTATGTGGATTCCGGTGTCAGGTTTGTGGTGTTAGGTGTTGGAAATTTGTCCAGCTTGTAAAGGCGGTTCCATCTGGAATTCAGTTAAATGGGAGAGAGGATTCATGAACCTGCTTCGTCCGCGCGCGCTCACCGGGGCCGTCATCGGCGCCCTGTCGGTTATCGTCGCACTGGCCTTCGCCACCTATACCTATGGAACCACCGCCTCCGTTTTTACTTCCATTGTGCCTGCATCCGCAGGGCAGGGGGATTCAGTATTAATTACCGTAACTTCAAACCCCGGCCCCGTCATTTCCATCACGCTGGGCGGCACGCCCGTAGCCAGTTTTGTTACCGATACCGCAATTCAGTTTACAGCGGTGGTCGGAGGGGGATCCAGCGGGGTGGTTTCCATTGGCCTCGAACTCTTCTGATTTAATCAATTCAGCACCCGACGCTTTCACTTTCACCACGCCCCTGGCCATCTCCAGCATATCGCCCACGACGGCCAAGGCGGGAGACACGGTGGTCATCGCCGGCACACAGTTCGGCACCGGACACCAAGTCACCGCAGTCAGTTTTGGCGGCACGGCGGCGGCCAGCTTCACTATCGATTCGGACATCCAGATCAGCGCCGTGGTGGGCTCCGGCGCCAGTGGCGCCGTATCCGTCACCACACCTGGCGGCACGGTGACCCTGAGCGGCTTCACCCTGGCCGGCGCACCCACGTTGTCCTTCCCAACCGGGACCACCAACGGCATCAGTCCGGCGGAAGGCTCGGCTGGCACCGAATTCATCTTCTTCGTGGATTACACCAGCGCCACCAATGACGCGCCGACAGTAGCGCAATTGCAGATTGACCTGGACGGCGACGGCAGCTACGCGGCCGCCACCTCCGGAGGTGCCGGCCCCTGGAGCGGATGGCCCGGAGGCGCCCTGCCTTGGGCCGCGCTACTGGCCGCGGGGTTGTTGCTTGCGTGGAGCACCCGCTTTATGCGGCCCACCGCACCGGCTCGGCTGGCCATGGTGTTGGCGGCGGGCCTAGTGCTTGCTGGGCTGGCCGGCTGCGCGGAGAGCACCAGCGACGAAAAAAATAAGGAGGACACCGAGGACACCACTGACACCGAGGACACCGAGACTTGCACCGGCCTAACCACGGAAACCAATACCATGGTTGCGGCCGATAGCACGGACACCGACTATACCGACGGCAAGCTCTATACCTTCACCGGCGTGATCTGCGGGGAACCGCGCACCATCCGCTATCAATTCAATTTCAGCGATGGTGAGGACGTGGCAACGGGCGGCGATGCCGATACGTTCGAGGTCACCATTACGCAATAAAGGCAGCCTCTCTCCCGTCGGGTGATGCCTGCTAAGAACCCCCGGCCCCCGCTATGGGGCCTTCAGTCAAAGGTCGAGATGGAGTCGCGAGAATTAGCCTGAATTCGTGCTCGTAGTGGCACCAGTTACTGTATGCGAAAGGCAAAAATGGCAGCCACCATCTCTCCTCGTAATTCATACCGATTACTGGGGCCCGCCCGTGTTCGTCCCGTTTCGCCGTGCTTCGATTTATCCTTCGTCTCTATTCCGCTTTCATTCCCAGTATTGTGGTTTTCTTGTTCAACAAGATGGCGTCCTATAGGGCTCGCCGCGCGTGCCAAACCACCGGATTGGAGCGCGGTCAAGAAATATATGGGCCAGGCCATGAGACTCGCCTCGGAGCGCGGCTTCCGCCCGGGTCTGGCCGAGTGTCACTTCCGATATGCCGAGCTGCTGTGCCGCAAAGGCGACCAGAATGCCGCCGGCGGACAGCTTGACAAGGCCATGGCCCTTTTCCACAAGATGGAGATGCCCTGGTGGTTGCGTCAAGGCGAGATGCTGCGGGAACGGATGGGCATCGTGTGATATAATAAATTCAGACTCAGACACGGTCGGGTGCATGGCCGCACCCGTGATATTCTTCCGATCGGTTTCGATCAACGCCCCATTCACTTTTTTTCGATTACAATATGACGATACAAGCTGTCGATCCCCAGCAAATCGCCGCCACCGAAGCGCGGGAAGCGGAAGGGGAGTCCTTCGAGGCCTTCAAGAAATCCTTCGCTTACGGCCGGCGCAACGACCTGCTGTTCAAGTTCATCAAGAACCTATCAGACGAGGACGCCGCGGAGTTTCTGCGCGGCCTGCTGGAAAAGCTGGGCCGCACCATCGACGACGGGGACCTGGGGCGCTTGTACGAGCACGTCTACGAGTGGAACGTGCGCGGTTACGCCCACGAAGCCGCGGACCGCTGGCAATACGACACGGGGCCGTTCGCGCCCCTGGCCAAGCCGTTGTCCGAGTGCACCCTGGGGCTGCTGACGGCCACCGGCCACTTCGATGCCCGCGACGATCCCGAACCGTTCGGCGTGAAAAACATGACGCAAGCGGAAGCGATTCCGCGCATCATGGAATTCATAAGATCGGAGCCCACCCTTTCGACGATTCCTCTCGACACCCCAAGGGCCGAGTTGCGGGTTCGTCATCCCGGCTACGACATCCGGGGCGCCGTGGCCGACCCCAACGTGAACTTTCCCATCGATCGGCTGGCCGAACTGGAGCGGGAAGGGGTGATCGGTCATCTGCTGCCCGATGCGTTTTCTTTCGTGGGCGCCACCGCCCAGACGCCTCTGCTGAAAAAGCACGCACCCCAATGGGCGGGCATGCTCCAGGAGCGCGGCGTCGATGCCATGCTCCTCGTGCCGGCGTGACCGCGCTGCCACGTGTCCGTGGGACACGTCGCCCGGGTGTTCGAAGAAGCAGGCCTCCCCACCGTGGTGGTCATGGCCGGGGCTTTCGGATTCCGGGCCCAGGGCATGAGCCTGCCCCGCACCGTCATCACACGCCACATCGGAGGCCGGCCTTTGGGCGCACCGGGCGACGTGGAGCGGCAACACCTGGTGCTGCGCGCCGCACTGGATCTGCTGGGCTCGGCCGTGAGCAACGGCACCGTGCGGGAGCTGACCGAGCCCTACCGCGCCGCGCCGTAGCAAGTCAGCTGGGCACAGAACTGGGCACAGAGGCGGGCGCAGGCCCCCGACAATGGGCCGCATCTACTTGCTGTAGAACGCTTCCTGCGCCGGGCGGAGGGGACGGGTGAGCCAGAGGGGGCGGCGCAGCCCATCTTGGCGATCGGCGGGGCGAGGGTAGGTGTAGCAACGAGGGGGGACGAGGCGGGCGGAGCGTCTCACTTCAACTGGATCATCGCGATCACAACGCCGAACATGGCGGCCACCACGGCGAAGCCTGCCACGGCGATTCCGCCCAACCGCAGCGTGAGATCGTGCTTGAGCCGCAATTCCATTTCCTTCGTGTCTCGGCGAACAAGCTCAATATCATGCCTCACCAGCTCTATGTCCTGTTTGGTGGCCAGGTTGCCCTCGACCACAGCGACAACCATTTCGACCTGGGCCTCCGCTTGTTGCGCGGTGAAGCCGGCTTCCTGTAGCTTCTTGACGTAGGCGTGGGTATCGAAGGCCATATGGGGTTCCTGATGGGTGGCTCGCGGTGCAAGGACACCATACAACTCCCGGCCGGAATTGGAAACGAGGAGGCCGTGGATCACGCCCAGGTGATCAAACGGCGGTGATCAAACAGCGGTGATCAAACAGCTCAGTGAAGATGGCCTCCTGTAGAAAGGCCCCTACTTGCTGTAGAACGCTTCCTTCGTGGGGCGGAGGGGACGGGTGAGCCATAGGGGGCGGCGCAGCCCATCCTGGCGGTCGGGGGGACGGGTCATGGCCAGCCACTGCTCGAAGATCTCCAGGGAGCGGTTGGTATCCACGAAGACGTCGCCGTAGCGGTCGTCCGGTCCGGGCTTTTCCAGCCTCACCCGCTGGTGCCAGCAGTGCATCCCGGATATGGGGTCGGGATGGACGGCGTGGGTGATGTTCTGGTGCACGCCCCCGTCGCGCCAGAAGATGCGCGTGGAATCGGGGTCGTCGCTGACGAAAGGTTTGATGCCCTCGACGGTACGCATGCGCCACTTGCCGGGAGCTTCCTCTTCGATCCGCACCGTGTTGGTGGCCCATGAGTTGCCGCTCGCGCCCTTTTCCAGCTTCCAGCGGCCGATATGGTGGGAACAGGCCACCACACCGGGACGGATGGCCTCGGTGACCCACACCTTATCCACGAAGTGGCCGATGTCCGTGCAGAGCTTGAGCAGATCGCCCGTCTTTACCCCCAGCCGCTGGGCCTCGCTGGTATGAATCCAGATGGGGTTGCGGTGGGCGATTTCCACCAGCCATTTGGCGTTGCTGGATCGGCCGTGGATCAGGTTGGGCAGGCGGAAGGTGGGGAGCAACATGCACTCGTTCTTCGCGCGTTCCAGCTTCTCGGGATGGATGTGGCTCTTGATGTAGCCGGGCAGGGCATATTCCGGCCAGCCCCATTCGGCCATGGTCGCGGAGTAGATTTCCTGTTTGCGGGAAGGGGTGGGGAAGCCCACTCTCGCGGCGCCACCGGTCACGACCCCCAGCGTACTTCCGTCCCGGGTGACGAGTCCCGTGCCCTTGGCGGTGCGCGCACCTTTTAATTCGTCCTGGGTCAACTCGCGCATGTGTTTCGAGTAGGCGTTGCGCTCTACCTCGAAGGCGCCATGCTTCTTCATGTAGTCCAAGGGCGTGAGCCCTTGGGCCTGGGCCGCTTCGGGCAGCCCCGGGGTGTGATCGAAGATATGGCGGTAGTATTCGTCGATGGTGATCTTCTGGCCTGGCCGATAGGGGGAGAGAAAGTGTTTGCGGATGCCCAATTCGCCGTCGGGGTCCATGCGCCACGACAGCTCGATCCAGAACTCGTCCTCCTCCCACACCTCGCCCGGATTGGTCTCGTAGGTGAATTGGACGGGCCGGCCGTTCTCCTCGGCGAACCGGCGCAAAACCGGCTGGCGGAAGGCGATCCAGGTGGCGGCGTGGGTCTCGTAGCTGTTGAGGTCGTGCCGCTCGGCGGCATGGCCCATGGGCAGCACGTAGTCGGCATAGTACGCCGTCTCGTTCCAGGTGGGGGTCAGGGCCACATGGGTGCCCACGTACTTTTCCTCGCGCAGCACCTCGATCCAGGAAAAGCCGTCCGGGTAAGTCCAAACCGGATTGAAGACCCGCGTGAAATAGACCTCCATGCGCCCCCGCCCCGACTTGAGCAGGTAAGGCAGGATGGGGCTCATCTCGTAGTGGCTGAGGGGATACTCCCGCGGCCAATGCAATTCGTTCCAGAATTTCTGTGCGGGGGGTTGATCGAATAGTTGCGGCTCGAACTTGTTCCATCCGTTGGGCGAGGTGCCACCCGGGGTGCCCACCGCCCCGACGAGCACGGAGAGAAAGTGCAGGCAGCGCGAGGTCTGCCATCCGCCCAGATTGCCCGCTGCGGGACCGCGCCAACTGTGAGCGGCGAACCGCGACCCCGCCGCACCGATGCGGCGGGCCACTTGGACGATCATGTCTCCATCGATGCCTGCCTCTTGCGCCGCGTATGCGGGGGTGAATTCATCGTACTCGGCGGTCAGTCTGTCGATGAAGGCTTCAATGGACGGCTTCGTGCCTGGATGCCGGGCCGCCAGGTATTCGCGCCAATTGACCCACTGCTCCAGAAACGCCCGGTCGTAGAGCCCCTCCTCCAGGATCACGCGGGCCATGGCCAGCAGCACCGCCGGCTCGGAGCCGGGGTAGGTGGGCAGCCAGTAATCGGAAAGGCTGGCCGTGTTGGAAAGCCGCGGATCCATCACGGCGAGCTGCGCCCCTCCGTTCTTGGCTTCCATGATCCGCTGGGCGTGGGGATTGAAGTAGTGCCCGGTTTCCAGGTGCGAGCTGAGCAGCAGGATGAACTGCGCGTTGGCGAAGTCCGGCGAAGGGCGGTCGAACCCTTGCCAAAGGGCATAGCCGAGCCGCGCGCCGGCGGAGCAGATGTTGGTGTGGCTGTTGTGTCCGTCGACGCCCCAGCTTTGCAGCACCCGGTCCATGTAGCCCTCCGCGCCGGGACGGCCCACGTGGTAGACGATCTCGTTGTGCCGGTTCTCCTGGAGGGTGGTGCGGATCTTGGCCGCGATCTCGTCCAGGACCTGATCCCAGCTCACGCGCTCCCATTGGCCGCCCCCGCGGGGGCCCTTGCGTTTGAGGGGATAGAGGATGCGCTCGCTATCGTTGATCTGGTTGATCGTGGCCGGACCCTTGGCGCAAACGCGCCCCCGCGAAGCCGGGTGCTGCGGATTGCCCTCGAACCGGCGGATGCGCCCGCTCTCCTTGTCCACATAGGCCAACAGCCCGCAAGCCGCCTCGCAGTTGAAGCAGGTCGTGGGAATCAGATGGTAGGCCCGTTTGGCGTGGCGCGGCCAGGCGGCGGCATCGTGCTCCTCCCAGTGATGCCATTGCTCCGGAGGCGGGTAGTTGCGCAGACCGTTTTCGCCTGCAAGGCGCGGGACTTCCCCTTGCTGCGGAATCGTGGGGATCAGCTTCAGTGCCTCGGCGGTCTTCTCGATCCAGGATTTTTTCATGGCTCCATTACAGTAATATTTGTCCAAGAGGAAGAATTATTGATCGAGTTCCAGCACTCACGGAACCACACTGCGCATTCAATCGGCGTCAACTCAAAGGGATCAGCTGCGGGGCTCGCACCCGAACGTGCTCGGTCACCATTGCGAAGAGCAGCACCATGACGCACGCGGGAAGGACGGCCAAGCCGTTATCGCTCCACAGCAGCAGCGCCAGGGGCGCGGCATTGCCGAGCGACAGCGCTGACCAGAAAGATACGCGCAGGGGGCCGCGGGTGATGAGCCGTAGGGTGGCCGCGGTGTCGCCGGTCACGTGGCCCAGATTGTGCTCGACCCAAGTGAGCATGAGGTTGAGCGCCAAGGCCCACTCCAGGGTGATCAGGGCTTCGCTGCGGACGCCCATGTCTCCCAGCAGACCCAGCACCAGTACCACGGCCGAACCGTTGGCGGCGCTGCCGACCACCATGTGCACCGGCATCAAGGGGCTCTGCCAAAAATCGCGTCCCTTGGCCTGGGCGAACAGGAACGCGGTGTAGCCCGCCAGCAGGACCCCCAGCACCACCAGCGCGCCCTTGATCCATCCCTGGCCGATATCGATGGACAGCGCGAGAGTTCCCAGCCATAGCACCGTGAACACGCTGAAAGCGGCCAGAATATAGGCTCCCCGCACCAGCCAGGAGCCCCACTGGGGCCGCAACAGAACGTACAGGAAGCGATCGGGGCGGTCCAGGTCCTTGACCAGCAGCCCGCCGGTGACCGCCAACATCAGCAAGGAGACCAGTGCCATCCCCCACTCGAGCCGGCGGGGCAGCACCATCACGTGCATCAGATTGAGCAGCAGGGGCATGAACAGCACGCCGGCCGCAATGGATTTGGTCCACAGGTATCCGGAAACCTCCCAGCCCCAGAGCACGCCCTTCTCTGGCGCATCGTAGGTGCGCCGCACCGCAACGCCGCCCGCTCCTGCCATTCCGGTGCCAGGGCCGGCCAAACCCGGGCCATGGCCGTTACCGCCGGAATCCAGCGCCGCCGCCCCCAGCGCCTTGGCCGCCCGGATTCCTGCCGATTGTTGCCCGGCGGAGAGGGCATGGTGACCCACTCCGGCTGCCTGTTCGCTGGCCGTATAGGTCATACTGGGTGGCGCCATTTCGGGCGACAGAGCTGCAGCGTCGCCGTCGATATAAAATAATTTGGGCTGGGTGCCCTTTTCGGCTTTGCGCACGGTGACCGGCTGCTGGGAGAGAAGCCGGGCGATTTCGCTGGCCGGATCGTCCATATCGCCGGAGATGATGGCATGCACGGGGCAGACGATCACGCAAGCGGGCTCGATGCCTTTCTCCACCCGATGCGCGCAGTAGTTGCATTTGGCCGACGTGTGCGTCTCGGGATCGATATACAAGGCGTCGTAGGGGCAGGCCTGCATGCACGATTTGCAGCCGATGCAACGGTCGGAATCGAAATCGACGATGCCGTCCGCGCGCAGAAACAACGACGTAACCGGGCAGATCTCCACGCAGGGCGGATCGGCGCAGTGGTTGCAGCGGTGAACGGTGAACGTGCGGCGCGTATCGGGGAACGCTCCCTTCTCCACGTACTTGACCCAGGTGCGGTTGACCCCCAACGGGACGTTGTGTTCCGCCTTGCAGGCCACCGTGCAGGCGTGACAGCCGATGCAGCGGCGATTGTCGATGATAAATCCGTAATTCATCGCGAGAAGGAGAAGCGGTTCGAGTTGATCAGAAGCCTGGGCTCGGGTTGTCCCGTGCGAGCCATCGTCAAAGCACCGGCAACGGCGAGTGGATGACAAACGGTGCGTTCCCGCAGTGACAAAGTCACAGTGCCCGGCATGGCCACAGTGCCCGGCGTGGTCACAGTGCCCGGCGTGCCTGGTGTCGCTCCTGCCGGTGCGGATTTGGGCAAAAGGATCACCACGGTTTCTCTTCGACTCATCTCCGCCCCATGGCCCTTATTCCCATCCACCGTTTGCCGAAAACCCCGTCCAGGGCGATTCGCAGCCGCTGCCAGTCGCGTTGCGCTTTCTCCTGGCCCTGATCTTGGAAATCCCGCACTTGGGGATCCTCGCGGCTGAAACGAAAAGTGATGATATCGACACCGGTGCCGGCGAATGCGTCGTACATGGCATCGGTATTGTGGATGCGGTCGTCCGCGAACACGATTGCGGCGTAGCGTTGTCCCGTCTTGTGGAGCAACATCCGCAGCATGGCACCCTTGTGCTGTCCGGCAACCATGAAAACGCCCTCCTGGTAACTCACGGGACGGGGTTTGCCCAGACGAAAGCGGTCCCCTTCGGCAGCGGTGATTCCGGATTCGCCGATGGCGTCTGGGTCGTAAGGCAGATACGAGCCCCCGAAACCTTCGGCGGGCGGCAGTGCGCTCCTGGTGAAGTTGTAGCCGTTGTCCGTGAGCACCCGGCGGGTGGCATCGCGGATCGGCGTACCCCGTGCGGTAAGCACGATGGCGGTGAAGCCGCGTGCCTGCAAATCGGCCAGCAGGGGCAGGGTTTCCGGATCGGGCGGGTGCATGGCGCTGATGGACGAGAGCACTTCCCCAACCCGCAGCAGATCTTGGAAATTCCGTCCCACAAGCTGCGGTGAACAGGGGTTGGCGCGCAACAATCCGGCCTGCCAGCGAAACCATGGGTCGCTGCCCAATGCCTGATCCATCGCCAGCAGGGTGTTGTCCAGGTCGAAGACGAGCAACACGTTTTCCACGCCGAATTGTGCACCTATTTCGAGTGCCTTGCGGTGGATGACGCGAAAATCGTCCGTCTCGAGCTGTTCCGCGGCGATAGCGCCCGATGCGAGGAGCCATAATGCGATGAGCCCTGTCACGATGAGCGCCGAAATCGGTGTCCGTATCGCGCGATCAAAAATCATTGGGACTCTATTTGATTGCCGTCAGCGTGGCGTTTCCGGCGGCCGGCGCCGGTGAAGTTGATCGGCCCCCTGGGGGGTGGTAGACGATGGCCTTGACCTGCCATCCTACAACACCGGAGCCGAATATCACCCAACGATAAATAGATACCAAATTGGGCACGGCTTTCCAGACTTCCCCGGGAGTTTTTCGCGGCGACAGCGGTTCGGACAGCATGGGGCCTAGTAAAGCATGGGGCATAGTAACCAGAGCCCCTGATGCCTTGATTACCCTTGTCAACCGCTCCATGACGTCGTACAAGATAAATTCTGCTAAATTTGGGCGTATTAAGTGCGAGGGAGCGCTTGAATCGCCCAAACGCTATTCGAGAGAAGGAGCGAATATGAGAGGAAGTCTGTGGCTGACGGTATTCCTGGCGTGTTTGGTTGCGGTCGCGGTGCCCGCGGCGGCTATAGCGCAGAGCATGGATCTGGCACCCGCCGGAGCTCGCGTTGGCATCGCGCAACCGATGAATGGGGCAACCGTGTCCAGCCCCGTAACCGTGGTGATGACGACCGTATACATCCAGGTCAAACCGGCGGGGGAAGTCGTATCCGGTACGGGCCACCACCATCTCGTCATCGACGATGTTCCGCCGGCAGCGGGTGACGTCGTGACCAATGACGCCACCCATCTCCATTTCGGTAAGGGCCAGAAGGAAGCCACCCTCGATCTCGCTCCCGGCATCCACACCATCACGGCCCAATTCGCCGATGGCCTGCACCGTTCCTATGGCCCCCAACTGGCCCACACGATCGTCATCCGGGTGCGGTAGGGTCAAACTACGGGCGATGTTCGCCGAGATCGCGCCCCGATCCGATCAGCAACCGGACGACAGTACACAAGCAGCTGAATGGAGTTGCCATGAGCCGATTCGAGTTGAATTTGCGGATCTTGCCGGTAGTGGCCTGGGTATTATTGGCCGCCACCGGTTGCCCCGAGAAATATGATACCGCCACAGACCCTGAGACCTCGGATGCCATTCGCCAGACGGTGGAGAGGCCCTCTATCGTTCCGGCGGTGCGCTATCAGGGAATTAAGCGATAAATCTCTCCGATCGTCCTAAGATTAATAGGGGCGTTTTGTTATCCCGCTCCCCGCCCGATTCAGCCCTGGGATGCCGCCATTTCTCCCACCTGGGCCAACAGGGTGTACTTGGTAACCAAATCTGGCCCCAGTCTGTCGGGCCATTGGCCCGCATCCACGTAGCGCAGGAACTGGTCCAGCACCATGGAGAAATGCTCCTCGTGGGTGGTGCGCAGGGCGTCGGGGATAACGACGTCCCAACCGCTTTCCGACCGGGAGGCGGCAACGCCCGCTGCCTCCTTCTGCAATCGTTCCATGGCCCCGTCCAGGGCCTGTTCCCAGGATTTCGTGGCTTCGTGGGGCCGGATCTGCAGGCGGGTGCGAAATCCGGTGGATCCGTCCTGCTGGATGACGA
>JACZRV010000108.1 GCA_022574555.1 SAR324 cluster bacterium
CCCGATCGTGGAAATACAAGCGGCAAAACCAGCGATAACCCGCGCGCAGGCCCACCTCCTCGCAGAGGCGCACCTCGGAAAGATCGTACAGATAACCCACCAGGATCATCCGCATAGCCCGCGCGGGGACAAACCCTTCACGACCATGAGTCGGTTGATAGGCCGGGGACAGAAATTCAGAAATAAAGGAAATATCAAGCACCCGATCCAGATGGCGCAAAAAATGATCCTGGGGAACCCGCTCCTCCAGGGACACCAATTGAACCAAACTGCCTTGACCGTTGATTTTTCCAATCATAACCAGCCTCCATGGCGGGTTCTTATTATTGGTCGTTTGCCTTTTATATCAAACAACTGGATAAAATCACAGGGCTTCTAGAGACGGCCATTGACCTCTTTCCGGCGCTGGTTGGATACCTGCGCGCCGTGGTCGAGGGGCCACTGTTCACGGCTGGCGATTTGCCGACGCCAACGGCAGGGGAGCGTAGGTGGCCTGTCGCCGAATCAGCCCAGAGCGAACAGGTCGCCATGCCGCCGGACCACGAGGAATAGGCTCAGATTGCAAGATTCAAGGTGCCCCCTTCGGCCACATGGAGATGACGTGGTGGCTGGAACAGGCGGAGGGACTGCGGAGGCGGATCGATGCGGGAGAGCCGTTCCGGGGGTTTGACCCCGATCTTGCAATCGCCGATGAACGCGGATGAACACCTATTTTTTCTTGGGTGCAGAGTTCACAAGCTCGCGGATAACATCCGCGTTTATCCGCGTTCGTCGGCGGTGACCCTACCTTACCGCACGGCCGGCTAAAGCGACGCCAAGGTGTCGACCACATCCTCCACGTAGGCTTCCCATTCCTCCCAGGGCCGCAATGCCACCACATCTCCGAGATGCGCATTGACCCGGATGATCAGATCCATCTCGGCATCGTGGCGGACATTATCGGCGAAGGCGACGGCGCAGAGGGTCTTCACCAGCAATGCCTTAGCTTCAGCGCTGGAGAGGTCCGACGAGCGTTCCACCGGGGGGCGTTCGTCGGCCAGCTCGGCCCGATCCCCCCCGCTAAGCCCGCCGGCCTCTGCGATCAGGTCCAAGATCTCCTCCTCGTGAAGCGCGACAGATCGGTCCGCTTTTGCGACCTGGATGGCGAAGGCAAAGATGATTCTTAAGTCGCGAGTCGTGATACCGCTCATGCTGACCCCTCGGCGGATTCCAAGTTTAATTCGGTTCCCAAGGGTAGTATCCGACCCTGGCCATTGGGAATCAAGTTCGGGCTGCAACCCGAAAAAGTAGACGCGTAGCCACTACTGGATGGCCCCGCCCGGCAGCTCGTATACCGGCACCCCCAGCGCCCTGGCCTTGACGTCGAGAAGCGCGTTTTCGATGGCACCAATGCCCTGGGCCGCGATTCCCCCTGCCGTCGGCCGCGTGACGGCGTACATTTCCCAATACAGTTTCTCATGGGCGCGTGGGTCTTTGCCCGCAATCACAGCGGAGAGATTTTCGATCACCGCGGAGACGCCGGGCGAACCGAAGCCCTCCTGGAACTCGCTGTACCCGACGATCCCGTCGTCCGTGGTAATCTTGCAAAAAGAGAAATTGCGCCACCCCGCGTCGCAGTGCAGGGTTTCGACGTTGGCTATTTTCATGGGCGGGCTCTTTCGGATTCTTGTACTCCCCTGGTTGCACGTCGCTACTATGTTCATTTCCAATCAATAAAACAATTCATTCACCTGTTGACAAACCAAATCGACTTTGACACTATCTTAACCATCTATTTTCATTTACGAAAATGAGATTCCTTCTTCCTGCTCTCGATGAATAATAAGCGCGATCTTCCCGACTTCCGTTCTCCTCCGGTTGTCGAGGTGGTGCTATCTGTTCAATTTGACCGGATTGATGGCTTGGGAACCGCGCAACTCGGTCTGCTTTGGGGAGAGTTTGAGAAAGAATTTCCCGTCGTGCAGGAACACCCCCCTATTGAAAGTCAGATCGAATATTTTGGTAAACCGTCAGTCGAATTGGGGATACAAATTAACTTTACTAATCTCCCGCCAATGCGGCGTCTATGGTTTGTTAATGAGGACGGCACACATCTGATTCAGGTTCAACAAGATCGGTTTATTCATAACTGGAGAGGAAAAGGAGACCAATATCCGCGATATGAATCTTTACGGGATAAGTTTCAAAGGGAAGTGATTAAATTCGACAATTTCTTGCGTAGTCGCGAACTGAATAAAATCAATCCGATACAATGTGAAGTCACCTACATCAATCATATCTTTTCAGAAACAAATCCAGACGAATACGTGAAACTAGACGAAACGGTAACGGTTTGGAAATCAATTTATAGTGACAAGTTTCTAAAGGAGCCTGAGGATGTAAGATTTTATACCAGATACCTAATCACTGGGGAAGACGATACACCGATTGGCAGGCTTCATGTTAGTCTGGAACCTAGTTATCTTAAAAAGAATGGCAAGCCAGTCCTGGTTCTTTCGTTAACCGCGAGAGGGAAGCCGATTAATAATAGTGTAGATGGGGCTTTCGAGTTTTTTGAAATCGGTCGTGAATGGATCGTAAAAGGATTCACGTCCATTACAACCGGGGAAATGCACAAGCAGTGGAGGAGATAATGAAAGCTAATGTTATTAATTTTTTCGATAATTATCAGACTTTAAGTGGCTCGGCGCTAATTAATAGAAAGGTTCCTTCCACTATTCCTACGACAGGGACGATAACCGGAACAGAAAATTTGCGACGCAAAGACGGCGAACCGGCGGTCCCGCTTATTGGCCAAACAGATGCGCCACATAGGCTTAGATCGGCGATCATAAAATTAGCAAGTTTTCTGTCCCTGGAAGAAGATTGGGACTCATATGGTGCGTTGCCCATTGACATCGAAATGATCAATCGTGCCCTATCAATACTAAGTAATATTACGAAGGAGAGCACGCCGCTTCCCGATATATTTCCCACATCGGGCGGAGGCATCTGCTTCGAATGGAATTCCAAACAGGCCGCACTTGAGGTTGAAATCGATCCGAATAGCCCAATAAGCTACTATTTCGAAAAAGGTGAAACGGAGGAGGAGGGTGAAATCGAGGGTGAGGGATTGAGTAAAGTATCGAAATATTTGGAAGAGTTATAAAATTGCCGGCCAGGGGTAAATTGGCATGGCACAGCAATCGAACTTGAGTACCAATCGGGACGATCCGACAATAGACGATGCGTCAGAAGTTTGGCGACGTATTCCCCCTAATCATTTTTATTATGACGAAGATTTAAGGCTAGTTCGCCCACAGTCCTCTGCCTTCTGTAATCATCCGGATAGCTCACCGATGTCTGTTGTATTAGTGGAAAAGGGAAGAAATATAGACCGGGCTAAAGTGTTGGAAGGGCATGGCGGATATGGTTTGGTGTCGTTTTCGGTTGGTTTTGCTCGCAGCCTGGGCCAAGGTGTAACAAGGGAACCAACATCACATGAACCGGATCACGCTCACGTGGTTGGTAAGAAAACAACGAGCATAAAGAGAAAGCTTGCAAAGAAGTCAAAATGGATAGTTCCGCCGCCCGCAAATAATTGAACTGGTAAATTTTTGTGAATTTACTATTTATTGAAAGCTACGAATAGGGCGTACAAACTCATGCCCAAAGACCTGTTCTACAAGTTCGATACCCTGAGCCTACACGCGGGGCAGCGGCCCGATCCGGCCACCGGAGCGCGGGCGGTGCCGGTCTATAACACCACGTCATTCGTCTTTCCGGATACCGACTTCGCGGCCGGTTTGTTCAATCTGGAGCAGGCGGGCCATCTCTACTCGCGCATCAGCAATCCCACCAACGCCGTTCTGGAGGAACGTATCGCGGCATTGGAGGGCGGTGTGGGGGCGGTGGCCACGGCCTCGGGTCAGGCGGCGCTGCATCTGGCGGTTACCACCATCGTGGGGGCGGGGGAAGAGATCGTATCCAGCAGCTCGCTCTATGGCGGTTCGCACAATTTGTTCGCGCACACCCTGACCCGTTTCGGGATCAAGACCACGTTCGTCGACCCCACCGATCTGGATGGCTTCCGGCAGGCGATCACACCCCGCACACGGCTGGTTTTCGGGGAGACCATCGGCAATCCGCGCATCGACCTGCTCGATCTGGAAGCGGTGGCGGAGATAGCCCACGAGGCCGGCTTGCCCCTGCTCATCGACAGTACCTTCGCCACGCCCTATCTCTGCCGTCCCATCGAGCATGGCGTGGACCTGGTGCATCACTCGGCCACCAAGTTCATCGGCGGGCACGGGGTCACCATCGGTGGGCTGCTCGTGGATTCCGGCCGATTCGACTGGATCGCGTCGGGCCGGTTTCCAATCATGACCGAGCCCAGCCCGGGCTACCACGGAGTGTCATTTGCCGAGGAGTATGGGCCCCTGGCCTTCATTATGAAGGCCCGCATGGAGGGGCTGCGGGATTTCGGGGCCTGCATGAATCCCCAGGCGGCGTTTTACCTGCTGCAAGGGCTGGAGACGTTGCCCCTGCGCATGGAACGCCACGTGGCCAACGCCAGGGCGGTGGCGATATTTCTTGACGAACATCCGGCAGTGGCATGGGTGAGCTATCCCGGACTGGAAAATCATCCCCAGAGGGATCTGGCGCGCAAATATCTGCCTCGGGGCGAGGGGGCCATTCTCACATTCGGCATCAAGGGCGGGCTGGACGCCGGGGTGCGCTTCATCGAGGGACTGGAACTGTTCAGCCACCTGGCCAACGTGGGCGATGCCAAGAGCCTGGTGATCCATCCCGCCAGCACGACGCACCAGCAGATGTCGAGCGAGGAGATGGCCGAGGCGGGGGTGGGCGAGGAGATGATCCGCCTTTCGGTGGGGCTGGAAGACCCCTCCGACCTGCTCGCCGATCTGGAACGGGCCCTCAAGCGCTCCCAAAGGGCTCAGACCGTCGCCGCGGTGGCATCGTAACCGAGGAATCGTCATTGCGGCCGATCAGGCCGATAGATCACGGTGGGGTGGGTGCAATCGGCAGCCCACGTCCAGAAAATCCACATCAGCGCCCGGCCCCCTTTACGGCCTGCCCAACAAATGACCATCCACCGGAACGCGGCGGAAACCACAGCGATGGATTGAGATGGCTGAAATTCAAGTTGACGGGCATCGGGTCTGGTATAGCACCGGCGGCGCCGACTGGAGCCCTGGCCGGCCATTGGTCATCTTGCTCCACGGCGCTGGCGGCGACCACACGGTGTGGGCATTACAGACCCGAGCCCTGGCGCAACACGGATGGAACGTGGCCGCGGCGGACCTCCCCGGTCATGGCCGCTCGGAGGACCAGTCTGGACTGGATTCCGTCGAGGCGCTGGCGGCGTGGACCGGGAGGCTGATCGAATCACTGGGAGAGGTCAAGGCCATGCTCAGCGGACACTCCATGGGGGCATGCATCGCGTTGACTTTGGCGGCTCGGGAACCGGAGAGGATCAGCGCCTTGACCCTGCTGGGGGCGGGTGCGGCAATGCCCGTTAGTGAGGCTCTGTTGCACGATACCCGGGATCGACCAGAGCGCGCCCAAGCTTTTATCACCGCATACGCCCACGGGCGGCCGAGTCATTTCGGGGGCATGGATTCCCCCGGCATATGGTTGCTCGGTGCGGGCCAAGCCCTGCTCGAACGCTGCCCGGCGCCCGTACTGCACCGCGATTTCGCCATGTGCGGGGCCTGGAATGGGGCGCCCTTCGCGATTCAGGTGCGCTGTCCCACGTTGGTGCTGTCCGGTGAACTGGACCGTATGGTGCCGGCCAAGGCGGGGCGGGACCTGGCGGAATTGATCGGCGGAGCACGTTTCGAGACGATCTCCGGCACGGGTCACATGATGATGGGGGAAGCGCCGGGTGCGGTCACTCGCGCCCTGAGATCATTTCTCGGTGAAACCGCTGCCGGTGAAAAGCCAGACGCCTAAAAATAGCATGACGTTTCCCGAACGGCTTGTGCACCGGCTTCTCTAATTTAATATGTTAAAACAACGATTTATTGAAGCAAAGTTGAGATCGCGCCGGCCATACGTAGTCCAATAATTATTGTATCATCCTAATAATTTTACTGTAAATTAGCGCACTGAACCTTTCGGGCCGATTGGCGTTCTATATTATATGAGTCCTCCCTGAACGATGCCCGCCCGCCTGCGTTTTTCCCTCCTTTTTCCCCGAGCGGACGGGCATCGTCTTTTTCGCCGCTTCAAATTGCATTCTGAGGGAATCGCCGGGAGCAGACCGCCCGGTATGGGTCGGCACCTCGTAGGATGCTACAGTTCCAGCCAACTCTTGTCGTGCTTTTCGCCCTCCTGGAGATCGATCAGCCGGTCTATTTCGTCATCGAAGTGATTGAGCATGGGCGCTTTGGTGAAATGAAGCGTGCCATCACGGCGGAGGAAGTAGGCGTTGTGATGTTGTGCCCGGTCACGGCGGACGACTTGGCGCGGTTCGCCGGTGGTGGGCAGGTAGCCGACCTCGCCGTGGCAGGTGCAAAAGTAGTCGTTGATGCCTTCAGGTATGTCCATCGAGCCCTCCATGGTGCGGCCGGTGCGCGTGCGGGCGTCGAAGACCTGGCGGAAGAAGACCGTGCCCTTGATCCCCACCGACGCCGTGGGTCCTGTCGCTATGTATTGGTTGCCGGTCGGAACGACCGAGAGCAAGGAACCCAGCCACAGGTTGTACATCCCGCCGCTGAATTCATCCACGTGCAAGTCCACTTCGGCCTCTCCTCTGATTTCGAGCAGGGTGCGATCGGGAAGCGTGAGCGTAAGGACACCACCCGGCTCGACGCGAATCCGATCGCCACTGGCGATTTCTCCGTCCATGCCCAGGGGCCCCATGCCGGTGGAGGCGCTGCCGACCAGGGAGAGAATCAGCGCCCGCCCGCCCGCTGGCATCATATGAGATAACCGCTCCCAATCGAAACTACCGTCGGCGAAATAGGTACGATAGAGCGCCCAAGCCCCACCCAAACCGCCGAGGAATGCGGCCGTTCCGAAAAAGACGAGCATATTTCGGCGTGTATTCATGCGGTTTTGTTCTCCTGGATTTTCTTGTGCATCGGGCGGGCGCAGCCGACGGTCTCGTAGATGCCAGCGGCCAGGCGTGTCAACGGAAATAGCGCTCCCACTGGGAGGCCATGACCGGGTTGAGCTTTTTTAACGCCTTGTAATGGGGGATGGCCGGAATTTTGAGATACTGGCTCAGGTAAGCGGCGATCAAATTGAATCGCGCTCCGGCGTCGACAGGGAAAAGCGCCACCCATTTTTCCAGGGGCTCCACGACAGCGCGATAGTCCTGGTCCTCGAGCAGCCTCTGGATCAGCATCAGCAGGGCAGTCTCGTGATTGGGATTCACGTCAAGCAATCGACGCAGGGTTTCCTTGACCGCGCGCAAGTGCTCGCCGCTGATCTGCGAACGCGCCAACGCCATGAGCAGCTCCTCGTCCCTCTGGTTCGACCGCAGGGCCTCCTTCAGCAAGGGCAAGGCTCCCTCGTGATCGCCGGTAGCGGCCAATTGCAGACCGACGGAGCGTTGAGCCGCCTGATTGTCCGGATCCAGTTCCAGGATGCGCGCCAGGGTGGCGGCTTCCTCATTGCGCTTGCCCAGCAGGTGCTGGGATTCGGCGAGCAATTGGAGGCGTTCCATATTTGAAAGGGCATCCAGACCACCCTGGCGGGAGATTACCCGCTCGGCTTCCTCCGGTGCCCCTTGGGCCAAGTATATCCCGGCCAGCATCACGGCGGCTTCGTTGGCCTCTGGATAGAGCCGCACCGTATCTTCCAGGAGGCCCAGCAGCAGGTCGCCTTGCCCGGTGCGCCGGGCCATCCGGGCCGCAACGAGCCGTATCTCCTCGCTGGCCGGCACCCGCAGCACCAGCCGGGGAAGCACCTTGGGCAGATCGGGATGTTGCGGGCGCTCCTGATAGATGCGCCAATAGATATCCAGCGCCTCGCGAAATTGGCCAGCGATCATTAGTTCGCGGGCCAGAACTTCGGTCAGAGAGAAATCCAAAGGTGCAAATTCAGCTGCTTTGGCCAGGTGAGTGGCCGCCGCACCGGGCCGGCCCAGGGCCAGCAGAGCTCTCGCCAACTGCAGGCGCAGGCCGTGATCGCCCGGCAGGCGTTCGACCGCGGCTCCCCAATGCTCGACGGCCCGGGCCATATCCCCGGATTGCTCGTAAAGCCGCCCCAGCCTGAGCCGATTCTGGACCTGATCCGGACGGGCAACGGCGAGCTTGGTGCGAGCCTGCAACTCGGCTTGCGGTTGGTTCCGCTCGCGATAGTATCCGGCCAGCCGTTCCAATACGTCGGGGTATTGCGCATAGACCGGAACATCCTGCGCCCAGATCGCGGCTGCCATTTCCGGCTTGCCCAGTTGCCAAAATATATTGCCCCTGGCGTAGGCCATGCCCGAGCGGTTGGGGAAGGAAAAGACATAGCGCAGCAGCGCATCCAGACTGCCGTCAAGATCGCCTCGGCGCCGTCGGACGACGCCCAGCAGAAGCGATCCACGCCGGTCGGCGGGGTGGCCCGGCTGGATGCGCGCCAAATGGGCCACCGCCTCCCCCTCCCGCCGGTCGGCCAGGGCCAGCTCACCCAATGCCAAATGAGCCTCGTTGACCCCGGTTCCGCTCCCCGCCAGTACTTCCAGGTACTTGCGGCTCTTATCCCGCAGGGCCGGCTCCAGCAGGCCCGCCTGGAGAAAGGAGGGAGCAGCCAGCGCACCCTTGCGTACCGAGGCGAGCCATTGGCCTCGAGCAAGCCAAAGCTCACCCAGTTGGGGATAGGCCGCGACGTAATCCTCGTAGGCCCGCAAGATTTCCTTCTCGCTGACTCCGTGCCGGGCCGATTCGAGCAAGAGGCGCCCGGCCTCGATCCCGTCCCCCTCGGCGATGCGGATGTGGCTGAGCAGTAACGCGATGCGCCCATGGTCTTCCGGATCGATACCGGGGATGGGCGAATCCAGGTGGGCGGCGATGGGCTCCAGGGTCTCCTTGGCTTTGACGAATGCGTCGTTTTCGAGGAGCCGTTGGACGAGAATCAGACGGATGCGGAGGGCTTGGGGATTCTTTGCGAGAAAGCCCCGGTAAGCTTCGATCTCGCCCTGTAGAGAACCCAACCGCCGCTGGGCGCGCGCGATCCAGAGATACCCCTCGAAAAGCTCCGGCAGCCGCGCTCGAAGCTGCTCGAATTCCAATAGCGCCTGTCGTGGGTCGCTTTCCGCCATCACGACCCGGCCGAAGAGAGTCAGGGCGGCCAGGTTGGGATTGCGCCAGAACTGTTCAGAGGCCCGCTCTACCCCGGACCTGGCCTTGCGCAATTTGCGCAAGATGGCCTTCAGGCGCCGATCCGCGTCGTATTGGTTGGCATTGATGCGCACCGCCTGACGGTAACGCTCCGCCGCGTCCAGCAGCTTGCCCCGCCCTTCCAGATATTGCCCCATGAGCAATTGGGCCATATCCGAGGCCGGGCGCAGTTCCAGGGCCTGTTTCAGATGTGTCGACGCCTTGCCGGGCGATTTCCGCAGGTAGAACCGGCCCAGCTCCAGATGGAGCTGGAAATGGCGGGGTTCCAGCTTCAACCCGTCGAGAAAGGCCCGTTCCGCCGCTCCCGGGCGTTGGGCGCGTATTTGACGCTTGCCTTCCAGGTAGAATGTATCCGCGGTCGGCGGCGCCGGTATTTGGGCCGTGGCCGGGACCGTAACCAGAAACGAGGCCGCCAGCAGCCAAAGCGGCAGCCGCATGGACCACAGCCAACGGCTAATTGACGAAGACGGAAGGGGAGCCACGACCGTCATTCCACACCGGCATCCGGGAGGGATGAACAGGACGTGATGGTTTGACGTGAACACAGGGTTCGCGGGCGCGAAACTCGGCGCACCGGTTCAACTTCCCGCGGCTTGCTGCCATTGCTCGGGTGTAAAAGTCTTTAAGGCCAGCGCGTGGATCGCCTCCTTCATCGCGTCGCCCAAGGCTCCATAGACCAATTGATGCTGCTCCACCATGGATTTGCCGTTGAATTTTTCCGATATGACGACGAGCTGAAAATGGTTGTCGTCGCCCATGGGGCTGGACAATTCGACCCGGTCGCCGGGAAACGCGGATTCCAGCATGCCGCGCACATCTTCGATGGGGATCATGGCGTTGTTCCTGTGCGGAAGGTTGTGAAATCGGCTCCATGCCGAGGGGGCCGATACAATCAGGGAATATTCACTCCGGTTTCGCGACTTGGAGGATCGCCTTGTGCCGGATATGCAAAACCGGTTCGCCTGAGGCGGAAATGGTCACCCCGAGCAAGGCGTAGCGGTTTCCCCGCTTCTCCCATTTTTCCAGAGGCACGGCCTCTATGGTCACATCTTCTCCCACCCGCAGCACGCGCCGGGTAACGATACGGCTGGAAACATGGAGCCAGGGGTTCATGCGAAACTGATGGGAGATCGCGTTGTTGGCCTGCTGAAGAATCCAACTCGGATGCAAGGGCGCCGGCGTATCGCTGCCGTAGATGGGGGAGTCATCCATGACCGACTCGCACCACTTGCGGTTCTCCCCTTCGATGGGACTCCATTTCAGCGGACGGAACGGTTTTCCCACAACCACCGCCTCCCAATCGAATGGGGGCCGTTCGCCGTCGGCGGGTGAAGCATCGCGGACCGCGGGCGAATCCCTTCCGGGCGCTGAGGAACACATTTCGGTCTCCATCCGAGCCACGTGCTCCCCGCCGGCTTTGGCGGCGGTAACGATCATCCGCCGGCCGCCGTCCTCTAGCGGGGTTTCTGCGTGAATCGTCAGCGGATCACCATCGTAAACGGGCTTGAAGAAGGCCACCCGGGTGGCGTTCCGTTCCAGCCACCCTGCGCCGAACCGGTTGACGACGGGTTGCACCATGTAGCCATAAACCGTGACCCCGGAAACCAGGCCGCCGGCATAACCCAGCGCCCGCGCGCCCTCGTCGTTGTGGATGGCGTTTTCCGAGTTGATGCTGATGTTGCGAGCCCGCAACGAGAGCGGTGCGGATTGTTCCTGGCTTTGGCCCATGGCAAAGTCTCGACTGTTGGTCAATCTTAGGGTTATCGTACTGCCAGCTAATCGCGAATCACATAAATCGGCGCACAAAGGCGGAAATCAATCCCAATGACGTCGTCCGGGGAGGTCCCGGATCGGTTGTCGTTCTCTAATTTGATAGTGCATCATGGTGAAAACAATTTCCAGCCCCGGGGGAAACCGTGGTTGCGCCGAATTCCGTCCTGCACGGAGGTAAAGGCTTGGGCAACGAAACAACCTCCGACAATCGCCGCCATCCGCGCATCAGCATCCAAAACCGAAAACTCGTGGAAGTGGAGCTGGACGGAAAGCCGCATTCCCTTATCGTGGCCGACATCTCGCAAGGGGGATTCGGCTTCGAAGTGCCGTATGGCACCACCGTCAACACCGACGACTTCTTGGCGATAGGGATCGAGCAGGTGATCAACCTGCGCGGGCGGGTACGATGGGTCAGCCCGGCGGGTGGCGGTGCCAAGGAAGCCCGCCTGGGCGTGGAATTTGAAACGCTTACCGTCCAGCCCAAAAGCAGTGAGGATCTCCAGGACATGGTGGATGCCTGGATGAATATCTCGCACTCCTACAATATCTTTGACGGCTTTCTGCGGATCATCGAATCCATCGACAACGATATCCTCGACGGCAATATCGGGGAATTTTCCGACGCCGTTGTCGGGATCGCCATGTGGATCGAACAGCAGGTCGGTCCGGTCAACATATGGCAGGTGATCACTACGGGTACGGGCCAGGCCGATGCCATTTTACTGGTGGAATCGACCAATGCAACAAACGAATCTACCAAGGAGGCAGCCAGCCGAGCAGCCTCCGTCGGCAGCAGCCAGCTGACCCAGTGGTTTGACGGCAAGCCGTTTGTTTTCAGCGAAAACGTCGTCATCGAATGCCTCACAGATATCGGGACCAATACCGACCTCCTCCATAGGCTCGCCCACATCCTGGGCAAACGCCTGAGATTGTGGACCAAGCTGCTGTCCAGGAACATCGCCCTGCAGATTCTCGGTGAAGAAATTGAACGTTACCGCGATGCCTTTGGAAAATCTTAGCCCATTAGCGATCTGATCCGGCCGCGATTCCGCCTGCTCCATGGCGGGCAATAAACTAAATGTTTCAGCTCAATGGATCAGGGTCTGACCGCCGTCGACTACGAGCAACTGGCCTGTCATGAAACTGCTGGCCGGCGAAACGAGGAAGAGATAGACTTGTGCGATGTCGTTGGGCTCTCCGAGCCGTCCGACGGGTATTCCGAGCACGGCGTCCTTGCGCGACTCCTCGGGAATGGCGTCGGTCATGGCTGTTTGGACAAATCCCGGGGCGATGGCATTGACCGTGACGCCGAATCGGGCAAACTCGATCGCCAGCGTGCGCGTGAGGCCCACCAACCCCGCCTTGGACGCGGAATAATTGGCCTGCCCGAAATTGCCGAAGGCCGAAATCGACGAGGCGCTGACGATGCGGCCATATCCGTTTTCCTTCATGTGTTCCCCAACGGCCTGGGCGCAATAGAATGCGCCGCTCAGATTGACCCCGATCACCTGATCCCATTGATGGGCTTCCATTTTGAGCGCCGATTTATCGCGGATGATGCCCGCGTTGTTGATCAGGATATCCACCCGCCCGTAGGTCTGGACCACCTCAGCGACCGTCGCGATGACCTGTTCCCGTTGCGAAACATCGCAACGGACCGCAATGGCCTCGCCTCCCGCGCTCTTGATTTCCTCGGCGACCGCCTTGGCGGTCTCCTCCTGCCAGTCAATCACGGCTACCTTGGCTCCTTCCCTGGCCAATAGGCGTGCGGTTTCCGCACCGATACCCTGTCCGCCTCCAGTGACCATCGCGATTCGGTCTTTCAGAATCATGGATTCTCCTTAAAATTAACCTGAACGCTTGTTTGCATCAGGCGGACAGGGCTTGAATTCTGGGCCGCCGGCTACTCCGGTGCCCGTTCAGCGACGGGTGATCATGTCCAAATACAGGCGCTTTCGCAAATCCCGAATGGGCAATCCGCCTATCGGAGTGTTCATTCGCCGCCCGGGTCGGAGTTCCGGCAAAATCGAACACGGCGGGAGGGTAGTCGGGGGCCCTCGAAAACTCAAAGCCGCTGCAAGCGTTGCAAGGCAGCCCGAAACGGGGGAAAGACCCGCTCCAGACCGGCAACGCGATTGTGTACCGAAAACGAGAGGCGCACCGTCGACAGTGCCTCCCGCTCGGACATCCCCACCGCCAACAGAGCAGGTGACGGCTCGGGCGCACGGGTGTGGCAGGCGGAGCCTGTGGAAACGGCAAGCCCCTCCTGTTCCAGGTGATGCAGAGTGACTTCCCCAGGTATGGGCGGCAGGCTGAAGCTGATGATGAACGGGGTGGCCGCTGCGGAACGATACACGCGAATCTTCGGAAAATCTTCCAGAAAATCCCGGAACCGGCGGTGGTAGACCTCGCGCTCGCGATTTTGTTGGATGTGCAGGCCCGTGCATCGTTCGGCCGCCAATGCGAACGCCAGGGCGGCGAATGGGCTTTCCGTGCCGCTGCGTAGACCCTGTTCCTGCCCACCGCCCGTGATGAGAGGCTCCAGAGGCACCTGCCGGCACCGAATCAATGCGCCCACACCCTTGGGCCCGTGCACCTTGTGGGCACTGATACTGATCAGGCCGACCCCTGCCTCCCGCCAGGGGACTGGAATTTTGGTGAACGCTTGCACGGCATCCACATGAAAAATTGCATTGGGCGCACATCTCTTGACCAGTCGTCCGATCTCGAGCAACGGCTGAGCGGTACCCAATTCGTTGTTCACCGCCATGCACGAGACCATGCGCACTTGGGACGAGAGCAGCGCCTCCAAGGCCGGCAAATCGACAATGCCCTGGCTCGTCACCGGGATAGAATCGACCCGCACCCCCTCCCGCGCCAGATCCCGCGCAGTTTCGCGTACTGCGGCATGCTCGATAGCCGAAATGAGCAGGCGTTCCCCTTTGAGCCGAGTCGAACGAAACACGCCCCGGAGAGCGAGATTATCGCTTTCGGTACCGCTGCCGGTGAATGTGATCCCCTGAGGCGGGACGCCGAAGGATCGGGCCAGGCTTTCCCGGGCGCGCTTGACCGCATTGCCGGCCCGGGTGCCCAGCGAATACAAAGAGGATGGATTGCCGAACTCCTCGTTGAGATAAGGGAGCGCCTCGGAAAGCACTTCGGGCAGGATCTGGGTCGTTGCCGCATTATCCAGGTAATACGCCGGATCAATCATGTCTGCTGCCGGTCAATCATTTCCATCATCGTGAGGGCAATTCGATGGTGACAGCTATAACAATACCTCAATCGCCATTTGAGACCACCATGATCCACCGACAAAAAAAGTGAGAAACCTCGTTGGTCCTGAGTTATCAGGGAGATAGGATAGTTCATTGCAACAAACCTATCACCAACGAGGTGCAGCTATGGTGGCACAGGGAGTTCTGCCG
>JACZRV010000109.1 GCA_022574555.1 SAR324 cluster bacterium
ATAATAATCTGAATCGGAATTCTACCGCCGATTGGACGGGCTGATTGGGGACTCATCCGCAGAGCATTTGGCAGAGCTGATTTGCAGAGCCGATTTGCCGAGCCGATTTGCCGAGCCGACGTACGCGCCGCTAAGCCCCCGTATAATGGGATTCGATTGACCCGGTGATCGTGCGTGTCTGCGTTTGGAACATGGTTTCCGGATTGTCTCTGTGGGCCGTCCCGCGGGCCGATGGTCCGTCAGCATCTTTCATGCGCGCGACGAATTGCAACAAGCCCTCTTCCATCGCATCCTGCCGGGCTGCCAGCACGCTGGATACGGCCTTCACTTCGCCCGGTTCCATCTCTCGTTGCCGGCAAGCTGCCAGCATTATTTGGGTGCGGCGGATAACCCCTTCCATTGAACGATATCCGTCGAAAAACCGCTCATCAACGAAACGCACAACGAAGGCGCGGAAAGCCGATGCCACCGGGATTGTATCCGCTCCGATGAATTTCAGCACCATCGTCACCCCGTTTCTATCCAATACCCGGTAGAACGCATCGCTCAGACCGGGCCGGCAACGGATCAACAGATGATCCAGATACAACTCGGTAAGGATGTGTGCGGGAAAAAATCGCTTCAATCCGGGCGTATCGCTCACATTTAGCATCGCCGCGCGCAATTCTCCGGAGCAATCCAGGAAAAGAGGCGACCGGTGAAAAAAGCCATCCACCTCGAGATGGAATCGAACTCCCGCCACCAACTCGGCCAGGGGCGTCCTGAGTTCACCATTGCGTTCCCAATCCCGCACCAGGTTCGGAGCGCGGAGATCACGACGGTGCATCCGCAACAGATCGGGGAGTGTGGCCCCGAGCTGCACTGCGCGGGGGAGATGGGCGGCGCAGGCGAAGTGACCCAGGAGGTTCATGCGTTCTCCGGTGGTGGTCGCGGATGCCGAAACCACCCATGATAAAATTCAGCCGCGTAACCGGCGGCCATCTGGCTCTCGCAGCAGCATTTTGCGTCCCGCGGACGGCAAGAGTGCGCTTTGATTTCAACGCCCGTATGGTACAGGAAGCCCTGGGGTATGGAAAGTCGCGATGGCTCCTGGCGTATACCCCCATTGCCGATCAGAGCAGCCGATCAGAGCAACAGATCAGAACAGCCGGTCAGCGCCCTGGCTTGTGCCGTTTCGCCGATGGTATGCTGTCTACCGGCCACACCGGCGGGACTGCGCAATTGGACTGTGAAGACCGCCCAAACCTCGGATCGAGGATCATGCGCATCGAATCATTTATCGGCCTGCGATTTCTGCGCTCGACGCGGCAAGACCGTTCCTTGTCCATCATCACCTGGATTTCCATGGTGGGCGTGATGCTGGGCGTGACCGCGCTGGTGGTCACCATCTCGGTAATGAACGGGTTCCGAGCGAACCTTTTCAAGGCCGTTACGGGCACCCAGCCTCACGCCCGCATCGTGAGCACACAGGGGCCGATGCTGCCCGATGTGCGGGCGAAGCTGGAGGCACGGCTTTTGGCCCAAGCCGATGTGATAGCCGTGGCGCCGTACTTCTCCCGGCAAGCGTTCATTCGCTTTGGAGATACCTACCGGGTGGCGATACTTCGCGGCATCGATCCCCAGCGTGAGGGCCAGGTCACGGGATTGTCCACGTTTCTGCGTGACGGGCTCGCCGTTCCCTTCCACGAGACCGATGAAGGGCCAATGTCCACGGATTTGCTGCACCGGCTCGCCATGCCGGATCGAGGTGTGCGGGCGGGCATCTTCCTGGGCGCTCCACTGGCAAGGGCTTTGGCGGTGGATGTGGGCGACATCGTGGACGTGGTCTCGCCTGTAAAACGGATCACGCCCATCGGTGAGATACCCCTGATCAAACGCTTCCGGCTGGCGGCGATCTTCAACACGGGCATCGGCGGAACCGACGAAGTGCTGGCCTATGTTCATTATCGGCTGGCGCAGCGGTTGTTTCGCGCGGGTGAGGGCCTGGATGGTGTGGCGGTGCGCCTGACCGACCCGGAAAACATCGACCGGGAGGCCCTGATGGCAGCGTTTTCCCCTCGCGATGCGAGTGCGTTGACCGTCATCACCTGGATGGACGAGAACCGCAATATTTTCCAGGTGATGAAGCTGGAGAAACTCGGACTTTTCCTCATCCTCACCCTGATCATCGTCGTGGCCTTCTTCAATATCATCAGTTCGCTCGTGATGCTTGTCGTGGAGAAAAGCGGCGGCATTGCCATTCTCAAGGCTATCGGCGCCACCGACGCCATGATACGCCGCATCTTCTTCATGCAAGGATTTTGGATCGGCACGGTGGGCACCGTGGCCGGAGTAGGTTTGGGGCTGGCCATGTGCTGGGCCCTGTCCACGTTCGATATCATCCACCTGCCGCCTGGGGTTTACCCGATCGCCACCCGGCTGCCTGTTCTGGTGCAATGGTCCGACTTGGCGGCGATCACGGCCAGCTCATTCGTGATCTGCCTGACCGTCACTCTTTTCCCCGCGACTCGCGCTGCCCGGGTGCAACCGGTGGAAAACCTGCGATTCGAATAACTGCTATTCTATTGCGCCGCACATTGTCATCATTTGACACGTGTCGGCGAGATGTGGTGCTCATTCATACCTAACCTGCTGACAAAACTCGGGTGCCGGTGCCGGGAGATTACCTGCGCCGCCGGCCATCGACACGAGCGCATGGACACGAGCCATTGGAGAAGATCATGCCCACCGTTGAGTTTTTTTTTGACTGCTCCAGTCCCTGGACCTATCTGGCGTTCGACCGCATTGAGGCGCTTTGTGCCGAGGAAGGGGCTGAGTTGGTTTGGAAACCGATCCTCGTCGGCGGCGTATTCAACGAGGTCAACAAGGAATTGTACGACCTGCGCGCCCACCAGAATCCACGCAAGGAAGCCTATTACAACGAGAAGGATCTCCAAGATTGGGCGCGGCTTTACGAATTGCGAATCAAGTTCGAGCCCACCGTCTTTCCGGTAAACAGCGTCAAGGCCATGAGGGGGGCGTTTGTCGCGGATGAGGATTCCAAGCTACCCGACTATGCCCGCTCGGTTTTCGATGCCTATTGGGGCGACGACCTGGATATATCCCGAGATGACGTGCTCGAGGAGATCGTGGCGAAAGTGGACCTGGATCCGGCATCATTCTTTGAAAAGATCCGCTCCCCCCCTATCAAGGCCATGCTGAGAGCCAATACCGATGAGCTTATTGGCCGCGGCGGATTCGGTTCGCCCACCATCTACGTCGATCAGAGTGACATGTATTTCGGTAACGACCGTCTGCCCTTGGTACGGGAGGCGATTCGCCGGAGCAAACGTTGAGCGGCCGGTGTAACCTTCACACGGGGCAGACCGGAGTCCGCAACTACGGATAAGTCTGCCCGCGGCGGGGTTTTGTCCAATACCGTTCAGTGAAACCGGCTTCCACACGAGTGGGAAGCAGCATACAGATATATCGGAGCGACTGGTCACAATATCGACAGGCCGGACTTTCCGATCCGAAGCTCCGTCGCGAGAAGAGGGCGACTGGTGCACCGGGTGCGGTAGCGACGTTTATCTCGAATTCGGCCGAAAACGGGTCCGGCGAGTGCTACGTGGTCATCCAGGTCTTCGGCTCGGGGCCCATCGCCAGCATAACGCCATTCATTACGAAAATAGGGTTAGCAAATGAATAAAATGTATAATGCCTTTAAATTCAACCGCAGTTTGCGCTGGAGCATTCTCGCCATTTTTCTAGTCGTCCTAATCGCCGCACCTGTGTTGGCGAACAAGCTGCCCCCGCCCGAGATTTCGGCGGAGATGCCCTATCCCTCGAAGTACGTAACGGTGCTGGGATCGAGGATGCACTATGTCGAGGCGGGCCGGGGCGATCCGATCGTATTTTTGCACGGTCAGCCGACCTCATCCTACTTGTGGCGGAACATCATGCCCTACCTGGAGGCGCACGGTCGGGTGATCGCTCCAGACAACATCGGCTTCGGCAAGTCCGACAAGCCCGATCTGGACTACACCTACGCCGATCATATGCGCTATATCGACGGATTCATCGATGCGCTCAACCTGAAAAACATCACATTCGTCATACACGATTGGGGATCTGCCCTCGGCTTCGACTATGCGGAGCGCAACCCGTGCAACGTCAAGGGTATCGCATTCATGGAGTCGATCGTGCCACCGGTGTTTCCCGCCGCAAGTTACGATGCCATGGCCCCTCAACTGGGCGATTTCTTCCGCACCATGCGCTCCCAGAAGGGGGCGGACATGATGATCAAGGAGAATTACTTCGTGGAGGGCGTCCTGCCGTCATTCATCAACCGCGACCTTACGGCGACGGAAATGGCGGTTTACCGCGCGCCTTTCCCCGACGAGGCATCGCGCAAGCCGATTTGGATGTGGCCCAACCAGGTTCCTATTGGCGGCGAGCCCGCCCATACCACCCAGGTGGTCAACCGATACAACAAATGGCTGATGGCGACCGAGATGCCAATGGTGCTGCTTTATGCCTCTCCGGGGGCGCTCAATCCGCCCCAGGTGGCGCAATGGCTGGCCGAGCGCATGAAGAATCTGGAGACCATCTTTATCGGCCAGGGGATCCACTACATACAGGAAGATCAGCCCGAGGCCATCGGCCGCGGAATCGCCGATTGGCACCGGCGTCATTTCACCCGGTAACCCTTCCACTTAGCGTGCGCCAGCGGGCGAAGTGCTCGCCGGCGTCCGGCTTTGGCCGGTCTCTCCTGAGCGCAGTTGAAAGGAAAACCGCGGCGTTCAGGCCATTTGAGACCGCGTATTAATTCGTACTTTCGCTCCCCCATCCGGCGATCACTGGCCCGGTGGGATAGAGAACCGCTCCACCTTTACTGCGCGGGCTGCCCTCTCCAGCAGATCGAGCAATAGCCGGGCTTCCTGTTGCCGGGTCATCGTCTGGATGATGCCCTCTTGCACTTCTTCGAGGGGCGGAACCGGCGTATCGTCACGTTCGGTCAACCGCACCAGACGGCAGCCATCCTCCGATGGGAAGATGCGCATCTCCCCCCTCGTCATGTCGAACAACTGCTCTTCGAATCCGAGGGGCCCCTTGATTTTCATGAAGTAGCCCATATCGCCGCCGCGTTCCGCCGTTTCGCGGTGCAAGGAACGCGATCTGGCCTGATCCTGGAACATCGCCTCGGTCTTTATATTGCGCCGCATCTCGGCGCACTCGGCGTTCGAGGCCATGACGATCTGGCTCGCACGAACGTGGGCGTGGCTGAGCAATTCCAGATTTTCCTCGTAGTAACGGCGAATGTCGTCGTCGTTTATTTGAATGCGTTCGGTAATCTGGGTCGTGATCAAATGGTCCAGGATTTCTTGTTTAATCCGCGCTCTCAACTCGGGGGCTCCCTTGAAATCTGAGCCCAGCACAAATTGGAATAAAACTTCCTCCCGCACCACGGAATCGATGAACCGCTCCAATTGATCGCGGACGTCGATTTGGTCACCCAGGGGCAGGCTTTCGATGGATTCGTAAACTGCCGACAAGTGGATTTCATGATCGTTGACCCGGGCGACGACGGGATCCGATTCCGCAGGATCTACTTCCGCGCTATGGGCCACCGAGTGGAGCGGCGTTATCGTGACCAGCCCCATCAGCATAAGCTGCAAACACGCCCAGGCCGGTGGTATGAGCCGTGATAATCCGGCGCGGCGAGGATCGATAAGTTGGCACGGGTCTGAGGCGGCAAATCTCATTCGGATACGGCCTGTGGCGAGGCATCGCCTTTTCCGGCTGCTGCGACTACCTCCCCCACGTATTCCCGCGCTCCGCTGGAAAACCAGTCGCGCTCTCCCTTGGCGGCGGCGATCACACGCCCTTGAGGATCGATCAGAAAAGAGGAGGGGAGTTCTTTCACCCCGTACTGCTTGGATACCTGGGAAATCGGATCGAGCAGTATAATAAACGTCAGTCCCAACTTTCGTGCGAAGGCAGATACTTTTTCCGCGCCTTCCTCGTCGGTGGAGACGGCCACCACGGTAAATGGACGGTTCTTGAATTCCTGGTACAGGCGCTCCATGGCGGGCATTTCCTTGACACAGGGAATGCACCACGTGGCCCAAAAATTGAGCAGCACCACCTTGCCGTGGAAATCCGCCAAGGCCGTCTCGCTGCCATTTAGATCGGGCGCCGAAAACGGCGGGGCGGGAAATGGCCGATTGAACGCCACCAGCCGAAATTGATGCAGCTCCGGCGCGTGGGCCACAGCCAGAGTCGATACGATCAGAACGATCGCCCCAAGTATAAGCAGACGTCTCATCCCACCCTTTAATCGACGTGAGAATCAGCCCCGGGTTCGGGGCATTGGTACGGAAGCTCCGCGCGCGACGATCGGGATCGGTCCTTCAACCGCGCGCGGAACCCGTATGTTTTTGACGATTAGCGATCCGGTCACACGGACCGGATTCGATTCGAGCCTGCGGAACTTTAGTGAGCCGCGAGTCCTGCGGCGATGCAGACCGAATACTTTTGTCCGCACATTCAGTCGTAGCAGGTCTGCTTCTCGGGTGCCTTGGCATACGAAAAGTCTTGACCATGACCACAGTAGATCAGTTTCGTGTCCGCCCCGGGCAACGCCCCGAACAGATAAAAAGCCGGGTTTTGCGCCGGCACGATCGCGCTTGCCGAAGGGTTATTCGGTATTGAAACCGCTTTCTTGCCGTTAAACGACTTGGTCGATTCGGCGCTGAAGGCCAGAATCTCGTAACTGCCGAAATCACCTCCCTTGAACTGGTCGGGCAATTTGATGGTGAATACAGCCTTTTCCCGTCCGCCCGTGCCTACTTTCAACCAACCTACGGTACCCACGTAAATGGACTTTTGGTTCACGGTATCGTGAAGCCACGCGACAACGGTTTTCCTGCCCTTCGGCATCTTAAGGCCCAGGTATTTGCCTTTGATGACATTGGTATCGGCATGGTAGGCAAAGCTGCCTTTGGGGCCGATTGGCTTGCCACCCAAGTCGTAACCATCCGTCATCCAGGCGCCGTACATGGGTGTGATATCCTGGGCCTGCAATCCCACCGCCCAAACAAGCGAGATGGAGGTGACGGCCATAATGCGCAAGAGTATTTTCGTCATATTGCCTCCCGGTAGATTGTTCTTCGGTAAAAATTCCCGATCATCCATCGATTCGAGATCAGACAATGCCTATCACCATTCCGCGAATCATCACACGGCAACGCGATCCGAGGAATCGCAGATATTACGATCCGAAATTTAATCCCTTTGGTCTGTTACCTTCCATACAAACCGATTGCGCCGCACAATTGTCATGGAGGAAACCCGAAAAAAGAGTTGTGCGTCCTCGTCAGAACGACTTGAAGGATTGTATTCGGGGAGTGATCCGCAAAGTGGCCGGTGGCAGTGGCCTTGGACCCGGCGGCTTATGATTTGGCGGATTTTTTCCTGGCGGCGGCGATCATCTTGCGTGCCGCCTCGGACTGGGCTCTTATCTCCTCGATGGGGAGTTCCTTCTTCGCATCCTTGCCGTAAAAGCGCACCTCGACCGTGACCCCGTCGGGGTCCTCGAAATAAGTCGAATCTCCCCAACCCTGAGCCCCGAAGCTCAGGGGTGAGCGGCGGGTGATGCGCACCTTGTTCCGGCTGAGCCTGCGCTTGAGGGCAGTCACCTCCTGTTCCGACATGGTGAAACAGATGTGATTGGGGTTGCTCGGCCGGCGGCGGTTGTGCCACAACGCGGACGGAAAGAAATCCACGAGCGTCACATCGTTGACCCGGGCCGACGCAAACAGCACGTCGCCGGCCAGGAATGCTTTCATGCGCACCGGGGGGAACTTGAGGATCTTGTGATAAAATTGCGCCGAGGCACGCACATCGCTGACTTCCAAGACGACATGATCCATCGGCCCGCTTTGTAGGGTGGTCTTCTTCATGGCTGCCTCCAATTTCGCTGTCACTCCGTCAAACGGATGCTTCCACCCACCATGTATTCCAGGGTGCCCAGGGTCAAGCCCCTATTGTCCCGCAGTTCAGCCGCCCGGCTCATGATGCCCCAGTGCGCCGTGGGATGCCGAAATTGTCGTATATTTGACGGCCATTGGCGGTCATTTGCGGCTGGCATATTGCAATTTTTTGAAGGGGGTGGCGTAATGGACCTGTAAATAGTTGTTGAAAGCCGAGCCCGATTGGGATAATTACCTGAGATTCGATCCCGACGCTTTCGCCCAATTTCTATGGTATGCCAAATTGGCTACAAAAGTCAGATTACCGGACGGCAGCGAGGCCGATCTTGTCGAGAATAAATTCGAGGCCCTAAAAGAGGAGTGGAACGAATATCGGCTCTCAGACGGAACAATGGTGAGGTTCAAAGTGGTTGTGACTGCGATTGGGCGAGTCGTCAATGAACGCGGTGAGATCACGTATAACAACGAAGGAGTGCAAAATGTTGTAGTGAAAAGCATGAATATTGTCCACGTTATTGATCCGCCTCCAGATACCCGCTCCAACTGAATACTATGTTAACCACACATACGTTTAACAGTAAGACACCCTTGTTCTTATTGGGTGGTGTAACCGAGCTTAGCGCCGACACATTGAAAATGGAAACAGTGGCGACCGCCACTTATTCGTTTGTTCCTATCCAATATGAAAGCGATGGTATCCGGTTTTGGCCCCGTCAAATGAAGCGGGGTAAGGCGTACCTGTTTTATATTGGGTCTGGCCGAGGGATCGCTATTCGGACAGGCGAAGAGTCGGTCGATTTGTACACATTTCCAGATTAGGAAGTATGGGTGAGTCAAAGTGGTGGTCAGGAATCGTAAATGCAACGATCTCGCATGTGTCGCGATGGGTAACATGGAATCCAAATGACTTCCCTCCTTGTGATACTCGGCAGATTTCGAGGCCTTTGTTAAATATACCATTTGTCAAGCATCGACACTTCTTCATTCATACCGGATACGATGGGAGTTTTACGGTTCATTTTTTGGAAACCCCAACGGGGCGGTTCGCCCAACTGATTCCGCAGTTATTACGAATCAAAAAAAAGAACCCATAATGCCCTACCCAACCACCAGACGTATATCCCTAACTTGATCCGTAACTCTTGCTTTCGTAATCGATTGGCGGTAGTGGTCTCAATTCGTGTTTGCCATATCCAGTCGCATCCCGTACTAGTTTGCCAAATTCATAACGATAAGGAATGGTGAGAATTGTTCCTTGACCAATTCCTCATTCCTTCGGTTTTGAAGTCAGTTCAGCCGCCCGAATTGCGATGCCTCGTGGGAGGGTGCGATGCCGCTCCCGCTTGCCAGGGACCCCACCGATACAGTAGACAGGTATCTGCCCGAGCCAAGACGATCGGGCGGATCATAACAGTCGATGGCGACTACATTGTCATCCCATCACGAGGCGCGTCATGAAAATCGGGCTGACCGCTTTTGTCACCGATTACACGATCGACATCGTTTCACTGGCCCGGCAGGCTGAACGGCTGGGCTTCGAGTCGGTGTGGCTGCCGGAACACCCCGCGATTCCCGTAATCATGAAAACCCCCTGGCCCGGCAACGAGGCCGGTGTCCTTCCCGATTTCTACAAGCACATGATCGACCCGTTCGTCGGGCTGGCGGCGGCGGCGGCTGTAACATCCAAAATCAGGCTGGGCACGGCGATTTGCCTGGTGCCCGAACGCAATGCCCTACACACCGCCAAGGAGGTGGCGACCCTGGATCAGGTATCCGGCGGACGATTCGAGTTCGGAATCGGTGCGGGATGGTTGCACGAAGAATCGGATTTGTTCCAGGTGGATTTCCCCCGCCGCTGGACACAAACCAGGGACCATATCGAAGCGATGAAGGTTTGCTGGAGCCAGGACGAGAGTGAATACCACGGCAAATACGCCGATTTCCCACTGCTGTGGTCCCATCCCAAGCCGTTGCAAAAGCCCCATCCGCCCATTCTCATCGCCGGTGAACTGGAAAAGGCGGCCCATCGCGTGGCCGATTATGCCGATGGCTGGCTCCCGCGGGGACGCGCCATCGATCCCGCCGGCGTCGATGCCGGGCGCAAGCGGATCGCCGAGTTGTACCGCGAAAATGGACGTGACCCTGGCACCATTACCATCTCCGTTTTCGGGGGCAACCCCGACAAGGAGCATAACCGGCGGTTCGCCGATGCCGGGACGGACCGCATGATCCACCTCCTGCCCTGCGAGGGACCCGAGGAAAGCGTGCGGCGAATGGAAAAATGGGCCGCCGATCTGTTGTAAGCCCGCCTCCACGAGGCCGCCGATGATGCCGTCTCCATCGTGGTTGTTGCGTGCGGCTATCCCTCGAATCATCTGCGGGATGATCTCATCGCTACCCGAATCTTCCTCGACCTCTCCAATGGGTGAACCCAGGCGCACCTTCGCGAAACGGAAATTTCTGCCAGTCCGCATGGCCTTGGTTCCGCTAGTGCTCGCGTGGGCGCTATTCGGTTCCGCCGATGCTTTCGGCCAGATCGGAAGTCGGATCACGGACCCGGCCCCCGGATTCGGAATCATCTACGGCGAAGGCGTTACCGAACACGACGGTGCAACCAGGCGGTTTGGCTTCACCACGCGCCGGCTCAAAGATGAACTGCGCGTCGGCTCCCTGGCGCTGCTTTACGAGGAATACGAGGACGGACTCGATTTCGTCTTGCTGGACGACGATTTGTCCAAGGAAGACGTCGAGTTGCGCTATCAGAGCATTTTCGTCGAGCTCAAACGCTATTTCCCCTTCGGCGGACCGGTCTGGTACTACTGGGGCATGCGCGCCGGCTATACCCGTGTGCAGGGAAAGATCAGGCCTGCGGATCGCGAGTCCCGGAGCGAATTCACGGCCGTTTCCGCCGCCCCGCTGGCCTTGTTGACGCTGCCCTTTCTGCTGGAGCATCCGGGGTTCATCCTCATTGCCGCGGTGGACGGCACGTCCCTGGGCGCCATCGTCGATATAGCCCCGGACCGGATGTGGCTGGATTTCCAGATCAGCGCCACGGTGCTGCCCCGCTACCGGGACCGTTCGGTAATCCTGGAAGATCTGTTGATCGTCACGCAGACAGTGCAACTCGTCATCGCATTTTGATTGGCGATATCGCCCGCCCTGCCTGTTCCGCAAGAACGAATTTACCTGTGTGGGGGCTGTATTGGCCGGCTGTCCAATCCGCATCCCAGGGGCTATATTGGCGTTCAATAAAAATCGGCCCCGTCGATACCCGGAATTGGATTTCATAAGGGTTCGGGTGGGGATTTGAAACGTAAATCAGGAGAGATAGATGCCCGATTACAAGGTTGCCGACATCAATCTGGCCGAATTTGGCCGCAAGGAAATCGATATCGCCGAAACCGAAATGCCCGGCCTGATGGCGTTGCGGGACGAGTACGAAGGGAAAAACCCGCTGCAAGGCGCGCGCATTGCGGGGTGTCTGCACATGACTATCCAGACCGCGGTGCTGATCGAAACCCTGATCGACCTTGGGGCCACCGTGCGTTGGTCCTCGTGCAACATCTTCTCGACCCAGGATCACGCCGCGGCGGCCATCGCGGCTGCGGGGATTCCGGTTTTCGCCTGGAAGGGCGAATCGGAGGAGGAATACTGGCGGGCCATCGATCAGACCCTGTTTTGGCCGGGCGGAGAAGGGCTCAATATGCTGCTCGATGATGGGGGCGACCTGACCCTGGTCGTGCACGAAAAACACCCGGAACTGCTCGCCGAAATCCGCGGCTTATCCGAGGAGACCACGACCGGTGTGCATCGCCTCTACCAAATGATGGAACAGGGCACGTTGAAGGTGGCGACTTTCAACGTCAACGACTCGGTCACCAAGAGCAAATTCGACAATCTTTACGGTATCCGCGAGTCGTTGATCGACGGCATCAAACGGGCCACGGATGTCATGATCGCCGGCAAGATCTGCGTCGTTGCGGGCTATGGTGACGTGGGCAAGGGCTGTGCCCAGGCCCTACAGGGTATGGGGGCACGGGTATTGGTCACCGAAATCGATCCCATCTGCGCCCTCCAGGCGGCCATGGGGGGCTTCGAGGTGGTGCGCATGGACGATGCGGCGGCGATCGGGGATATCTTCATCACGGCCACCGGTTGCCTGCACGTCATCGACCGCAAGCATATGGACGCCATGAAGAACCAGGCCATCGTCGCCAACATCGGTCACTTCGACACCGAGATCAATGTGGCCTCCCTGATCTCCGACGAAACCCTGAAACGGATCAACATCAAGCCCCAAGTGGACCAATTCGTCTGGCCGGACGGGAAGCGCATCACGCTCCTGGCCGAAGGGCGGCTGGTCAATCTTGGCTGCGCCACCGGCCATCCCAGTTTCGTCATGTCCACCAGCTTCACCAATCAGGTGCTGGCCCAGATCGAGCTGTGGCAGAATCCCGGCAAGTACGAGCACAAGGTTTACGTCCTGCCCAAGGTGCTGGACGAAAAGGTGGCCCGTCTGCACCTCGACAAGCTGGGCGTCAAGCTGGAATCCCTTTCCCCCGCCCAGGCGGAATACCTGGATCTGCCGGTGGACGGCCCGTATAAGGCGGAATACTACCGCTACTGAGACCGCGCACCACCGGCCACACGGGGGCGGGAAGGGCTATCCCGCCGCGCCCGCCGCCCGTTCCTTATCGATCAGCAACCTGCGCAAAATCTTTCCCGAGGGGGACTTGGGAATTTCGCCGACAAATTCCAGGCGGCGGATGCGCTTGTGGGGGGCCACCTGCTCCGCGACGAAGGACATGATCTCCTCGGGCGTGGCCTCGCCCTTGAGGACGACGAACGCCTTGGGCACTTCGCCCGCTTCCTCGTCGGGGCTGGGAATGACCGCGGCGTCCATCACCGCCGGGTGGGTCAGCAGGATCGCCTCCAGTTCCGCCGGGGCCACCTGCATGCCTTTGTACTTGATCAACTCCTTGACCCGGTCCACGATGAAAAATTGTCCATCCTCCCGGGCCAAACCGACATCTCCGGAATGGTACCAGCCGTCGGCGTCTATGGCCTCGGCGGTATCCTGGGGCCGATTGAGGTAACCTTTCATGATCTGCGGCCCGCGGATCCAAAGCTCCCCTTCCTGGTTGGGCCCCAATTCCTTACCGGTGCCGATTTCCACGATCTTGACCTCGGTGTTGGGGATGACTTTTCCGATGGATCCGGGCGAGTACTGACCGTCGGCATAGGCGCTGAGATGGGTCACGGGGCTGGCTTCGGTCATGCCGTAGCCCTGCACGACCGGACAGCTCAGCCGCTCGCCGGCCTCTCGGGCCAGGCTTTCCCCCAGGGGAGCCGCGCCGCAAAAGATGAGGGAAACCTTGGAAAGATCGAATTTGTCCACCGCGGGATGCTTGACCAGGCCCAGCACGATGGGCGGAACGATTGGCAGGATGGTGATCCCGTATTTCTGGGCCGTGCCCAGAAATTCCTCCATGTCGAAACGGGGCATGGTGACGATAGTGGATCCGTTGGCGAGCCCGTAGCACATGATGACGACCAAGCCGTATATGTGGAAGAAAGGGAGCACCGCGAGTACGGAGGAATGTTCATCCATGCCGGTAAAACCCTGCATCCCCTCCACTTGGCATAAATTGGCGACCAGGTTGTGGTGGGTCAGCATCACTCCTTTGGGCAGTCCGGTGGTGCCGCTGGAATAGGGCAGGGCAATCAGGTCCTCCCGCGGATCGATCTTCACCGCCGGCGGATCGCCCCCCGCCGCCAGCAGGTCTGCAAAGGGCGTGGCCCCTTGGGCTTCGCCGAAGACGAATATCTCTTCGATTCCCGATTTCGCAGCCGCCTCCCGCGCCTTCTCCAAGAAGGGGGGCACGGTAATCAGAAACCGGGCGCCGGAATCGTTGAGTTGCTTGGCCAACTCGCCGGCCGTATACAGCGGGTTGATGGTCGTATTGATTCCCCCCACGGTCGCCACCGCTTGGAAAATCACGGCGTATTCGGGCAGGTTGGACGAATAGATGGCGAACACATCACCCTTGCCGAAATCGCGTTGGGCCAAGCCCGCGGCGACCCTTTTAATGTCCCTCGCCAGTTCTCCATAGGTCAGCGTGCGCCCGCTGGGGCCATCGATCATCGCCGGTTTGTCGGCAAATTCCCCTGCCCTGCGCATTACGTAGTCGGTGAAAGGGATCTCCGGGACCTCGATATTCGGGCTCGGGCTGCTGAAAATCATGATTGCTCCTTTTCAGGCGTTAAGTTTCTGCGGCACTTTTTGCTGCGGCACTTTTTGCTGCGGCACTAATTTCTGCGGCACTAATTTCTGCGGCACGTTTCTTTCGGCACGTTTCTTTCGGCAATACGGCGCGGCGGTTGTATCCCACCCGCCGGATTGCATCCCGGGCCCCTATAGACCTCCGTCAGATTGCGCCGTGCTTCATGGCACTCAACGGTTTCCAAATTCTCAGACATGCCTCCCGAAAGCTTTGACCCTGATTCGCCCGCGCCGGCGGACGGATCGTGAACGCTATCATCGCCCAATTC
>JACZRV010000110.1 GCA_022574555.1 SAR324 cluster bacterium
CCCACGAGATCGCCCTGGCCAATCCCGACGTGGCCGGCGGCGCCGATTACACGGCGGTGAAAAAATTCGGCTGGGCCGGGCTCGACAACGGGGTCGTGTACAACGTCGACGCGATCTACCGCGCGCGATTCAACGATTTCAACGTGGCCGCGGGCGAGGCCTTCCTGGAAGGGGCGTTTCTCGCGCCGGTGGTCACCACCCACGATCAGCATTTGCAGGACTGGAACGCCGACGCCACCGCGCCGGCGGTGCTGGCCCCGCCCGGCTCCGGCACCCGCACGGATGGGGTCTATCTCGATCTCTATCTCGACCCCCAGGCCAACGGCCCCGTGCTGATTATGGCCCTCACCGTGAGCGACAGCGCCCAAAACGACTACGTGGACGGCGCCGGTTTTCAGCATTGGGTGGAAAAGATCGCCGATATCGAGCGCACCACCTCCGAGCGCATCACGGCGTCGATGATCAGCGACACCCGCCGCGAGGTGCATTACGGACCCGCGGACGGCCTGGCCTATGCGGCCGACGCCATCAAGGCGGACACCATCGCCGAGCTGACCGCCGGCAACGGGGTCGATATCGACAACCTGAAAATCCAGGACGGCCGCGCCCTGTTCGATACCCGCTGGTTTCAAAACCTGGTCATCAAGAACAACACCACCAATCCGGCCTATCAGGTGGACATCGACGCTGATTTCCTGGTGGTGGAGGGGTGGAAGTTCGACTCGGCGAACCTCACCGCCGACATCACCGCCTCGGGTGCCAACGGCCTCGATACCGGAGCCGAAGCCGCGAGCACATGGTATCACCTGTGGGCCATCGCCGACGTGAGCGACCCGGCCGCGCCGGTGATCGCCGGGCTGCTCTCCCTGCAATACCCCGGCTCCGGCACCGACCCCACTTTGCCTACCGGCTACACCAAGCGGCAATACATCGGGGCGGCCTACAACAATTCATCGAGTAATTTTAGCAGTTTCTCGCAATTGAATCGGCGGGTGGCGACGGTTGCGACTTCGGTGCTGAATGTCGGGTCGGCGACCAGTTTTACCTCCATTGCCTTGGCCACGGTAGTTCCGCCGAATGCGGTTTGGGCGGGTGGATATTTACTGATACAAGACCCAAATAGCGTCAACGCCTATGGCGAACTCGCTTCGACGTCAGCTGGACTGGGAAAAACGATCTTCCAAGTCCATGCGGTTGGAAGCGGCACGACGGCCATGACGCTTCGAACATCCTGGGAGCTCACTTTGGTGGAGCCCGACACACTCTATTATCTGATTAGTAGCTCCGTCATGAACATTGCCGTTTCTCAGTTTGAGGTTCCCCTATGACGACACGCGCCTATCGAGTGGTGAATGGACAGGCCTCGGACTTGGGTTTTTACCCGCTTCTGCCCGACGATCCGGCCTGGATCGATCTCGGCCCGGGCGACGATCTGCCCGCCATCGAATCCCTGCATAGTCCGGCGTATCGGCTCTCTGAGGCCAAGGCCGAGCGGGTCAGCGAAATCAAGGCTGCCGGTTTCGCCCGCGTACATCAGGACTTTCCGCCCCATACCCAGCGGCGGTTGTTGTTCAAGGCCACGACCGACACCGAACGGAAGGCGTGCGCGGCGCTCATCGAGACGGTGAAAGCGGAGGTGGACAAGGCCGAGACGGCGATCCTGGCGGCGGCCGACGAGGTGGCGGCGGAAGCCGCGCAGGAAGCGGGCTTGGCCGCTCTGGCAGCGCTGTAAGAAAGGAGCGCAAGGTTCGGGGTGTTGAAGCACCCCAAACGACCGGACAGAACCCGGCCACGGCTGCAAACCGCCTCACGCTCCCGTAGCGGGACCTGAGAGGCTAGCCGAGATTCCATCTTAAATGAAAGGCTTTATGCCGTGGCAGGGCGGGAAGCGCCTTTTGGCCAAGCGGATCGTCGCCGAGATCGAGCGGATTCCGCACGTTTGTTATGTGGAACCCTTCATGGGCGCTGCGCATGTGCTCTTCCGCAAGGAACCCTCCAAGTCCGAGGTGGTCAACGACATCAACCGGGATTTGGTGACCCTCTTCCGGGTGTTGCAACACCATTTGGAGGAGTTTCTGCGCTTCTTCAAATGGACGTTGGTCGCGCGGGACGAGTTCGAGCGGCTGCGCCGGGTGGCGCCGGACACCCTCACGGATATCCAGAGGGCGTGCCGGTTCTACTATCTGCAAAAGCTGACCTATGGCGGAAAAGTTGTGGGACAGACGTTCAGCACGGAACGGCACGGCCACCCCCGGCTCAACCTGTTGCGCATCGAGGAGGAACTTTCCGAAATTCACCTGCGCTTGGCCCGAGTGCAGATCGAAAACCTGCCCTGGCGGGACTGCCTGCGCCGCTACGACCGGCCCGAGACCCTGTTCTATATTGACCCGCCGTACTACGGTTGCGAAGATGACTACGGGAAGGGGCTGTTCGGCAGGCAGGACTTCGAGCACCTCGCCGCCGAATTGAGTGGGCTGAAGGGGCGTTTTCTAATGAGCATCAACGACCACCCCGAGGTGCGGAAGATATTCAGGGGGTTTCACGCCGAGCCGGTGCGCACCCGCTACACCATCGGACATTCGCAAAAATCGGTGACCGAGCTGCTAATCCGGCCATCAGAAAAAGCAAAAGCCCGCGCCAAATAAAGCGTCAACACGTGCCAAATGAATCGGCGCGTTACAGGCTGCCACGATGGGGTCGTGTTGGCAAGTGAAAAGCGTCAGATGTGAATCAGGAATACAATGCAGCTGGCGGTCGAAATTCGTCGATTTGTTACTAATTTGTTACTTTTAACAAAAATTCCTTTCCCGGAAAAGCCAAAAATGGCAATCATTTCAAATAGCAGGAGGGAGACTTGAACTCCCGACCTCGCGATTATGAATCGCGCGCTCTGACCAGCTGAGCTACCCTGCCGCAATCAGAAAGATTAGCTCACCACGCGGAGCGCTTGTCAAACCAATATCCCTCGCCCTGCGGATTGGTATTTGTGCCGCGGACACGGGGTGTGGGTGCTGTGGAAACGACGCGCCATGAAGATCAGCAAGAACCATATCGTGCGGAATAAATTGGCCTACGCGCGCGGGGAGCGGCCGGCGGTGGATTGCATTTTATGCGCGGTGGCTCTGGACGATCCACTCGTGGACAACCTGGTGATTTTCCGGCGGGATGGTTGGTATATCACATTGAATCTTTATCCCTACAACCCCGCCCACGTGATGATCGTCCCCGAGCGTCATTGCACAGACCCTCGCGAACTTTCGGAGGAGGAGGCCTTGCAGATGCACCGCATGCAGGCGCTGACCCTCAATGTGCTGGAAAGGGAGTACCGTCCCGACGGTTTCAACATTGGATACAACGTGGGCCGCTCGTCGGGCGCCAGTATCGACCATTTGCATCTTCAAATCGTACCGCGCTACCCATCCGAGGTGGGGTTTTTCGATATCCTTTCCGATTCGCGCGTGATCGTAGAGGAGCCGCGCACGACCCTCAAACGGCTGCGGGCCGCATTCGCCGAAGCGGAGAAGGACGCGAAAATTATGACCTGAATCTGGCCGGAGCGAGGGTCTTGATGCCAATCGGTACTGCGCCATCGGCAATTGTCGGCCCCGCAGCGGGAGGCATTTATCGTTGTTTCCCGTGCCTCGATCTCGTAGAATAGGGTGTGGACAGCGGATTGCATAATTTGACTGGGTAGTTGATTCGATCAGAAATTTATCGGTGGCCATCGCAATTAGGGTCATTCAGTGACGTAACAGGGGAGTAGAATCGAGATGAGTGTCGGTAAGCTTACCGGACCGAAAAAAGCTGCAATTCTGTTGCTCGCTCTTGGCGAGGAAGGGGCGGCCGAAATCGTGAAAAACCTAGAGGACAGCGAAATCCAGCAAGTAGGTTACTACATGGCCCGCTTCACCGACGTTTCTCCGGAAGAATTGGACGTGGTGCTGGAGGAGTTCTACCAAAAGAACAGCGGCGAAGGCAGCGGATTTATCATCAATGCCTCCGGCGACTTCGTAAAGAACACACTTTCCAAGGCGCTAGGCAGCGACCGCGCCAAGGATCTGGTCGATAACCTGTCGGCCAACGTGGAGGAGAGCGCCCTGGAGTCCCTGAAGTGGCTGGATCCCAAGGCCATCGCCAACTTCATCACCCACGAACATCCCCAGACCATCGCCCTGATCCTGGCCCACCTGGAGGACCCCGAACAGACGGCGGTCGTGCTCAAGGAGTTGCCGGAAAACCTCCAGGCCGACGTGGTCTACCGCATGGCGATCCTGGAATCCATCCAGCCGGGGGTCGTGAGCGAGATCGACGAGGTGCTCTCCCGCGAGATGCAGGCCGCGGGCGCCATGGGCACGTCCAAAGTGGGCGGCATCGAAGCGGTGGCCGAAATGCTCAACTCACTCGACAAGTCCACCGAGACCCGCATCCTGGCCACCATCGAGGAAAGCAATCCCGACCTGGCCGAGCAAATTCGCGAGCTCATGTTCACCTTCGAAGACATGGTGCTGATCGACAGCCGGGGCATGCAACTGATCCTCAAGGAAATACCTCAGGATGAGTTGATCATGGCCCTGAAGACCGCCAGCGATTCCATCAAGGAGCTCATCTTCAGTTCCATGTCCCAGCGGGCCTCCGAAATGCTGCGGGAAGACCTGGAGGTCTTGGGGCCGGTCAAAATTTCCGATGTGGAACGGTCGCAGCAGAACATGGTCAAAATCTCCCGCCGCATGGAAGAGGAAGGCAAGGTGGTCATCGGTGGCCGAGGCGGCGAGGTGATCTGACGCCCGTCATTGGATCGCGAACATTCCGATCGTTCTGTTCAATCTGTCCCGTATCCATGGAAAGGATTCTCCGGCAATGGCTGCCGCATGGGACAGTAGAGCAGCACCACACTCGTTTTCTGCCTGTTCATTCCGGCCTGAATTTTGGAATCCAGACGTCCTCCCCTGCCTCCTCGAAAACCACCATCAGGGGCATGCCCGGCTTCAGTTCGATCCCGTCGATCCCCACCAGATTGGTGAGCAGCTGCGTGCCTTCTTCCAACTCGACCACGGCAATATTGTAGGGTAAATCCGGCTCGAACGCGGGGTGATACTTCTGATGTACCCTGGCGTGGCTGATCAGCTTGGCCCGGCCCGAGACCTGGGCCCATTCCGCATCCCTGGAGCGGCAGACATCGCATCGGGCCCGGGCCTGAAAGCGCCACGCACCGCAGCTTCGGCACCTTTGCAGCACCAGCTTGCCCCGTGCGGCGGCTTGGAAAAACTCCTCGGAAGCGGCGTCCGGGGCCGGGATGGGTTTCGCCGGAATTTCGTTCATGAAAGTCTGCCTGACCGCGCTCCCGATGGAATTGCCGGGTGCGTCGATCTCTATCGATCGGGGTTCAGTCCGGGTCGCTGCCCAGCACGAGGCAGGCGTGGAAGTTGAGCACGCCGCCGTTGCCGGTGGTGAGGATGTAGCGGGGATTATCGAGCTGCCGCTCGCCGGCGTCGCCCTGCAACTGCATCACCGCCTCGGAGATGGGGGTCATACCCCACATGTAGTAGCCGGAGAGTTGGCCGCCGCCGGTATTGGTGGGCAGGGATCCGCCCGGGCCCAGCCTGCCGTCCTCGACGAAGGCGCCCCCCTCGCCCTTGGCACAGAAGCCGTAGTCTTCCAGGGTCACCAGCACGGTATAGGTGTAGCAGTCGTAGATCTCGCACGCGGCGATGTCGCCTGGTGTGACCCCGGCCATGGCAAACGCGGTCTGGCCTGCCAGCCGGGCACCGGTTTCGGTCATGGGTTCGCGGCCGCCCCGTTTGGTGTCGCCCGGGTGGCCTTGGCCCATCCCCAGGACATAGGCCGGTTTCCGGCGCAGGTCCCGCGCGCGCTCGGCCGAGGTGACGATCACCGCCACGCTCCCGTTGCTCACCTGGCAGCAGTCGAGCAGCCGCAGGGGCTCCACGATGTAGCGCGAATTTTGATGGTCTTCCAGGGTGATCGGTTCACGCTTTTGGGCGTGGGGGTTCATGGCGGCCCAGGCCCTCGTCGAAACCGCGATGGCACCGAACTGGCGGCTCGTGGTGCCGTATAAATCCATGTGCCTCCGGGCCGCCAGGGCATAACCACTGTTGGCACCGAAGTAGCCATATGCGGCCATCAGGCTCGCATAGCCCCCCGGCTGACTGGCCACGCCCGTGCGGCTGAAGGCCTGGCCCGCGCTGACACCCTCTTTCAAGGGCGTATCGGCGAAGACGCAACCGACCACGTGGGCCATGCCGGCATCGATGGCCAGGGTGGCGAACTGAATCATCGAAGCCGCGGTGGCCCCGAAAGCGTTCATCTGGTTGAGCAGGCGCAGATCCTTGAGCCCCATGTAATTCTGCAGCGAGATGGTGGGCGCACCGCTCAGCCCGGCGCTGGTCAGGAGTCCATCCATATGCTCCGGCAGCAACCCCGCATTATCCAACGCGCGATCCAACGCCTCGGCCGCCAATTCGTCGGCGGAACGGCCGTAGATCTTGCCCATCTCGGTCAGACCCAAGCCCACGATGGCGCATTTACCCCGCAGCCGCCGTCCGTTTCCGTTGCCAGCCATCGTTCGTCCTCACTGCGAATGTGCCGCCTCCCCGATCGCTGCCGGTTGGCCAGCCTGGGTCATTCCCCGGCCGTCAGGCCGCCGGCTCCGCCTTACGGTAGTACCCTTTAGCATCGAGGCGTTCCCGAATCCAGTCCTCTACACTGTGATGGGGCGCCCGCTGCAGTTCTCCCGTCGCGCCGTCGGCGAAGCGCGCCCGGTCGAGACGGGCCTTTTCCAGGTCTGCTCCTTCCAGGTTGGCGTTGACCAGATCGGCCCGGTGCAGGTTGGCGCCGTCCAGTTTGGCCTTGAGCATTGCCGCGCCGCGCAGGCGGCAACCGCGCAGGTTGGCTCCGCGAAGAGAGGCCAAGTTGAGACTGGCCCCGGAAAGATCGGCTCCCCACAGGTCGGCCCCATCCAGATCCGCGCCCTGGAGGTCTGCCTCGCGCAGATCCGCACCGCGCAGCGAGCATCCGCTCAGGTCGATCCCTCGCAGATCCGCGCCCGGCAGAACGATTTGTTCCAGCTCCCGCGGAACGATCCCCGAATCGTTGAGATCCCTAATCAACCCCACCTTGCGCAGGATGCCCTCGTCGGCGCTCCACAGGCGGTAATAACGCAGCTCGCGCAGGCAGAGCGCTTCGTACTCCCCCTTGCGGCCAAGAATTTCCCTCGTGTGCAGGTAAGCGGCCAGAAGCAGCAGGTTGATCAGGGCGCCCAGGCCCAGCAGAATCAGAGTGTGCCAACCCTCACCGCCGAGGAGGCCGGCCTGCCAAGCGGCCCCCGTGGCAGCCGCCAACACCGCCAGCCCGAGCAGCCAGGCGCCGCGCCTGGCCCACCCGCCGCGGTAAAGGGAACTCTTGCGCCGCGGCGCGCGATAGGGCGGCCCCTCGTGGGGGCTCTCGCCGGTGTCTTCGGTGCGGATTGGGGCACGCATGGCGGGTCGGGGCACCTGCCGCTGTCCGGTACTATTTACGGCCGGTGCGAATTCCGGCCGGTGGGCAGGGGTTGATTGTCGCGAAAAAATGCCGCCGCCATACCACGAGCCGGGCCATCGGCGGCGGCCCAAGTAAATATACCACGCCGGGGGGCGCTATTGCTGAATAAAGCCCAGGTGCTGCTTGAGTTGGGCCAAGCCACCCTCTCCCTTCTGCCAGGATATCTTACCGTCGCCATTGGCGTCGTTGCCGTTGATGATCCATTGGGTGCGTGCCTGGATATCCTTCATGGCGCCGGCGGCCCCCGATTTGTCCATGGCGTCCTGCACTTTGCCGCTCAGGGTGATAATTTCCGCGGACCACGCCACGATGTTGTTGGCGGCTGAGATGATGTGCTCGGAGTGTAGCTTCAGGCTGTCCGAGGCATCGCCCGACTTACGCGCGAAATCCATGTGTGCCGCGACGCCCATGGCGGCCTTGGCAACCCCGTAACCCTTGCCCGGCCCGCCCGATTCTGTCGAGGCGTCGATGGCTTGGCGCACGTGGGGCGTATGGGTCTTCATGGCGCCCAGGTTGCACGGATTGGCGAAGCCGGCATGGGCCGCGGCCGTCTTGGCTTCGTCCTCCAGGATCGTCACCAGACCCACCTTGCCCGGCGTGTCGTTCCAGCTATCCTTGACGTGACCCAGATGGGTCCCGGCTTGACCCCAGGCCGTGCCGGCCACCCACAGGCCAGCCAGCGCCATGGCCCCAATCGATACTGCGATGCGAATCTTCATACTGATCTTTTCTCCGGAAAAGGCTTCTGTAATCGGGGCCTGGCCGCCACAATCGGCGGCGGTCCCGGTGACAACGAAATAAGCCTAACATCGGCAGATTGTCTGGACAAGAAATCGCGATACGCGATGGAGCGCTGGAGGCGGGAATGTAGTCCGGTCTTTTCCAAGCGAAAGTTCCTTCTCCGGCGCGCAGAGTCCTTCTCCGGCGCGCAGAGTCGCTTCGCCGTGGCGCCGGTGCCCCAATGGGTTCGATGGTGAAGAAAAAATTTCGCGGCCAAAAGAGGTCACCAATTGCGATTCATCATCGTAATCCGGGCATTGCCCCGCGCGAAGCCCCTGGCCGCGAATTTTTTGGGACGGTGCGATGCTGGTGTCGCCGGCCGCCGTTGAGAAGACGACAGCGCATCTGCCATTGTTCGCAATAATCATTGATTTCCCTTGTAATATCTCGTTATATGGTTGTTTCACTTCAAAATGATCTTGGGTGCCGGAGGGCCGAAACCGACGGCGGTCGTGATTCGAGGATTGGGATGGCACTGCAATTTAACGATGCGGGAGACTTGCTTCCTGCCGTGGCGCAAGACTGGGAGAGCGGCGAAGTATTGATGGTGGCCTTCATAAACGAGGAAGCGTACCGTAGGACATTGGCAACCGGCCGTATGCACTATTACTCCCGCTCTCGCAAAAAAATCTGGATGAAGGGCGAAACTTCGGGACATTTTCAAGAAGTAAAAGAAGTGCTGGTCGATTGTGATGAAGACGCCTTGGTCTTTAAGATCCGGCAGGTCGGCGGCGGCGCTTGTCATACAGGGTACAATTCTTGTTTCTTCCGCCGTGCCGAATCCGACGGCAGCTTGACTTTGATCAAGGACCGCAAGGCTTTTGATCCTGAACAGGTTTACGGTTGATGACGCTCAAATTGGGAATCCCCAAGGGAAGCCTGCAGGAAGCCACCGTGGATCTGTTCCACAAGGCGGGCTACAAGATCACTATCTCCGGACGTTCCTACTATCCCAGCATCGACGACGACGGAATCGAGTGCACCCTGCTTAGAGCACAGGAGATGGCCCGCTACGTGGAGCAGGGACTGCTCGACGCCGGACTGACCGGGTACGATTGGGTGATCGAAAACGACGCGGACGTGGAGATCGTTGCCGACCTGGTCTACTCCAAAACCGGGTCCGGAAAGGCCCGATGGGTGCTGGCCGTGCCGCACGATTCTGATATTCGCTCGGTCAAGGACCTGGAAGGGAAAAGGATTGCCACCGAGGTGGTCAATGTCACCAAGCGCTTCCTGGAAAAAAACGGGGTCCATGCCTTGGTCGAGTTTTCCTGGGGCGCCACCGAGGTAAAACCGCCCCATTTGGCCGATGCCATCGTGGAACTCACGGAAACGGGATCGTCTTTGCGGGCCAATAATCTCCGTATCGTGGAAACCCTGCTGGAGACCAACACCAAATTTATCGCCAACCGGGAAGCCTGGCAGGACCCGGATAAAAGGCGGCGCATGGAGCACCTCGCCATGCTGCTGGAAGGTGCCATCCGGGCGGACGGCAAAGTCGGGCTGCTGATGAATGTGCAGCGCGCAAACCTGGACAAGGTGCTTTACCGGCTGCCCTCCCTGAATCGTCCCACGGTCTCGCCGTTGGCCGATGAGGGCTGGGTAGATGTGATGGTTGTGATCGACGAAAAAGAGGCGCGCGATCTGATTCCGGACCTAAAGCAGGTGGGTGCGGAAGGCATCGTGGAATTTCCTCTGAACAAAGTGATATTGTGAGATTGCGACGGGACCCGACAGGGTTCGCGATTTGCAGAAATGGAGGCCCGAAACCAGTTGACAACGAGCATCCATTTATCGTGATTATTAAGTCTGTGGGCAATTTCCACCAAATTCCAACACCCCTTTCGAGGGAATAACTGAACCGCGGCAATCCAGCGCTCGGAAAAAGGATAGTATGCCAGCCGAAGATCAACCCGATAACCTCCAACCCGCCTCCCCGCCCGAAGAGATCACGTCGACCGTTTTCGTTGAGGACGATACCGACCTCGCGACGCTCTACGAGCAAAGCCTGCGAAATTTCAGGGAAAATCAAATCGTGATGGGCAAGGTGATCAGCCTGGGCAAGGATTACGCCACGGTTGACATCGGCTACAAATCCGAAGGGCAGATCCCCATCGATGAGTTTCTCGACGAAAATCATCAACTCAAGGTGAGTGAAGGCGACGAGGTCGAAGTCTTCCTGGCGGCGCTGGAGGATTCCGACGGCATTGTGGTGCTCTCCAAGGAGAAAGCAGAGAAGCTGCGGGTCTGGGAACGGGTGGGCCGCATCTATGAAGAGAGCGGTGTGGTGGATGGGGTAATTTCCTCGCGGATCAAGGGCGGTCTTTCGGTCGATATCGGCATCAAGGCTTTTCTTCCGGGCTCCCAGGTGGATCTGCGGCCGGTGCGCAACCTCGATAAGCTCATCGGCGAGACGTTCGAATTCAAAATTCTCAAGTTCAACCAGAAACGGGGCAACATCGTACTGTCCCGCCGTGCGCTGCTGGAAATCGACCGGGAGGAGCGGCGCAAAAAGACGTTGGCCGTGCTGCAGGAAGGCGTGCTCATCAAAGGGTACGTGAAAAACATCACCGAGTATGGCGTCTTCATCGACCTGGGGGGCGTGGACGGGCTCCTGCACATCACCGACATGACCTGGGGGCGCATCGTCCATCCGTCGGAGATGTTTTCCATTGGCGACGAGGTCGAGGTGATGGTGCTCAAGTTCGACGCCAAGGAGGAGAAGGTCTCACTCGGACTGAAGCAAAAGCAGGCCAATCCTTGGGACGCGGTTCCGGAAACCTATCCCATCGGCACGCGAGTGGAAGGCAGAATCGTCAGTCTTACCGATTACGGTGCCTTCATCGAGCTCGAAGAGGGCGTGGAAGGGTTGATTCATGTTTCCGAAATGTCGTGGACCCGGAAGATCCGCAACCCCTCCAAATTCCTTTCCGTCGGTCAGACCGTCGAGGCCATGGTCAAGGACCTGGATGTGGAGCGTAAGCGCATTTCACTTTCCATCAAGGAGGCCCAACCCAACCCATGGAAGACGATAGAGGAGCGCTTCCCCATCGGCAGCATCGTGCAAGGCAAGGTGCGCAACATCACCGACTTCGGAATCTTCGTGGGTCTGGAGGAAGGAATTGACGGCCTGGTGCACATCTCGGATCTTTCCTGGAGCCAAAGACAGCGCAAACCCTCCGCATTCGCTCGCAAAGGGGACGATATCGAAGTTCGCATCCTGCATATCGACCCGGACAAAGAGAGGCTTTCCCTGGGCATCAAACAACTTACCGAGGACCCCTGGAAAAACCTGGAAGACAAGATCAGCCTCGTCAGCGAAGTGACCGGCAAGGTCGTCAACGTGACCGACTTCGGAATATTCGTCGAGGTGATGGAGGGCGTGGAGGGGCTGGTACATATCTCGGAGATCGATCAGGACATTCCCAAGGAAAATATCGAGAGCTATTATGGAGTTGGCACCATGATCCGCGCAAAGGTGATCAAGGTGGATGTGGACGACCGCAGGCTCGGGCTCAGCATCCTGGGCCTGGTCGATCCGCCAGCTTCTGATACCGCCGAAGACGAGGATGTGGTGCAGGCCATGGATGGTGCCTCAGAAGATAAGGCCGTCGATAAGGCCGCTGTGGCCGATTCCGGCGGGCAGCCGTCCGCAGCACAGCCGTCCAAAACGCAGTCGCATCCCGCCGGCGAGGAACAGGCGGAGCCCAAGCAAGCGGACGACGATGCGAGCGATTCTGCAAGCGAAGTAATTGTCGAGCATTCTGGTGCGGAATCTTCGGCATCAGAATCCGAGGAGGCGGGCACCGAGGTGCAGACCGGGGAGATTGAAGCCAAAGCGGATGACGAGCAGATCAAGGAACCGGCGCCACCAGAGGAAGGCGATAGCGACTAGATACAGCCGAATGGCGGCATACCCGCCGGCGATCCACGCTGCATTGGCTGCAAGGCCAGCGCGTTTCTGCACCGCCACCCAACCTCCCCCGGCAACGGCCCGGCCCGCCCTGGGGAGCGAGTGTCAGCTGCAACGGGTTCAATTCTGAACATATGCCGAATGCCCGCCCCTCATCTTGCCGGTATCCTGATCAGCGGAAAGAACCCATTGATCCAGCACCATGATCCACAACCAAGCGAAGCGTGTGTTCCGCCTGGCCTGTGCCTGCGAAACCGAGGGGTGGGCCGCTTTGGAACTCAGCAAATCGGCGCAATAGACGTTGCCAGGATTAAACCATGCCGGGACCAAACCATGGCCGAGATCAAAAACCTGACCTTCGAGGAAGCGCTCAAAAAGCTCGAGGAAACGGTGCGCAAGCTGGAGGACGGCTCCCTGGGGCTGGAAGAGGCATTGACGACGTTCGAGGAGGGCATCCAGTGGAGCCGCCAGTGCCAGCGGCGCTTGGCGGACGCCGAAAAGAAGGTGGATATCCTGCTCAAGACCGACAAGGAAGAACTCAGCCAGGTTGCGTTTGACCTCGACGGAAACGCGGAATAGGCCGATCGGAAATGACCACCAACCTTCTGCGGGAAATGAACACGCCCGAGATCATCGGTGAGGCGTTCCGGCTCTATCGGGATCATCTGGCCAGCCTGGTGATCATGGCCCTGGCCCCTCATCTGGCCCTGCTGGTCTTGGGCTTGGCGCTCGATGCCGTGAATCTTGCGCCCGCCCATGTCCTGGCCGTGCTGCTGGGGGTGACCGTGGCGCTCAACGCACTGGTGCTCGCCGCCATGACCTATGCCATCGCCGGCGCGGCTTTGGGCCACATGCCGGGCGTGGGCGAATCCTACCGGCGGGGGTTCGGCGGCCGTGTGCTGTGGGTCATCGCCGCCTACATGATCGTTTGGGTGCTGATCACCCTGGGATTCCTGGCACTCGTCGTGCCGGGACTCATCATCGGCGGACTCTTCCTGCCCACCGTGCCGCTGATCGTGCTGGAGCGCATGCGCCCCTTGCAGGCCCTCTCCCAAGCGGTGCAGATGATGAAGCCCCATCTGCTGCGGGGCACCCTCGTATTCGCCTTCGTGGTGCTGATCTCCGGGGTCTTGCCCCTGGTCATCCAGGCCTTCCTGGGCGCCGGACCCCTTTCCCCCCTGCTCGGCGCCATCGCGGGAGCGATGACCCTGCCCCTGGCCTATTCGGCCAATGTGGTGCTCTATTTCTCCGTGCGCGCCGCCCAGGGCTTCGGCCCCGAGCAACTCGAAGAAGCCTTGCGCGGCTGACCCGCCCCTCCCCCTTCCCCTCCCCGCGTGCGGGGAGGGGTGCTTACTGATGAGCCAGCGGCTCAGGCAAGCCAGTTTCGGAGTGTTCCAAAGTCGATTTTTCGAGAGCCATAGCGATCTTTGCCAGAACATGCTCCATCGATTGCAGGATCTCCTGATTTTTGAAGCGGATGACGCGGTAACCCAGGCCTTCCAGATGCGCCTGCCGCGCTGCGTCCTCGGGATTTGATTGATCATGAATTGGGCCATCGATCTCGATCACGAGGTTGCGGTCGGGACAATAGAAGTCGGCCAGGAAGCGATCAAGCGGGTGTTGGCGACGAAAACCGTGACCGTTCAGCCTATGGCCCCTCAGTCGCTGCCAGAGCAGATTCTCCGCCGGGGTGGGCTCGTGTCGCATACCGCGCGCCGCGGGTTTCAGCTTGGCCCACATGCGTTTCGAGGTGCGCCAGGATTTGGATTTCTTGACCATGTCGGTCTCTATCAAAGCCCCTCTCCGTGCACGGGGAGGGGTTGGGGTGGGGTCACAAAAAAACCCCTCGCCCGCGGGAACGGACGAGGGGGGAAGGTTTCACCCGGCCATGGCAAGAGGCCGGTAGGGTCTTCTAGCGCCGTCAGGGCTCAAGGACCGACAAAAATATCATCGATATAGGCGCCTTCCCAAAAGTTTGCTTGTTCGTCTCCGGTATCGAAGTTGAACCTGATCAGCACCGTCAAGCCGGAGTAGAAAGAAAGGCCGATAAACTTGAACGTGAACCCAGAGACGGAGGTGGGAAGTTCTTCCAAACGCGTCCAGGTGGCCCCCGAGTCCGTGGAGATCTCAACGGTCAAACAGTCAAACAACCCGCTATTGCATAGGATTCCATCATCAGTTCCAAAGCTCGCCTCGGTATCCAGGAAGTAATCGAATTGTAATGAATCGCCGGCGCCAA
>JACZRV010000111.1 GCA_022574555.1 SAR324 cluster bacterium
CAAAAAATGTATTCAGTCAACAATTGGTCGAGATTCGCTCGAAGCCTGCTTGCCGTGGGGCGCTCAGGACGACACCTGTCATTCATTATTCCACCTACCGTATTTTTTCACCGCATGACTCGCCATGTCCACGCCGGTTGCGAGCGGGGGGATAAAAGTCGAATCGCCAGCACATCGCCCATCGAATCCTGGGGCCGTTCGAGTTGACACCTAAGGCTATTGAGGCAAGTGTCACAGGTCGCCGAAGTTGCTCTGTCGTCTTATGCACCCGGCGGGCTCGCCGCGGTATGCTTGTGCCGACAACCGCTGTCGGTTTTTTGCCGAGAGACATCGGGTACCACGTGCCTTTCCACCATTATGAACGACGGAATATTTTTGTACATAAAAACAGCAGAAAGGTAACCGTGGCGAGCGGTTCCAAAAAAACATGGAGCGGTACAGGACTGCATCCGTGTTTCGGTGCCCACGCGTAGGGGTCACATTACTGCCTACAGAGGTGACATGACAAGCTATCCCCGAGCGGAAGGCGACCGGTGGGTGACGGGGGAGGCAGTGAGGGCATCCAGGGTGGCCCGGTCGTCGTCGCCCATGAGGCGGCTGTAACCGGCCACATCGGCGGCAAGAATCGCCGTGAGCTTGCGTTCGACCGAATCCGATTCCATACGCCCTCGGCACCATAAAAGTTGGGCAGGAAAACTACCTGCTAGACTTGTCGATAACCATGGATAAAGTCAATACTAACAGGGAAAAGGCAAAGTCCTGAATGGAGTCGTGCCTCCACATCCACCAACAGATTGCGGTAAGCCCGCCATCGGCCTACGGCCTGTGATACGGCCAATAATACGAATATAGCGAGGAGAGCGTCGGCATGCTCAAAGTGACCGTCATCGATCACCCTTTGATTCAGCACAAACTCACGCTGATGCGCCGTGTCGAAACGAGCACGGGAAAGTTTCGTGTGTTGTTGCGGGAGATCAGCATGCTGCTGGCCTACGAGGTGACGCGCGACCTGCCACTGAAGACCACCGCCATCCGTACACCTTTGGCGTCGATGAATGCGCCCATCATCGATGGCAAGAAGCTGGCGCTGATTTCCATCCTCCGCGCCGGCAATGGGATCCTGGAAGGAATGCTGGAGCTGATACCCTCGGCCAGGGTGGGCCACATTGGGCTCTATCGCGAACCCGATACCCTCCAGGTCGTGGAATATTACATCAAACTTCCGGAAAACCTTCAGGACCGCGATGTGTTTCTGGTGGATCCCATGCTGGCCACGGGCAATTCCGCCGTGGCGGCACTGAACCGGCTCAAGGAAGCCGGCGCCCGCGCCCTCAAATACATCTGCCTGTTGGCGGCGCCCGAGGGAATCGGAAACGTGAACGAAAAGCACCCGGATGTGCCCATTTACACGGCGGCGGTCGACGATCGCCTCAACGAGAAGGGCTACATCCTGCCCGGCCTGGGAGATGCCGGGGACCGCATTTTCGGCACCAAGTGAATCTCCTGACGATCTTCGTGGCCCGAGTTTAGGAATCCTGGAATTTTGCCCCGCCGTGTGACAGAAAAAGGCCGGGAATGACGATGAGGAGCAATCCGAAGGAGACGAGCATCCAATTGTAGTGGAAGGCCAGGGTCGTGGCCGCCTGCCCCACCGACCACCCCATCAAAGCCTGCGCCACGGAGCCGGCCTCACCGGTGCCGTGCCCCAACGCCATCACCCAGTCGTGCAGAACGCCTGGCGTACCCTCGTTGAGCGTTACCGCTGTGCCCAGCCGATCCATCTCGATCCGCGAAACGCGATGAAGAAACGCGGCCAATGTGGCGATCACAATCGAACCTCCGAACGTCTGGGCCAGATTGATGATCCACGAGGCAGTGCCCGCGCTTTTCTCGGGCACGCTGTTGAGCGCTACGGTTGTGGAGGGTGACATGAGCAACGACATTCCCAGGCCGCGCAGGAATTGCGGAAAGATGATCGCCCAACGGCTCGAGAGGAAATCCAGGTCCCAGTAGAGTGTGAAGGAATAGGCGGCGATGACGGCACCGATGACCGTGGGCCAGCGGCCGCCATAACGATCCTGAAGCCAGCCCGAAAAGGGCATCGCAAGGGCAAAGGAAAATGCGGCCGGCACCATGATCATTCCCGTCTCGATGGGGTCGCGGCCTTGGACCTGCTGGAGGAACATGGGCTGCAGGAAGAACGCGCCGAACATGCCCAGCGAACGGACAAAAGCGATGGTGACAGCCAGGGAAAAATCGGGCACCAGGAAGAGCCGCATCGGCACCAGTGCGTCACGATAGTTCCACTCGACAACCAGGAAAATCAAAAAAGCGAACGCGGAGACGCCGATTCCCAGGATGATGATTTCCGAGTCCCAACCTTCCTCGTTACCTAGGGTCAGGGTGAGCATGCCCACGACGAGGAAGGTGGCCAGTGAGAGGTAGCCCAATAAATCGAATTTCGGCGGCCGTTCATCCCGCTGGAGCCTCAGCACGGTCCACGCGAATACGATGGCAGCCAGGCCAATGGGCAGGTTGAGCAGGAAAGCCGCCCGCCAGTCGAATGCCTCGATCAGATATCCGGCTGTGGTGGGCCCTAACATCGGCCCAATGGTGAGCGAAACCCCCCAGGCACCGATTGCTCGTCCCCGTTGATGGGGCGGAAAGGTCTGAGTGATGATCGACATCGCAGCCGGCTGGATCAATCCGGCGCCGATGGCCTGGATGATCCGCGACACGACCAGGCTCCCGATGCTCCACGACGCCGCGCAAAGGGCCGTACCGGCGGTAAAGAAAATCAAACTAACGATGAACAGAGGCCCCAATCCTATTCGGCGGCCCAGCCACCCCGTGAGGGGCATGACCACCGCCTGGGCCAGCATGGAGGCCGTCACCACCCACCGCGCTTCCAGCACGTCTGCTCCGAGGGACACCATGATGTTGGGCAGGGCCACGTTCACCACGGACACGTCGAGCAGGATCATGGTGGAGCCGGCCATCACCACGGAAAGCGCGAGATAGCGATCCTTTATGCCGCCGTTCATGGCGCCCTCTGGTGCACCAAACCCCGGTCGTCCCTTGGCCGGGGGTTGGTGCCCGCCGGGATTTCGCCATAAGGATGCGTAGCCGCCTCTTCATTGCGAAGACGTCTGCTCACACCGCCTCCCTGCGGTATGTCCGGCCGTGAGGAAGAAAGAGCCCGGGCAGGGTCACGGCAACCCACACCGCGGTGGAAAGCATGAAAAAGAAAGGGTAGGAGATCGTATTCGCCGCCCTGCTTACCTTCGACTCGTACAACGCCTGCACCACCGCGTGGGCATGATCCGGCGCATGACCCAACTCCGCGGTGCAGGACACGAGTTCCGAGATGGTCAATTCCGAAAGATGGTGGGAGAGGCCAATGTTGTCCACCAAGATGTCCATCAGGCACATCGTTGTACCGCCTATGACCACCCCCAACACTGGGGCGCGGTTCATGGCTCTGGTGGTGACTCTTCTGGCTCTTGATGGTTCAGTCTGATGCGAATGACCGCATTGAGACCGGGAAACAGGGGTAAACCATGGGGCTGGTCCCAGTCGATTCGCACCGGTACCCTTTGGGTTACTTTGATGAAGTTGCCGCTTGCACTGGTGGTCGACAAGAGCGAAAATCGCGATAGCGTCGCGCCGTAGATGGCGCCCACATGGCCGGCGAGGATTCGGCCTGGGAAGGCATCGAGTGTGATTTCTACTGGCTGACCTTCGCGCAATTCGGAAATATCCTGCTCCTCCAGGTTGGCCACTATCCAAGTCTTCCCGATTTCCACGATTTGGAAAAGTCCTTGGCCGGCGTCGACCACCTCGCCAGGGTCCACGGTGCGTCGCGCGACGATGCCGTCGACGGGCGAATAAAGCACTGCGTCGTCGAGATCAATTTTGGCTTGATCGAGTCGCGCGCGTACCATGTTCAGTTCCGCCTCGGCCAGGTCGACTTGGTCCTCGCTGCCGCCGGCCAAAAGCAATACGAAATTCTTACGGCTCACCTCCAAAGCGGCGCGGGCCAAATGGACGTCCGACCGGAGCCGGTCCAGGTCGGCCTCGGAAATGGCCTTGGCCAGTGCCAGTTTTTGTGCGCGCCGGAAATCGTCCAGGGCCTTGAGAGCGGCTACTTTGCGCACTTGGATTTCCGCTTTGGCCACGTCGATAGTCTCCTGACGTGGCCCCTTGAGCCGGTTCACAGCGGCGATCGCCCGGTCGACCTCCGCCTGCTCTTCGGCAACGGCCATGGCCAACTTGTCGGGCACCAGCGTTACGAGCACATCGCCCGCCCGCACCAAGTCGCCCTCGTTGAACGCAACCGATTCGACCCGGCCGAGCAGGCGCGAGGAGATGGTGATGATGCGCGCGTCCACGTAAGCGTCGTCGGTCGATACGGTGCCGCGGAGATAAATCCACCAGTAGGCCCCGTAGCTCCCCGACGCCGCAACGATCAGGAACGCGACAATGATCAGGCGAAACCGCCTGGATCCGTTCATGCGAGGACAGCCTTTCCGTATCTGTCACATTCGAGGCGCGGCCCCCATCGCAGATGGGAATTACCCGAGCGCCGAGCGATGTGGTGGATAACCTTAAAAATGCGAGGACAATCTGTAATGATAGCTCGCATTGGCCAAGATCAGCAAGAATCGCAGCTTGCTCGTTTCCCTGTAGGGCTTGGAGAGCCTTTCCGTGCCGGGTGCCTGGGGATAGTTGCGCGCTATGGGCGCGGCGGCCGCGTATGATCGCAAATACGCATGATCCAGCGGCATTCATACCACCGATGTGCCGCGGGCCCTGGACGATGATCGATCGCGCCCGGTCTGCAGCGGGTTAGTTCAGCCAGCGAGGTTTGCTGGCCCGAGTCGGCTTGGGGGCGGTCAATCCGCTGGCGATCCGATTATCCTCTTCGTCCCACTCTCGGTACTTGCGCCTGCGTAGTACCCAGCGGCGCATGGCACCCGCGATGAGCAGCGGGGTTCCGATTCCCCCCAGGATTGTGGCCGATGTGACGAGCGCCATCCAAGAAAACCGGCCGGACAAATCTCCGTGCCAGTCCCGCTCCAGATCGGACAAACTACGCGTGTATACGGCGGCGAATGCGCCCTGAACGGTCGACCCAGCCGCCATTGCGCGGAGCACAGACTTGATTCCGGCCATCCCAGACAGACGGAGCAGGAAGCGCGCAAAGGAAGCTGCCTGGGAATACGCCAGGGTCATGCCCCCACTCGTGCGGGGGAAACCCGTCATCAACAGGTCCAATGGGATGAGACGATCCCTCACCGCGGCCAGGGTGAGCTGTGAATCGTCCAGGAAGCTCAACTCGTCGGCGACCAGGATCGCAAGTCCCTCGTTGAGCCAGCGGGGTATCGGTTGTGAAATGGCCAGATCCAGCACCCCGTGGGCCAACTCGTGCCGCATCACCCCGCGCAAATCCCAATCCCCGCCGGGGAGGGTGCGTGGTGAACGCAGCAGCACCGTGCGTGTGGACGGATAGTACAACCCCAACGCATTTTCCGGTGCCGGCGCGGGTTGGGCCCGGCGGAATGCCCCCAGGTCCGGCGCCAGCACGACACGCAACGTACCCGGCGGGTGCAATTCCAGTCGGTCCATGATCTCCTGGCGGTCCGCTTTCATCACTGGCCACAAGTCGGCCGCCAGCCGCTCGTCCGATAGATCGTAGGCGAAGATCAATCCTTCGGCGTACTTGTATTGGCGCGCTGATTCCGGCTGAGCTGAGACGAGACCGGCCGGCAAAACCGCCGCGCAAATGACACATCCAATCCACAAGCGCATCATTACTTCTCGCATCTGCCTGCCCGGCTCTGACAATTTATCAGTACAATAGGTCAGTTCCGCGGATTGTGACGCTCGCATTGATTGACCCGCACCGGTACAAGCCATCGAATCGCAGGGATCGGGCCACGCCCCGGATAATTTGTCCCCAATCTCGACCCCGCAAGCTGGCATGCCAATTCCCGGCAAATCCCGCAGCATTGGCAGGTCTCTTCAATTGATTTCCCGTGCGTGTTAGAGATTCTGGCGATTCAACGACGGGGCAGATCGTGATGCAACGACCGTTAACCTGTTTCCGTGTGAGGCACATGTGTCAAGCAAGGGGATTGGTTACGCGCCGTCACCGGGCAGATTTTTGGGATTCATCGTCTTCCGCATCCCCGTCCGTGGTGGGGGATTCGGAATCCTGCGGGGCTTCGGGCTGAACGGAGATGTGTACTTTGATGACCCGGTTCGCATCGGCTTCGGTAACGGCGAAGCGGAATCCCCCGTGGGTATGCTGCCAACCGGCTTCAGGGACGGTGGCTGCGACTTCCATCAGAAAGCCTCCGAGGCTCTCGTAGTCCCTTCCCTCGGGAAAATCAATTTCCAGAACCTCCTCCAACTCGTCGATATCGATTCGGGCGTCGGCCATATAACCACCGTCAGGCATGGCCACAAGCCGATGCTGCTCCGTATCGAATTCATCCTGGATTTCGCCGAGCAGTTCCTCGACGACGTCTTCCAGGGTTACCACCCCTTCCGTGCCGCCGAACTCGTTGACGACGATAGCCATGTGGGATTTCATTTCCTGAAACAGCTTGAGTATTTCGCTGATTTTCTTGGATTCGGGCACGTATACGGGGGGCCGCATGCGCTTGCCGAGAAAGTCGTGCTTTTCCTCCTCCGTCGGAGGCGTGATGAGATTTTTCGTATAAAAAATCCCCACCATCTTGTCGATCGATCCGTCGTAGACCGGGATGCGGCTGAGCCCGGATTCGATGGCGGTTTCCACCACCTTTTCGTAGGTGCTGTCTCGTGGGACCGCAACCATGTCGGTGCGGGGCACCATGATCTGCTTGGCCCGCGTGTCTGTAAAATCAATGACCGATTGGAGCAGATGCTCTTGATCCTCGTCGAAGGCTCCGTCATCTGCCCCCATGCGGACGACGTACTCCAAATCCTGCTCGGTGATGATTTTTGCCTGATCCTGCCGCGCCCCGAGCATGCTGATGAGGATACGAACGAAGAACGTCAGGACGAATGTCACCGGGAACAACACGTAATAAAACACAAATATTGGCCACATCGTGGCCGAGCCGATGGCGGTCGGAAAAGTACGGGCGAAGGTCTTGGGTGTGATTTCCCCGGTCACCAGGAGGATAAAAGTCATCGCCCCGATGGCGATGGGTATGCCACTTCCCGGGAAAAATTTGGCCGCCAGATCTGAAGCCAGCACACTGGCGGTGATGTTGGCGACGTTATTGCCGATGAGTATCGTGACGAGCACGCGGTTGGGGTGATGCTTCCAGAGGGTCAGCGGCGCCAGCCAAAACCTTCGCGAGTCCAACAGTTGCTGCACTTTGATTTCGGGCAGCGACGACAACGCGGTCTCCGATGCCGAAAAAAGCGCGGAAAATATCAGACATACGACGATGCCGGCTATTTCCGCGTAGGGTATGTCCACTTAACCAAACTCCTTATATTGTCCGCAACGCCTTCCGGGAGGGTGTAAAACGGCACCGGCAGCACGGGTCAGCTGCTCAAGCCGGCTGCTTGTATGCGCGGAAGGTTCCATCCACCGCCGTAATCTTTCGGCGGGCAAGGGCGGGTTATCGGAAGTGCCCCATCGGTGCGCGACACGCAATGGGACCTGGTGTCGCGATGATGGAGTCGGATCGCTTTTTGAGGTTTCTGGCGCAATCTTGCCAGGCGAATCCCGCCGGCGGAGGTGCAACGGCAGGAGGCCAGCACCTATCTCCTGGTTCGGGAAGGAGCGGCTGTTACTCGGAGGTTCGTTCGTCTCGCTCATGCGTTCGATAGTAGAGTTCGCGCCGTAGGGCCGCGCTCCAACTTTACTCCGTCGTCGATGGTGCCACGATGGTCGATCCGCCATCGATCACCAGGGTTTGACCGGTGACCCATTGCGAAGCGTCCGAGGCAAAATACAGAGCGGCCGGCCCGATGTCGTCCGATTCACCGAGCCGTCCGAGTGGCAGGGAATTTTCCGCCATTTTTCTTGCTACAGGGTTGTCCCAAAGCACTTTAGCGAAATCGGTCTTGACCAATCCGGGCGCGATGCAGTTGACCCGGATCTTGTCGGCGCCCATCTCCGCGGCCAGTGTGCGGGTGAGTTGAAAATCAGCGGCCTTGGAGATGGCATAGGCCCCCAGGTTGGGCGAGGCCCTCAGCCCCCCTACACTGGAAATGAGAATGATCGATCCCCCTCCCCGCGCCACCATGTCGGGTTTCACCAATCCGGCGAGCCAGATGGTGCTGAGGATATTGGTGTCCATCGTCTTATGGAAGGCGGCATCGGAGATTTCCACAAGTGGACCGTAGTAGGGATTGACTGCGGCATTGGCTACAAGGATGTCGATCGGCCCGAGTAGCCGCCGCGTTTCGCTGACCAGGTTTTCGACCTCGTCTTTGCGCCCCACGTTGCAGGGGATGGCTGCCGCCTGGCCTCCCTCCTGACGGATGGACGCCACAACTTGTTGGCATGGGCCTTCCTTGCGGCTGGATATCACCACCTGTGCTCCGGCACGGGCCAGGTGTTCGGCGATGGAGCGTCCGATGCCTTTGCTGGAACCCGTGACGATCGCGGTCTTACCGCTCAGGTCGAAAGGTGTCATGGACGCGAAGATGCGTAAAAAATAGGATCCCGATTCAAGTCCGGGGCAGTCGATCGAGGTTCAAACCGGTGTAGATCAATAGATGGCCGGGCCCGTTTCCGGTCGCATGGGGCCAGCCATTCGCACCCCACGTCCCGTTGACGGAGGTCCTTCTATGACATTGGAATGCGGGGAAGTCAAATGCCTCGAAGCATAAAGATTTCTCACCGGCGCGTGGACGCCCCCGGCGGTTTTCCCGGTGCGGCGAGCCATAATGCTGCCCCGGATAGGATGGTGGTGACCATCATTGCCCATACGGCAGGATCGTATCGCCCGATGCGGTCGTAGAGCAACCCGGTCAACCACGGCCCCAACGCGGAACCGATCCCGAAACCGACATCCAGTAACCCAAATATCTTACCGAGATGGCGCCCCTGGAACCGGTCGGCCACCGAAGCCGCGTATAGCGGCGGCAGGCCGTTGAACCCCAATCCCCACAAGGCGACGAAGGCGATGAGGAGCCAGACGTGAGGATACCAGCGGCTCGATCCCAGAGCCGTCAGCGCCAGCAACGCCATCGGGATAGCCAGCAATACGCAGGGCTGCCGGCCGATCCGATCAGAAAGCGCGCCCCAGATCATGCCTCCCAACGATCGGAACAGCCCGGTTAATCCGAAGAGGGAAGCCGACAGCGCCAGCGTAAAGCCGAGATCGATAAACAACCGGGTCTGGTGGACGACCAGGGTCTGATTGTTCATTCCCAGCAGCATCACCGAGACGAACAGGAACCAGAAGGCCGGCTGACGCACCGCTTGCCCCAAACTGGGTGAAGCGGCGGTGCCCAACGAATCCGGCGAATCGCGAGTGTCCGCATCGCCGTCGGGATTGAGACCGATGGATTGGGGCCGGTCGCGGATAAGGAGCAGGGTCAGGGGAATGAGCAGGCCCATGACCACGAATCCGTACACCGTGAATGTCTGCCGCCAGCCGATGGCAGCGATGAGTTTTTCGCTGAGTATGGACATCGACAGTGCGCCGATGCCGATGCCCGACAGACCGATGGCCGAGGCCAGCCCCCTCCGCCTGACGAACCATCGGGACACAAGGGCCGCTTGAGTGATGAAACCCAGGAACGAATAGGCCACGCCAACCATCAGGCCGTAGTAAATATAGAACTCCGTGATCGTTTGTGCTCGTGCGCAGAGGATCAACCCCAGACCCAAAAATACCGCTCCGATGGGGAACAGACGCCGCGGGCCCAGGGTGTCGAAAAGAGCGCCGCTCAATAACGACGCGAAGGCGTACACCACCATGGCCACGGAAAAAATCCCCGCCGTTTCCGCCCGGCTCCAGCCGGTCTCGTCCAGGATCGCCACGTAAAATACCCCGAAGGCGTAGCGCAGTCCCAATGCGAAAAAGAGGGTGACGAAGACCACCGCGACGATGATCCACCCGTAGTAAAATCCAAGACGGCTGTATACGTCGCGATGCATGTGCTTGGTTGAGGATCCGTGACTGCTGAGATAGGGAACTTCGCGAGAATCCGTATTTCGGGTCGAGTCGGAACGGCTCACGAGGAAAAACGGGTCATTATGGTCGGAAAACCATTGGGGGGCAAGCATCGCGGCGGCGCGACCGCTCACCAAACGCAGCGGAAAGGCTTGATTCCAAACGCGCCTTCGGTCTAACGTGTCAATTCTTTGTGCCCCCTGGCAGTATCTTTGTGCCCGCGGGCAGTAGAATCCTTTCAAGGCGTCCATGAAAATTCACGAGTACCAGGCAAAACAGATCCTTGCCCGCTATGGTGTGCCCATACCCAAGGGAGAGGTCGCGGAATCGGTCGCAGCCGCGGTAGCCGCTGCGGAGCGCATCGGTGGCGAATCGTGGGTGGTCAAGGCCCAGATTCACGCCGGTGGGCGCGGAAAAGGCGGTGGCGTCAAACTTTCCCGTGGGCTCGCAGCGGTACGGGAAAACGCCACGGCTATCCTGGGCATGCAGCTCGTGACCCATCAGACCGGGCCGCAAGGACGGAAGGTGCACAAGGTGTTGGTGGAAGAGGGGATGGATATCCGCAAGGAACTTTACCTCTCCATGCTCGTGGACCGGGAATCCAAGGCAGTCGTCGTGCTGGGCTCCACCGAGGGCGGGATGGATATCGAAAAGGTGGCCGCCGAGACTCCGGAGAAGATATTGCGGGAAAAGGTGGATGCGGACGTGGGGCTGCTTGCATACCAGGGGACGCGTATGGCCTACGGGCTGCAAGTGGATCGAGTCGATCCCAAGCTGGTACGTCCCATGGCCGCCCTTATCGGCCGGCTTTACGATTTGTTCATGTGCGAGGATTGCTCCCTGGTGGAAATCAACCCCCTCGTTCTCACCCAAGACACGCGCGTGCTGGCTCTGGATGCGAAACTGACTTTCGACGACAGCGCCCTCTACCGCCACAAGGAAATTCAGGAGATGCGGGATCTCAACGAGGAGGAGCCCCTGGAAATCGAGGCCAGCGACGCCGATCTGAGCTACATCAAGCTGGACGGCAATATCGGCTGCATGGTCAACGGCGCGGGGTTGGCGATGGGCACCATGGACATCATCAAATCCGCAGGCGGCGAACCGGCCAACTTCCTCGATATCGGGGGCAATGCCGACGAAGTCCGGGTGGAAAATGCTTTCCGCATCATCACCAAGGACAGCAACGTGAAATGCGTTCTGATCAACATTTTCGGCGGCATCGTGCGCTGCGACGTTGTGGCGAAAGGCGTAGTCGCGGCTTTCAAGAAGGTGGGGGTTGACGTCCCGGTGATCTTGCGGCTGGAGGGTACCAATGCGGAAAAGGCCCACGAGATCATCGCCGCATCCGGTCTGGGCGCGGGTCTGACCATGGCCGACGGGCTCGGCGATGCCGCCACCAAGAGTGTCGCGGCCGTATCGGGTTCATAGCGGATTCATAGAATATTCAACATCACCGGAGGCGCGAAATCGACCATGGCCGTTCTCGTGGACCGCAATACCAAGGTTGTGGTGCAGGGTATCACCGGCGCTCAAGGCGCCCTCCATGCCCGCGCGTGTGCGGAGTACGGAACCAACATCGTGGCGGGAGTCACGCCGGGCAAGGGGGGGCAGGACTTCGAGGGCACGCCGGTCTTCAATCTGGTCTCCGACGCCGTACGTGAGACGGGTGCGGACACCACACTGATTTTTGTACCGCCGGCGTTCGCGGCCGACGCGATCCTGGAGGCGGCGGATGCTGGGGTGAAACTGATTATTTGCATCACCGAGGGCATCCCCGTGTTGGACATGATTCCTGCCGCACGCTTTGTCGTTTCCCGGGGCGCTCGTCTGATCGGGCCCAATTGCCCCGGCATCATCACACCCGGGCAGACGAAGATCGGAATCATGCCCGGCTACATCCACAAGGAGGGGCAAGTCGGTGTCGTCTCCCGCTCGGGCACACTGACCTATGAGGCGGTCTGGCAGCTCACCCAATGCGGTTTGGGGCAGACCACGTGCATCGGCATCGGCGGCGACCCCATCACCGGCACCAGTTTTATCGACTGCCTGGATCTCTTCGAGCAGGACCCGGACACCAAGGGGATCGTCATGATCGGGGAAATCGGCGGCTCAGCCGAAGAGGACGCCGCGGAATTCGCCAAGAAACACCTCACCAAGCCCATCGTCAGCTTCATCGCGGGTCAGACGGCACCCCCCGGCCGGCGCATGGGCCACGCTGGGGCCATCATTTCGGGCGGCAAGGGCACCGCCGCGCAAAAGATGGCCGCCTTGCAAGCGGCGGGCATTCACGTCGTCGAAACCCCCGACCAGATTGGCAACAAAATGGCGGAGGTATTGGGGGCCTGATCCGGCGCAATTTCTCACAAGCCACTACGATCCGTAAGGTAGGGCCGGGTTACGTCCCGGCCGCATCGTGGTGACCCGCTCGCTTCCGCGGACCGCGCCATTGATCGCAATGCAACCGCATAATTATTCAGCAAGTAGGAATAAAATTTCATAATATATGTTCATTGTTTGGGCGATTCATCTATAAAATACATGGACGTCCATATTATGTTAATTTAAATGTCTTATCATACCATCTACCACTACATCAGTACACACCGACAAATAACCCAGAAACAACTTTTGATCCGCAGATTTCATTGATTACACAGATGATTGGCTCTCCTATAATCCACATCGACGTTGATCCGCGTTCATCGGCGGTTCCCAATGACGAGTACCCCTAATACGTCGCGAAGCCGAAAACAACGTAGCTCGTCGCGGAATCCGTACCGTAGGGAGCGGCGGTTGGTGGCACCGATATCGCTTCTGGTCAGGAGAGGATTAATTTGCTATTGGAAAGTTCCATTCACCCCTCAAATCACTGATCCACAATTCGATCCCAAACGGGGCGCGGCTATGCTGATTTCGATGAAATCCGTTCTCCTGGTGGTCGTCGGGTTCCTCCTTATCAGTCCGATGGTGGCCGCCCAGGAAAAACAACGATTGGCAGTGTTGAATTTCGCCACCAGGGATTTCGTTGAAGAGGCAGAAGCGATCGCCGAAGAACTACGTGGTGCATTCGTAAAATCCGGGAAATACACGGTAATCGACCGCACCCAGACCGAACAGATTTTACAGGAATGGGAAACGCAGCAGTCCGGCCTGACCGAAAATCAGAAGGCGATCAAGATCGGGATCTTGCTCAACGTCAAGCTGATCGTCACGGGCAAGCTGAACAAGTTCGCCAGCGGGGGATGGCAGGTGTCCGCTGTGATGCTGGACGCGGAGACGGGGATTACCCTGAAATCCGAAAGGGTGCGGCACGAGGGGGATTTCTTCACACTGCTTGATCAGAAAGTGCCGGGTTTGGCTATGATTCTGGCTGGGTTGAAACAAACAACACCAGTGCCACCGTCCCAGCAACCCGCCACACAAGCCGCAATCAGCACCGAACCATCATCCAACACCTGGCGTGACCCGGTGACCGGGATGGTATTCGTGCGGGTGGCCGGTGGCTCATTTGAAATGGGCTGCCATTCGGGGAACGAAGGGGAGTGCGACGGCGATGAAAAGCCGGTGCGCACCGTTCGCCTGAGCCCCTTCTGGCTGGGCAAGCACGAGGTGACCCAGGGGCAGTGGAAGAAGGTGATGGGCAACAATCCGTCCAGGTTCAAAAAGGGGGACAACTACCCGGTGGAACAGGTCTCCTGGGACGATGTGCAGACCTTCATCCGCAAGCTGAATGCCCGGTCTTCGGTCACTTTCCGCCTGCCATCGGAAGCCCAGTGGGAATTCGCCTGCCGGGCTGGGGGGAAACCTTTGAAGTACGGCACGGCCACCGGACGCTTGACCCGCCGCACGGCCAATTACGGAACGGAAGAATGCTGCAAAGGGGACAGTAGCGATGGGCATCTGAATACGTCCCCTGTGGGCAGTTACGATGCCAACGGCCTGGGTCTGCACGACATGACCGGGAACGTTTGGGAATGGGTGCAGGACAAGAAAACCAACTACGGAATCGTGGGAACGGACAACCCGATATATGAGGGTTCTGGCGCTAGCCGCGTGAATCGGGGCGGCGGTTGGCGCTACAGCCCGCAGTACTTGCGGTGTTCCATTCGCTTCAACTACGCCCCGTCGAGCAGGACCTACCGCCTGGGTTTCCGCCTCCTGAGGACGGAAAACTAGTCGATACCCTTGCGTCCACGGACGCCGTGGCCATTCCTGCTCTCCGTCCAACGGCCTGTTCCGGCACGGGAACAAGCCCGTCAAAATCAGATGATCGAAGG
>JACZRV010000215.1 GCA_022574555.1 SAR324 cluster bacterium
AGATAGAGCCGCAAGGGAATACGCATCGGCTCAAGCCCCTCCTGCAACGTGCGGCAGTAGGCATGCAGTTCCCTGGGAGACAGGTCCTTCTCGCGCACCTGCAGTGCTCGCAAGCCCGCCTCCGCCAGCCGCGGAGCCCACTCGACCGGATCGTGGCGGCCGTTGCGCCGGTCGGTGATCAGGTAGAAACGGAAAGGGAGCATGGGACGGGTGCGAGGCGCCGTCGGCCCCTATTATATATGGGCGGCTACCGGCGGAAGCAATCGACCAAACAGAGCTAGCCGCCTGCCGGGGCGGGGACGGTTCCCGTTTTGACGAACCGGTGCAGCACCTCGCAAAACTCCCCCGGTGCGGTGAAGAGGGGAAGGTGGCCCAGGTCTTTGAAGGGGTAGAATTGGGCGCCCGGAATATTATCGGCCAGAAACCGGCCGCTGGCGAAAGGTACAAGCCGATCCTCCGCACCGTGCATGACCAATGTCGGTATTCGCACATCGCCGAGTAACGGGACGATGTCAACAGCAGGATCATGGCGGTAGAAACCGAGCAAAGTCTCTCTGGGAAGTTTTAGTAGATGTTGAATCCAGTGTTCGGCCAGTTCATCTGTCCCTGGTTCGGAAATGATTTTGGAAACGTGGTTCCTAACAACTACCTCCAATTCGGCGTTCTCCACATACCCCAGCGGTTCCTTCGGCGTGCCGACCGTCACCAGCTTCTCTAGCACCTCGGGGTGCCTCACGGCCAGGTTGACCAAAATGCTCCCACCTCGAGATATTCCAACGCCCGTGATAGGCGCGGCACCCGAAGTTTCGATGACGGCGCGCACATCCTCCGCATGGTCTTCGACGGAATATCCTTGAGGGATGGGGTCGGAACCGCCCGTACCCCTTGGATCGACCGTGATGATTCTGTACTGCTGGCATAATCTTTCGATGATGGGTTGTAAGAGACCCAAACCGTAGACGATGGGGTTCACCAGCAGCAGGGTCTGCCCCCCAGTTCCGTGCTCGTAGAAGACGATCTTGGCGCCGTCACGCATTGCGACCTGCGGACGGTGCAACTTGTTGGCAATCGTATTGCGGGCCGCGGGCGCGGTTGCGGCGTCCATGGCACGGGAATAGTTGCCATTGGCGCTTTCCAGATCGCCCATCAAACTGGCCAGGTCACCGGCCAGGATCAACCCGTCGACTTTGGCCTCGGCGGCATTTTCCATATGCGACGCTACGCCGATGGCCCGCAGGCAAAGCGCCATGGCGCTGCGGTAAGCGTAGTGGGCTTTGGCCCTCCCCGCGGCATGTAACAGGTAATCTTTTGCCTTATGCCAGACCTCACCCTTTTCGAAATGGTGGGCCAGTGCCTCGCCGTATTCTTCCAGCCGGTCGGGATAGAGGGTCTCGATGGCCTGTCCCACGCGGGCGTGGAGTTCTTTCCGTTGTTGCAACAGCAGGGTTTCGTAGACCACCACCTGGGTCAGGATATGCTTGAACAGGTATTCGGCCCGGGGTGCCACCCGCACCTGGCGAATGAGGTCCTCCCGCCGCAGCACCTCCAGGGCCCGATCCATTGCCTCACGGGCGGGAGAAAGGCTTTCCAGGACGGCTTGATCGAACTCGCGGCCCACTACTGAAGCCAGCCGCAGCACCTCCTGGACATCGGGCTCCAATCGATCGACCCGAGCCCGGATGACCGCATGCACCGTATCGGGGAGCCTCAGCGATTCCAGGGGCTGGTTCAGTGTCGCCCGGCCATTTTCCACGGTAACGGCACCTTCATCGGCCAGGGCGTGCGCGATTTCCTCGTTGAACAACGCATTGCCGCCAGTGGTGGTGTGCACCCTTTCCGCAAGTCCGTCCGGCAACTCGTCCGCCCCGAGTGCGGCGAGCAGCATGCTCTTGGAGCTGGCCAGGTCCAAGGTCTCGAGAACCAGAGCGGTATGATGCCGCGATTCTCCCCATGTAGGCGTGTATTCCGGGCGATAGAGAACGATCAGAAGCAATGGAAAATCGCCAGTCAAGGGGATGAGGCGCCGCAAGGCGGCGTCCGAGGCCTCGTCGGCCCAGTGCCAATCCTCGAAGATCAGCACCATCGGCTTGTGGCGCGTATTGAGCGTGATGATTGCCGCCAACGCCTGCTCCAGCGCCCGGCGCAGGGCCTCGCCTTGCAGATTTTCCGGCAATATGTGCGCTTCGCTGGGGATGGAAAGCAGGTGCAGGTAGTGGGGCAGGAAGATTTCCAGATCGTGCGAAATTTCTCGTACCCTCGTCACGACCTGATCGTGGAACCCCCCGCCCCCACCGGCCTCGGCAAGTCGAAGTCCTCTCCGCAGGGCATCGATGAACGGGACATAGGGCGTGCTGCTGCCGTATGACTGGCAGCCGCTTTGCACTACGTTCACGTCCGCCCGATCGATGGTGCGCCGAAACTCATGCACCAGGCGGCTCTTGCCCACGCCCGGTTCGCCGCTGACTGTAACGATCCGGCCTTGGCCCGCCGTGGCCTCGTCCAAGGCAGATTTCAGCGTCCCCAATTCTTGCTCTCGTCCGGCAAAGCGGGTGAAGCCCCGCCGCTGGGCGGCCTCGAAGCGTGAGGCCACGGCGGTCTGCTCGATCACCCTGTACGGAGTGACCGGCTCGGCCTTGCCTTTCAGGGCCACGGGCTCCAGGGGTTCGGTCTGGAAGTAATCGGCGATGAGGTGCTGGGTCTCGGGGCTGACCAGCACCGCATCCGCCTCGGCATGGCTCGCCAGCCGCGCGCCGGTGTTCACCGTGTCGCCCGTGATGCCGTAGGTGCCGTCGCGGCGGTCCTCCGTTCCGGTAACAATGAGGCCCGTACAGATTCCGGTATGGAGCCTGAGGGGTGCGCCGATGCGGCCTTCCACATCCGGGCTCATGGCGCGCACCATCTCGTGCAGGTCGCGGGCTGCCCGCACGGCGCGCACGGGGTCGTCCTCGTGGGCGGCGGGGATGCCGAACAGGGCCACCACCTCGTCCCCCACGAATTGATTGACGATGCCCCCGTGCCCTTCCACGATGCGCACCGCCTCCGCCTTGATGCGACCCACGATCCCCCGCACCTCTTCCGGGTCCAGCTTTTCGTTCATGG
>JACZRV010000112.1 GCA_022574555.1 SAR324 cluster bacterium
GCCACTTCGCGGGGTTCTGGGTTCAGGATTTGGCGTTTCTGGTTTATCTGTGCAATCTGAGCAATCTGCGGATTCGGGTTCCCGGGTGCGGGGCGCGGCTCCCCTCCCTGCGTGCGGGGAGGGGCGGGGGGGTGGGGTGGCCCTATTCGCAAGGAGCGTCCTTCATGCCCCCTTGGATCCAGTCGACGCTGTGGACCCCTTGGGGCGGGTTCACGCATGCGGCGGGGAAGCGGATGATGTCCACGATGGTGGCCTCGCCGGTGGCCTCATCGAACTGGAATCGGCCGTAGGCGGTTTCGGTGATGGCCTGATGACCCTTGCCCAGGGCCAGCTTGACCGTGGTGCCGAAGGCCTCGTACTCCAGATACTCGAAGGCGTCGATCGCCTCCTCGCGGGTGGGCGGGCCTTTGTCCTTGGCGGTGGCGGCCTTATCGTAGGCGATCTTCAGCCCCAGCAGGGCTTGGGCCATCTGGTAGGACGGGAAGACCGGAGGGGTGCCGAACCGGTCGCGGTAGGCCCGGCGGAACCAGTTATTGAGCGGCGTGGGCCGGGCGAAGACGCCGTAGGGACCCCTGCCGCCGACGATCACCCCGTCGGGCAATTGCGCGCCCAGGCGGAACATGGAGCTTTCCACCGTGGTCAGCACCAGGAGTGTGCGGGTGTGCAGACCCCGCGCCGACGCTTGATAGACGAAGCTTTCCAGGTCTCCGCCCCAAAGGCTGGAATGCACCACCTGCGGCTGGCTGACCAGCAGGACGGAAATTTCCGACGCGTACTGGCCCGCGAAGAGCTTGGGGAACTGACGGGCGGTCACCTTGCTGCCGGGCTTGAGCGCCTGCATGGCCAGGTTGAAGTCGCGCCACGAATCCTGTCCCCAGGCATAATTCTGGTTGATCCCGGCGTAGGTCTCCACCTCGGGAAATCGGGCCATCAGGTAACGGGCGGCGCCCACGCTGTCCATGGTGGCGTGGGCAGCGGTGCGGAAGACGTAGCGGTAGAGACGCTCCTCGAAGACCCGGGGCGTCCCGCAATCGAAGAAGACGGTGAGCATGCGCAATTCCTCGGCCACCGGGGCGATGGCCAGGCAAGATCCGCTGGAGATGTAGCCCACCACCGCGTCCACGTTTTGCCGTTGCACCAGGTTGCGGAACTCGGCAACCTGCCGCGACGTACCGCCGGCCTCATCGATGAAGACCGGATCGATGCGCATCCCGGCCAGTCCGGCGGTGTCGTAGGGTGCGGGAATGGCGCCGGAATTGATGGCCTCGATGAGCAACTCAGCCGCGTTGCGCGCCGGAATGCCGAACGGCCCCGCCGCCGGTCCAGAGAGGAATGATACGATCCCCAATTTGAGGGTTCCTCCCTCCTGAGCCGAACCGCGATCCACGCCGGCCATCATGACGCCGGCCGACGCGGCGGCTATTAACATCCAACGGCCCATCATACGGAGGCCCTGGGTAGATACAGGTTTCGCTCGTCTCATCGCCTCTATCCTTTTCGTCCGTAAGCCAGGCAGATCCATGTATTGGGAATCAGCCCCTTTGAAGTACATCACCAGCCATTTGCATGTGCCGATATGTGTCGCCATACCCTATCCCTATACCCCTTCGATGATCGCCGGGGAAGGCACGGGCCATCCCTTTTCCCGTCTGCCCGCCGTTGGCATTGCGAAGCCGATTGGGATAGGGTGTGATTTTGGCGCAAGATGGCGATTGTCAGACGATATCCAGTCGGCCAAACCGTAAATACAACTGAGAGATAAGATGCATGTAGGCATGGCAGCCGTATTCCAAAACCCCCACAACAAGCAATCGGACCACGAAGTCTACCAAGATGAATTGCGCCTGACCGATCTGGCCGAGCCCTTGGGATTCGATTCGATCTGGGGCGTGGAACACCACTTCACCGACTATACGATGTGCCCCGATGTGCTTCAGTTTCTCACCTATATGGCGGGCCGCACCCAAAAGATCAAGCTGGGTTCCATGGTCGTCGTGCTGCCCTGGCACGACCCCATGCGGGTTGCGGAACAGATCTCCATGCTCGACATGATGAGCGGCGGGCGGCTCATTCTCGGCCTGGGCCGTGGCCTGGGCCGCATAGAATTCGAAGGGTTCGGGTTGGACATGTCCGAATCCCGCCCCCGGTTCATCGAATGCGCGCAGACTGTGCTCGAGGGGCTGGAGAAGGGATATTGCGAATTCGACGGGGAGTTCATTCATCAGACTCGCCGCGACATCCGTCCCCGGCCGCGCACATCATTTCGTGGCCGCACCTATGCCGCCGCCGTCTCGCCGGAATCATCACAGATCATGGCCCGTCTGGGGGTCGGGCTGCTGATCATCCCCCAGAAACCTTGGGACGAAGTGGCCAAGGAACTGGATCGCTACCGGGAAATGTACCTGCGCGAAAACGGCGAGGAAGCCCCGCCGCCTATCTGTGCGGGATGGACCTTCTGCGATGAGAACGAGGAGCGGGCCTACGAAATGGCCAAGAAGTACATCGTCGGATATTGGGAGACGGTGATACGCCATTACGAATTCACGGCCGACCACTTCAAGAATTTCAAGGGATACGAGTATTACGTGAAGATGACCGACAAGATCAACAAGTACGGCCTGGACGAGGTTAGCGATTTCTTCCTCAACCTTCAGATATGGGGCACGCCCGAACAGTGCTACGAAAAGATTCTCAAGAACCGCCTGATTATCGGTTACGAGTCCTTCGTGGGCGTATTCAGCTATGCCGCCATGCCCTACGTCGAGGCGGAGCGAAATTTGCGCCTTTTTGCCAAGGCCGTGATGCCCGAATTGCAGAAAGTCCCCGCCCTGAAAGAGCAGAGCCGCCAATCGGCTTAGGACGAGCGTTTCAATCTTCGACTTCTGCCAGCTCGTCCCCCTGACGGATGATGCCTTCGGTGAGGATTTGGGCACGCAGACCGCCGCGGTGAATCAGCCCCTGGAAGACCGCTTTGCCGGTCAGCCGTTCCAGGTAATGGCAGGGGTCGCAAAGACGAATGGCTCGGAGCTTTACCTCGCCCACCATGAACGTGCGGCCCACCAGATGGTTCAGGGCCGCCCCTCGCGTGATGAGATTACGCCGGCTTTCCGCCCCTGTAAGAACGTGTTCGTAGTCCCGTTGGAGAGCTTCCAGAGCCTCCTCCTCCAATAGGGTGATTTCCCGGTCGGGTCCGTGATGGGATGAGTAGGTGCCCTTGCGTTCGGCGTAGCGGTCGCCCTCCAGCCCCTTGCCGGGCAGGGCGCGCACTTCCGCGACGTCTTGCATTGGGGCCCCGGCACCAGGCGCGATAAATATTGCCGTCACATGTCCGTGTATCACGGTATTTCAGCTCACTCGGTAATACGGTTGAAATTATAGGAAGCATTGGCGGCGTCTACCGCCGTGCAGCGCCTAGACTTCGAGCCATTCCCGGCGAATCTGCGGATCGGCGCGAAGCTCTTGGGGCGTGCCGTCCCATACGATTTTTCCGTGCCCCATGACATAGACTCTTTTCGAGATCTTCAGCGCGATGGTCAGCTTCTGCTCGACGAGCAGGATGGATACGCCCCTGTCGGCGATCTCTTGCAACAGCCTGCCCACCTGTTCCACCAACTGCGGTGCCAAGCCTTCGGTTGGCTCATCGATCATGATCAAATCCGGATCGCCCATCAGTGTGCGGCAGATCGCCAACAACTGCTGCTCACCCCCGGACAGGACGCCTCCCGGAAAGTCGGCCCGTTCGCGGAGCAGCGGAAACAATTCGAACAAGTCCGCCATAGACCAGCGTCCGGTTTGGCCCGGCTTCTTTTCTCCCAACAACAAATTCTGGCGGGTGGTCAGGGTGGGGAAAATGTTCCGATTTTCCGGCACATATCCGATCCCCCGCTGGGCAATCTGGTGGGCCTCCAGGCCGCCGATGTCCTCTCCCCGAAAGACGATCGAACCCGTGTGGGCGACCTGTCCCATGATGGCCGTGATGGTCGTGGATCGGCCCACCCCGTTGCGGCCGAGCAGGCTGACGATTTCTCCCTCGCCGATAAAGAGGGAGACACCCTGCAGGATGTGACTTTTTCCGTAATACGCGTGGAGATTTTCGACTCGCAGCATGGGTCAATTGTCCGATCCCAGGTAGGCTTCCCGCACCTTGGGGTTGCCGCGAATTTTATCCGGCGTGTCCGAGGCGATGATTTCGCCGTATACCAAGACCGATATCCGCTCCGCCAAATCGAAGACGACGCCCATGTCGTGCTCGACGACCACCACCGTTCTTCCTGCGGATATGGTTCGGATAAGGTCCACCATGCGCTCCGTCTCACTATGGCTCATACCGGATGTGGGCTCATCGAGCAGCACCACCTGGGCTCCGCAGGCTATGGTAATGCCAACTTCCAGTGCCCGCTGGTCTGCATAGGGAAGCAGTTCCGCCGGAATGTCCGCTTTGGCGCTCAGGCCGATGCTGGCCAGGATCTCCGCGGTTCGCTCCTGAACATCGCGCCTCCGGTCGACGAATTGCCAAAATGAGTACTTACAACCCTTGACCCACAACACGCCGCAACGGACGTTCTCGAAGACGCTCATGCGGGGAAAAATATTGGTCACCTGAAAGCTGCGGCTCAGTCCCATGCGGTTGATTTCATAGGGTTGCCGATTGGTAATGTCGTGGCCCAGTAGATGAATCCGGCCATCGGTCACCCGGTATTTGCCGCTGATCAGGTTGTAAATGGTGGATTTACCGGCCCCGTTGGGGCCGATGATGGCGTGGCATTCCCCGACCGGGATCTTCAAATCGATGCCCCGGATAATTTCGGTCCTGCCGAAATTCTTGCGGACACCGGTCAATTCAAGGGCCATATTCATGCCGAAAACCTTTCCCTCACGTCGTCCATGGCGGAATTCCAACTGCCCCGAACGGCGGGAAACGATTTGCGGCAAAGTACGATGCCTGTGGCCGCAATGGTCCCGTATATGAGCCATGAGTAAATACTGGAGACGTCGGTTGCGAAGCCGTACAACAGTACGTCCGTATCGCCGGCCAGCTTGTGAGACACGAAGTAGATCATTTCGATCAGACCGATCAGGCCGAATCCGGCAATCAATGCGGTGATCAACCCGCCCATATAGGGCAGAATCATGCGCTGCGCCAGGCGGATGTCGGTTTTCCAAACCGGTTCGTGCAGCATGATCAATCCGGCCAATCCCCCCGGCGCGAAGACCACCATGACCACGAAGAAGATGCCGAAATAGAGGAACCAGGCCTGGGTGAGATCGCCCAAGGTAGCCGTCAGCAAGGTAATCAGCACCGCGCCCAGAATCGGTCCCAGATAGTGGCGGACGCCCCCGATAAAGACCATGAACAAGACGAAACCGGACTGTGCCAGACCCACCGTTTCAAACCCGACGTGCTCGAAATTAATGGCGTGCAGGGCACCGGCCAGCCCGGCAAAAAAGGACGAAAGGGAAAAAGCGAGCCACCGCACCCGTTGCGTGTTGTATCCGACGAACTGGGCCCGTTCCGGGTTGTCGCGCACCGCGTTGCTCATGCGGCCAAATGGCGTCTTCGTCAGTGCGTACATGGCCACCATGGCCACGAAGCACCAGATGCCGATCAGGTAATAGACCTGGATATCTGGACCATAGGTGATTCCGAAGGGTTCCGGCCCAACCCAGCGGTCGGTCTGGATTCCTTCTTCGCCGTTGAAGAACGCGACGAGGATCAAGGTCAGCGCCGTGGCCATCTCGCTGAAACCGAGTGAAATCATGGCGAACGTGGTGCCAGCCCGCCTCGTGGAGACAAAACCGATCAGCACACCGAAGAATAGGCCCACCACACCGCCGAATAGGGGCAATAGGCTCACCGGGAAATACCACACCAGCCCTTCGCCCATGAGATTCAGGTAGTGAATGGAGAAATAACCGGCCAGCCCGAAATAGACCGCATGACCGAAGGAGAGCATCCCTCCCTGTCCCAGCAGCATGTTATAGGCCAGGGCGAAGATGATGGCGACGCCCATCTGGCCCATCACCGAAAGGGCGAATCCCGACTGAAATAGGGTAGGGGCAAGCAGGATCACCGCGGCTGCCGCGATCCACACGCCGGTTTTGCTGAGCAATAGCCTCATACGTCTCGCTGGCCGAAGAGACCCCGGGGCCTGAAGATGAGCATCAGAACGAGCAGCAGATAGGGCAGGATCGGCGAGATGCCCGAGCTCGTCATATCGATCAGGTCCTTCCCCGTACCCATCGCCTCCGGGCTGACGCCCAGCGCCTCGAAAAAGCCACGGAACGGGATGTCAAAGGAAACGGCCATATTGGTGAGCAAGCCGATGAATATCGAGGCGATAAGGGCTCCCCCCAGGGATCCCAGCCCGCCGACGACGATCACGACAAAAACGATGGTGCCCAGTTGCAGCGCCATGGCTGGCTCCGTGCCCAATACGTTGCCGCCCAGCACGCCGGCGATGCCGGCCAGGGCGGTGCCGAAACCGAAGACCAGCATGAAAATGCGCGGCACGTTGTGCCCCAGGGAGCCGACCACGTCGGGATAGGACAACGCGGCTTGAATGATGAGCCCGACACGGGTTCGCTTGAGAAACAGGTACAATGCAGCGAATATCCCGACCGATATCAAAACCATGAAGACCCGATAGGCGGAATAGTTCATTCCCTGCCAGGTCAATGCCGTAAACTTCATGCTCTGGGGGATTTCATAGGGCACCGGCGCTTTGCCCCAGACCATCTGCACCAATTCTTCGATGACAAACGCGATGCCGAAGGTGAACAGCAGTTCGGCCACGTGACCGTACTTGTGCACCTGCCGCAATCCGTAGCGCTCCACCAGCGCACCGGCCACCCCCACAACCAGCGGCGCGATGACCAGTGCGGGCCAGAAACCGATGAACTGGCTGATCTGATAAGCGAAATAGGCGCCGAGCATGAAAAAGCTGGCGTGGGCGAAGTTGAGCACGCCCATCATGCCGAAAATCAGCGTCAGGCCGGCTGAAAGCATGAACAGCAGCAAGCCGTAGAGAATGCCGTTAAACAGCGAAAAAAATAGAATTTCCAAGACTGATCCTTCCAGCAATCCCTCGCAATATGGCTGCCGAAATTTTCCATCATGATCGGGCTGGGCCCAATCGCCCCAGGCTGCTCCGGCGGGCACCCACCGCCGGAAAAAGGCGGCGGGTGCCGGTGGAATGCGTCGCCTAGGCCGGCCGCTTCATTTTGCAAGTGGTGGGCTGGGATATTTCCGAGCGAGAGATCCAACCGTCGGTTTTCCAGCCCACACCCACGTTCTTGCCGGCGTAAATCATTTTCCTTGGTGCTTTGTCGTCGATGGTGCTGATCACCATGGCCATCTGAATCTGGTGGTCCTCGGCACGCATGAGGAGTTCCCCGTTCGGTCCCGGATGCGTCATGCCCTCGAGGGCGTAAGCGACCGCCTTGGGATCATCCGTGCCGGCTTTTTCCAGGGCCTTGACGAACATATCGAGGATGTATCGCCCCCGCTCGCCGTACCAGGAGCGCTCGTACTTGCTCAGATAGTCGGATTCAAAATTGTCGCGATCGGTCCAATGCGCGTCGTTTTCGTGCATTTCGGTGATCTGCTTGATTTTGACGGCCATACCGTCGTTGACGCCATAGCCGTTTACCGAGGTCGGCAGACCGCCGTAGATTGTATAGAATTGCACGTCCAACCCGGCTTCAGCCGTGGCTTTGACAAAACGCACCAGATCGGGACCCCAATTTCCGGTGAGCACGGTATCGGCGCCCGAAGCCTTGACCTTGGCCACGTAGGGCGTGAAGTCCAACACCTTGCCGAAGGGGACGATCAGGTCATCGCCCACCAATTCGGCGTTGGTGCGCTCCTTGATCATCCTCCGCCCGACGGCCTGGAAGGATTTTCCGTAGGCATAGTTCTGGTTGATCATATAGATCTTCTTGATACTGGGATCGCGGCCGATCTGCGTGGCCAACCCAGCCACCTTCATGTCCACGTTAGCATCGAAGCGAAAGTGCCAGAATGAGCACAACTCGTTGGTGAAGGCGGTGGTGACCGCCGAGTGGTTCAAATAAAGCACGGCCTTGTCGGGGTTGCGCTTGTTGTGCTTATCGAGCTGTTTGATGATGTTCAGCGCATGATTGGAACCTATCCCCTGGCTGATAAAACGAATACCCCTATCGATCGCCTTCTTGACCTGCTGGGTCGTTTTTTCCGCATTCATGGCGTTGTCCAGGGCCACCACTTCCAGCATGCGCCCACCGAGGACTCCGCCCTTGCTGTTGATGCGTTCTATGGCAAATTCAAAGTTGTCGAGGATTTCCAATCCGATCGCCGCGATGGGACCCGAGAACGGCTCGATCAGTCCGATGCGGACCGGATCCGCAGCGTAGGCCGAGAAAGGTATGGAGACCATTAACAGGAGACCCATCAAGCCCGGGACAAGTTTATGTAATTTCATGGCTACCTCCAGTGGCAATTTGGGACGAAATGCGTCGCGGCGATGTCGGTCTTCCCGGATCACCTCACAATTTCCTTCACTTGCTGCAACGATCTAGATAGCACAAAATTTCCGTGACGAGAGAAAAAAGGGCACCGCAATAAAAAAGGGCACCGCAATATCAAGGCGCCGAACCCCCATGCCAATCCCGCCAGGCATCGAAATCATAACCGAATCGCTGTCCAGTAATCTGGGTCAAGGCGCCCACGACGTCGCCCTTGAACCACAATGGATTATCCGCCGAGCCCAGCAGCGCAATTAAAGAGCCCACCGTCTCCGGATCGTTTTGGCGCAGCACGCCGGCAGCGAACACCCCCGCTTCGTGGGGCGAGAAATACTTTTCCATCGGATTGCGTTCGATGACGAATGGAGTCTCCCAGAGAGCCGGCGGAACGCGGCCACGTCCGGTGAGCGCGAGGCCCATCAGCAGATAGTGATAATAAAGCCAATCAGATCGGATCGTCGAGTCGCCGCCGAAGATGCCCACTTTGCCGTTGGGCAGGGGCTCCATTAGGCGCTTTTCAATCCATTGGCTCATATCGGGATGCCTGTTCGCCGCCAGTTCGGCCACCCCGCGGGCGAACGGAAGGATATCCCAGAAGGTGTCCAAAGCACGCGCTTGCGGCAATTGCGACAGTTCGGCTTCCGGATTCGGGGGCGGGCTGGAATCGCGAACGAAACCGGCGAGCGGCGGCGGGATAGGATCGGGGGCAGACCATGAAAGGTAGGGCGTGTGCCGCGCGTCGCCCTCCAGGCGGATTTTGAGCCGAAAAAAGCCCTGCGGCAGTCGGAGTGGCTCCTGACCCCAATCATACCACCGTTCCGCATCTCCACCCGGTCCGCGGAAAATGTCGTCGTCCTGCGCCACCTGGTAGCGGATGGCGGTGCCCGGTGGCGTGTGCGCCCGCAACCGGTCGGGCAGTTGGGCTGCTGTGATGCGGCGGGTGAGAAGCGTGCCCTGATGAGCGGCATTTTCCGAGACCCAGATTTCCCCGCGGCCCTTCGGCCTGCGAATCCCGATGTAAGTTCGCCCGTGCACCGTGGCCGCATCGAGGGGTTCGCGCTCCGGAAAGCGCTGGGCCAGATCGAAGTTGGTTCCGTCTTGGCTGATGAACACCGCGCCGCCCGTCGTGTCCCGTCCCGCCAGGTACAACCGGCCCCCGTGCACCCAGCCCGCAGCAAACAGGGGATCTCCCGCAGGAAACAGCCGAACCGCGTGCGTGCCATCGAAGCGATAGAGCCCCGGTTGGCTGCCGCCGCGCAGTTGCAGGTAGAGCCCATTTTGGAATACCGCCAAGGCCAATGCTGCACGGCTTTTCGGCAACGCGGCGACCGCCCGCAGGGTGTCGTCCTCCAGAACGAAAAGATAGTGCTCTTGTAAGGAGGGGGAATAGCCGCCGGCGTAGAGTTTGCCGTCGTATTTGATGAGATTGTTGATCCGGGTCACCCGCTTATCGGGGGTCGGATGGCTATAGACGAGCTCCCAGTGGGCGCCGCGGTCCTCCGATGCGTAAAGCAGGCCGTTCCATTCGGCTGCACCCGTATAAAGCTTGCCGCCGTGGTCGGCCATGGCGTGGAAATGGAAGGCTTGCGCGTCCCGAGCCTGCACCCAGCGCCACGAGCGGCCGTCGGTGACATAGTATTCCCCGAATCCGGCTGAAAATCGCGAATCCTCCGCCGGGAAGTAGAGCCAATGTCCCGATACGGTGGGTTGCCCCGCGTCCTGGCTGAACAGGTGGGCTTCGTATCGGAGTTCGCCCCGCCAGGGGTCGAATCGGTAGATATCTCCGGAATTGTGATTGACGTATACTGTGCTACCGACGGCGTAGAGGGATCCCTGGTATTCGATCAAGTTGCTGACCGCCTCCCACACGGTCGGTTCGAGAAGCCGCGTGTAACGTCCGGAAGCCTGGGCCAGCAGCACCTCGCCATCCAGCCGGTCCAAATGGATGGTGCGCTCGATCCACGACGTGGTGACGCTTTCGGCGGCGTAGCTTTCGGCGGCGGATAGGTATTCGGGCCGAACCGCTACAGCCGCCAAGCACAGCAAAACGAACGCCCGCAAAGCCAGACGCGATGCGGAACCGCCAAGGGGCCAACCCGGAGGACGCAGAATGAGACGAAGACTGCTGACCAAGATTCTGTTGAGCCTGCTGTTGATATTACTGGTTCTGGGCACGTTCATCACTGGCATCGTTCAGGTGCAGCTCGATATCAACCAGTTTTTCTACCACAAGGTCTTCGCATATACTCTGGTGGGCTTTATTGTCGCCCATCTCGTGCTCAACAGAAAGGCCTTGTGGGCCTATTTCCGGCGTAATCCGTTCCGCAGGCCACCCCTTGGGTCCCGGCCCGCACCCCCGGTGCACGACGCGACTGAAGGGCATGCCGGCCAAGAGACGCGCAGCCCGGTGATCGCCCGCCGCTGGCTCGTCGTAGCGGTAGCCGGTGCCGCCGTGGGTTGGGCTCTGGCCGCGTTCAACTGGAGCCGGCGCGAGGAGCGGGCGGAAAGCGCGCCGGGACTTTACGACCCATCATTGCAATATCACCTGGAAAGCCGGCTCGGGTTGCAAGGGGCCATGCGGGAAGTTTCCCTGCGGGTCTTCCAATTTTTCAGGCAATCCACCCCACCCCTGTACAAGCGCTATGCGGGACGGGAGATTCTGACCCTGCCCGCTCCATCGATGAACGCGGCCATGAGCGTCGCGGAGGCGATCCGCGCGCGGCGTTCCCGTAGAAAATACGCCCCCCGCGCGATCTCGTTGCAGGCCCTGTCCGATTTGACGTATCAGGCGGCCGGCATCACCGGCCACACCGCCGCCTATGGCCGTTCGGACTATGCACTGCGGGCCGCCCCGTCATCGGGGGCCAAGTACCCGGTGGAACTCTACTTGCTGGCCAGTAACGTGGATTCGCTGGATGCTGGCATTTATCACTACCAGGTCGATGTTCACGGATTGGTCCCGTTGAAACTGGGCGACTTCGCCGCGGATTTTTCCCGGCGGGCGCTGGCCCAGGAGTTCCTTGCCGAGGCTGCGGTCGTTTTCATTCTGACCGGATATTTTGCCCGCTCAGCCAGCCGCTACGGCAGCCGCGCCTATCGCTACACCGCCATGGACGCCGGCCATATGGGCGAAAATCTTTACCTTACCGCGACGGCGCTGGGACTTTCCGTCACGGGGGTCGGCGCCTTCTTCGACGGCCAGGTCAATGACTTCCTGGGCATCGATGGCCGCTCCGAAGCCGTGTTGTACCTCAACGCGGTGGGTCATCCGGCCTGAAACGGCGATTTTTGTGTCTAGGCTCTATGCGGAATCTGGCATATGGAGCCGGCCCATTTGGGGTGATCCAGGCGATCCTAGCCGGGAACGGCCATGACGGCGGCCCTCTCCGGAACGAGGCGGGCCAGGTATGCCAAAGCGTCGGCGAGGGAAACGACATCACCCAGCTTGGCGTCGATGTCGAACAGATTGGCTTCGTGGGGTGCTTTGGCCCGGTCGCCTACGGCTTCTCGAACGACGATCGTGTGGAACCCGTAAGACATGGAGTCGTTGACCGAGGCGCGGATACATCCGCTGGTACTGCATCCCGTGATCACCACGGTATCCACCCCCTTGCGCCGGAGTTCATCGTTCAGGTTCGTTCCGAAGAACGCGCTGGGCAGCTTCTTTTCCACCACCGTTTCGCCGGGCCGGGGCCGAATGCGCTGGTCCACCTCCACCGCCGCCGAGCCAGGCACCAACACCTTGATGGCCGGAACCTTTCCCACGAACATCGCGCCGCCCGGGTGCGCGGGGTCGTACAGATTGGTCGTGAAAAATATGGGTAATTCCCGCCCGCGGAAAGCTTCCAGCAGGGGTTGCAACGCTTCGATCTGAGGCGACAAATCGCTTCCCAGGGGGGATTCGGGATCGGTAAACCCGTTGGTCATGTCGACCACCAGCAGCGCGGGGCTTGCGCCGAATGCCATGCGACCCGCAAATCCCCTCTCCTTGTACATTTTCAGTGTGCTTTTCATTTCAGCGTCCATGGCCGCTCCCTGTGAAAACCACCGCCAAACCTGCCGGGCGGTCGATAACCGATGCCGTGCCGTAACGTTCGCCCGATTTCTCCGGTGTGGATTAGATTAGACATAGAACCCTTGAAGCCGCCACCATACCTGGGTCTGGCGCGAATAATCATCGTAGACCAGACATCGTAACCCACACATTGGCCGATGCGCTGTTGTTTTCCGAACGGCGGCCGGTGTCCCGTAACCGGTCGGGGCGGCGGGTGCCGTGTTTCGCCCACGATTGACTGCACGGGCCAGGGGCGTGAAGGGGCGCCGGTCACGCTCCAGGCGCACACGCACAATGCGGCCGCATGATCCCGGAGGCACCGTCAGATCCCTGGGCGCGTCGGACACTTACCGGCTGAAGAGGAATGGCTGAAACTTTTTTGCATTTTTTGCTTGCCAACAAATTATTTTTTGTGTATCGACTAAGATGTCGTCAGGTACACGTCGCGGCGGGCGGATTATCCGGGATTGATCCGCTTGCCGTGTACGAATTCCTGTTCGGCGCCAATTTTCGGGCGGACATGCCCGGGGATTCGCTACCCGGTGGGGCCGGCAGGGCCGGCAATCGACCTCCTCCACACCATGGAGTCAAGGAGCGACAACATTAGGCACCAAAGGAAGAAGCCGGTGTTGGGGGAACCGCCGCGTTGCTTCCGGCCCCATCGGATAGCGAATCCCCCCCACGGGGCGCGTGGGCTCCAAGGACGGAGTGTGGTACGCGCCCAGCGGATTTCCATGGAGAAGGACACATCATGCAAACTATTGCGGAGCTGATCAAAAAACGCGTCAAATCCCTCGGGTTCGATGACATCAAGGAATGCGCCCGGGTATATGACATTCCGTACGAACTCCTGCGCAAAGTCATATCGGACGGGCACATTCCCAAGGACAAAACGCTCCTCTTCTACGCCGGGAAGCTCGAACTTGACGCCAACGAACTGATCGCCACGGCTTACCAGCAAAAAGCTCCGGAGGGTATGCAGCATATGTTCAGCCCCCGTCCGCCCATCCCCCGGCCCGCCACGGAAGGCCGCATGGCGCCGGTGCTGGGTGTGGCGGCCTGTGGCGAGTGGCTGGAATCCTACCAACTTGAGCCCGATCAGTACGAACCGGTCGAATTGCCCGACCCTGACGCTTTCTTCGTCATCGCCGAGGGCGAAAGCATGATCGGCGGTAACATCCCCTCCGGGGCCTACCTGCTCGTCAACCGCGACGCTCACGCGTGCCAGGGCGGCAGTCGCGATGGGCTGTATTGTGACCCCGGCAGTCCCGACTGCCCTGATGGTGGCACCTGCGATCCCAGTTACGTCAAGCTCTATGACGACAAGGACACGGGGCACGGCCCCGGATCGTGCTCGTGCTTTCCCTGCGATCCCTTGTGCGTGAATGCCGACCCGTCGCTCGCTTCCGGAACGGTCCTGCAGGTGTCGTCGCTCCTCGACGGCCTTGCCGGAAATGACGATGGCAGCTTCGATGCCGTCCAGCAGCCGATGGCTGAAGATCCGGACATTGAATTAACCTCGGTCCTCCCCGATGGCGGCGCTTTCAGCCTGCTCATCCCACAAATCGCCGAGGACGGGGGCCATGGCTACCTGCGACTCTTCGCCGACGTAGCCAAGACCACGGAGGACGCGGACTCAGGGAACGACGATCCCGCGGTCGATGCCCTCAATGCCTATCGAACGATTTCCAACTTGGGACCCTGGTTCCCGACGCCGGGACGAACTACCCGGACGACCAGTCCGCCGG
>JACZRV010000113.1 GCA_022574555.1 SAR324 cluster bacterium
GAACACAGACCGATCCGGTGCAATTCCGGCCTCAAATCACGCCCAAACGGCCCGTCGAGAGATAAAGGCATTGGAATCAACACCAATTTCCGCACCCTCCTAGTCGCGAATGAAGTCACTTAGCCCAGCCTTTTTCAGGATCGCGCGTTCGAGACCTTTTTCAAATCACCGCCGTGGACAGGAACGGTCACATGATCGCGAAAGCCGGGATGCTTGAAAGTGTGATGGCTGCCGGTGACCCGAACCAACTCCCATCCGTTCTATTTCAGCGATTTGATAAGCTCTCCGGCTTTCATAAACCTTTTTGCTCCCTGCTTCGGTGTAAATCAATGATTCACTGGCGGGCAACCACGCGTTTTATCAAGCGCTTACCGATTCCGCGGCGGCCTTCCCCCGGTGGCCACCACCGGCACCCCCTATGCCACTGTAAGCGGCACGACGACCGCCTACCAGGACCCCGCCACCAACGGCACGGCGTATTACTACGCCGTCGTGGCCCGCAATCTCGTGGGCGTGAGCGAGGCGGTTGAAGCGCCGTAGGTTCGCCCTACGCGCTCGGGTTTGGTGTTCGGGATTTGGGGTTCGGGGGGTTCGGGGCTATAACACCTTCATCAGCACCGCCAGGGCGGCGGTGGCGGCGACGATAATTCCCCCCAGCCAGATGATGGTGTCCCGCCGCATCAATTCCATCTTGAGCACGAGCCGTGTTTCCATCTCTTTCGTGTCGTGGCGCAACAATTCAATCTTAGCGTCCAGTTCCTTGAGCCGAACTTCGGTTCGGCTCTCCATATCCTTCATGTCCCTGCGAACCAATTCAATTTTGTGATCGAGCCGCGTTTCCATCTCCTTCAGGTCCTGCTTGGTGGCCAGGTTTTGGTCAACCACCGACCGCAGGGCTTCGGCTTGCGCTTCTGCCTGCTGGGCGGTAAACCCGGCCTCTTGCAGTAATTTGGCGTAGGTGAGGGTATCGAAAGTCGTTGCGGCCATGGTGGTTTCCCTTAATGATGCCTCAATATTAACGGGTTCGGCGCCTAAAGCAAAGCCGGCTTATCATCCCGTAGCCTCGCCACCACCAACCTCTACGCCGTCGTGGCCCGCAATATCGTGGGTGTGAGCGAGGCGGTGGAAGCGCCGTAGGGGGAGGTGTCGCCACTGGCGGACTGCTGATGATCAGAACGGGGTGATTCTGTGAATTAATCCGGAGGGAAGGGACTAGAGTGCAACAAACGCAATCACAACGCCGGTCATGGCGGCCATCACGGCGAAACCCGCCACCACGATTCCCCCCAGCCAGATGATGGTGTCCCGGCGTGCCAGTTCGATTTTCTGGTGCACGAGTTCGAATTTATGATCGGACCGGCTCTCCATTGCCTTCAGATCCCGGCGCACCAGCTCGATCTTAGCATCCAGTTCCTTGAGCCGTATTTCAGTGCGGCTCTCCATCTCCTTCAGCCGTATTTCGGTGCGGCTTTCCATCTCCTTCAGATCCCGGCGCACCAGTTCGATCTTTGCGTCCAGTTCCTTGAGCCGTATTTCAGTGCGGCCCTCCGTCTCCTTCAGGTCCTGCTTGGTGGCGAGATTGCCCTCGACAATGGTAAGCAGCAACTCGACCTGGGCTTCGGCTTGTTGCGCGGTGAAGCCGGCTTCCTGGAGCTTTTTGACGGAGGCGTGGGTGTCGAAGGCCATGGGGCGTTCCTGACGGGTTACTTGAGTTACAGGGAGACCCTACAAGTCCTTGCGGAAAATGGAAACAACGGCGTCGTCAATCGTGCGACCTTCCACGCAGCATCCGCCCCCATTTCGTGCGACACAGATCCATCATACACAGAACCATCATACACAGGTCCATCATTGCGACATGACCGCCCACGGTCGATTTGACTTGACGCGCGAATGGCGATAAACGGGAGGCGCTCAGGTGCCCCATTCCGGGGTCAAAAGGGAATACGGTGCAAAGCCGTAGCTACCCCCGTAACTGTGAGCGCGATACTTGCCGCTCTTCCGCCACTGGAGCTGACACTCCGGGAAGGCCGATCGGCACCGCGCGAGCCAGGAAACCTGCCTGAACGTCCACTTCGGTAATCCTTCGGAGGGAAGGTAGAAGCATCGGCCGGCAGGTCAGTACCCGGCCGATTCACGAGCGTTTTCGCTGCCATTTTCCCACCCGTCCGATCCGAGCGCCGCTGCCGGTACGCAGCGTGGGCTCGCTCCGCGAGACCAAGGAAGGCTCCTTCCTTGGATGCGGTCAGCGGGTCCGTCTGCGGCCGTCGGCAGGGCCCATCGGATCATGTACGGGATGCGGCGCCGTCTCCCCTCCCAAGGGCGGCTGCACCGCCCGGAAAGGGATACCACCGAACCGAAAAAACCAATTCGAGGAGGTTGTCCCTATGATCTCGATAGACCCTCGCGGCGTAAACACACACCGCTTCCGGCTCATCACCGCCATCGTGCTGGGCGCCGGGGCTATACTCGGTTTGCTGGCGGGCGTGCCGTTGCAGAATGCCTGGGCTCAGGAAGAAGAGTCGGGCGACCGGCAGCAGACGGCCGAACCCCTGCGCGTGGAGGAGGTGGTGGTGACAGCCACGCGCATAGAGATGCCGGTGAAACAAGTGGCCAGCTCGGTCACGGTGATCACGGCCGAGGAAATCAAACGGCGGCAGGCCACTGACGTCGTGGATGTGCTGCGCGGCGTGCCGGGCCTGGATGTGGTGCGCACAGCCGGAGCGAGTGGCCTGGCTTCGGTGTTCATCCGGGGCGCCAAATCCGAGCATACCCTGGTGATGATTGACGGCATCGTAATCAACGATCCCATTTCACCCGGACGCGCCACCAACTTTGCCGATCTTTCGGTGGCCAATATCGAACGCATCGAGGTGATCCGCGGCCCCCAGAGCGTCCTCTACGGGTCGAATGCCATCGGGGGCGTGATCAATATCATCACCAAGCGCGGCCGGGGAGCGCCCGAATATTACCTCTCCGGTGAAGCGGGATCATTCAATACGACCAACGCCGGTGCCGGTGTCAGTGGAGGGGAGGGCATCATGAACTACTCCGTAGGCGTTGCCAGATTCTATACCGCTGGCTTTTCCGCGGCCGATGACGACCTGAAAGGCAATTCCGAACGGGACGGGTACGCCCGGACTACGATCTCCGCCAGGGTGGGCTTCACCCCCGCCGAAAACTACGAGATAGACTTCTTCGCCCGCGCCATGGATAGCGAAACGGAGTTGGACTTGGGTGGCGGTGCCGGCAATGACGATCCGAATTTCGATAATCGGGCCCGGCAACGATTCTATCGCGTCCAGGGCCGGCTCTTTCTGGTGGACGGTCTCTGGGAACAGAAACTCGGGTATTCGGTGAGCGAACACCGCACCGTCTCACGCAACAAGACGGATGGAGACCATCCCGACGACTCGTCGCGTTCCGTGCTCGATGGCAGCATCCAAAAAATCGATTGGCAGCACAATTTATTCCTGGGCGACGTCCACACTGTGACCCTGGGCCTGGAAAATCAGGAGGAACGCGGCAAGTCCGAATTCACTTCGGTGAGTGCCTTCGGAACGTTTACCAGCGACTTCGACGAGCAAAGCGCCACCACGTTGAGCTACTATCTGCAAGACGCGATTCAATCCGGTGAGACCTTTTTCGCCACCATCGGGGCGCGGGTGGACGATCATGAATTATTCGGACAACACACCACTTATCGGGTCACCGCCGCCTATTTCATTGGGGCGAGCCAAACCCGGCTCAAGGCCACTTACGGCACGGGCTTCAATGCGCCCACCCTGTTTCAGCTTTTTTCCGAATTCGGCAACGAAGATCTGGACCCGGAATCGAGCGTGGGTTGGGATGCCGGGGTTGAGCAGGGACTGCTGGATGGCGCGCTGGCTCTGGGGGTCACGTACTTTTCCAACACCTTCGAGGACTTGATCGATTTCGATTTCGGCACCAACAGCTTCATCAACGTGGATGAAGCGGAAACCAGCGGATACGAGGTGGACGCAGCGGTGCGCCCCGGCGACGATCTGGACATCAATTTGACCTATACCCAAACCGAAACCGAGGACAAGGAGACCGGGAAACGCTTGTTACGCAGGGCCAATGAGCAATACGCCGCCGACACCTCCTACCGGCTCACCGGGCGAACGCTGCTGGGGCTGACCGTTTTGCATGTAGGCGAGCGGGTGGACGTGGAGTTCCTGCCGGATTTTACGTCCCAACGAGTCCAGCTCGATCCCTACACCCTGGTGCAAGTGGGCGGGAGTTACGCGGCGCGGGACAACCTGAACGTCTTCGCGCGTGTGGAAAATCTGTTTGACGAGGACTACGAGGAGGTCAAGGGGTTCGGTACGCCGCCCCGCGCGGTTTACGCTGGATTCCAGGCGACATTCTGAGGGACGGCCGGCACGGAGCCGATCGGGTTACGCGCTGGGGGTTATCGTCAATTATTTTGTTTTGAAGTGATCAGGCGGCGAAATTTTTTTTGGGCCTTATTTTCGTCCTCGAAATTCACACAACCGCCCAGGTTGCGCCGCCTGCCTCACCTCACGCCAGAACTCGACCTTTGGACACGCTTGGGCTAGATTCCCATCCCGCCTGCGGCGACGTGGGTGCGCCCGGTGGTAAAGCTGGATTTGTCGCTGAGCAGAAAGTTTACCAATTCTGCAATTTCCTGCACCTCACCAATTCGTTTCAGGGGGGTCGCGTTAATCAGCATTTCGCGAGCCTCATCGCTGACATCGGCGGTCATGTCGGTATCGATATATCCCGGAGCCACGCCATTGACTCGAACATGAGGGCCGAACGCGGCGGCGCAATACCGTACGAAACCGATGATCGCCGCCTTCGAGGTGCCGTACGCAATGAGGCGTTCCGCCGAGATGGTATTGGTTTTTAGTCCCAATAGAGAGGAAACACAGACGATTCGCCCATACTCCCGCTCCAGCATTTTGTCTTTCGCCCTCCAGACACAATGAAACGTACCATGCAGGTTGACCTGTATCGTTTCACGCCAGATGCCGGGGTCCATCGCAAGATTGTCCCCCGATCGCGCGATTCCGGCATTGGTGACCAGCAGATCAACCGCACCGAGTTCGGACTCGATACGGCTGAACATGGCATCCGTCTCTTCCAGCGATCCCACATCCGCTTGATAGAGCGCCCCAGTCCCTCCATCGTCCGCAATCAGTCGCTGCGTCTCTTCCGCCGCTTGGCGGTTGGCCACGTAGTTGATCGCGACCCGCACCCCGCTCCCAGCGAGCCGAAGACATATGGCCCGCCCGATACCGCGCGACCCGCCCGTCACCAATGCGATTCGCCCTGCAAATTCATTCTCTGTCATCAATGTTTAACCCGATGGGATACGGCTTGCGGTGGGATGCACCAATCGAGTGAAGCCACCGTCGTTTCACGGCGTACCATTGGAATTACGATTGACGCGGTATCGATGGGCCAAGGATACATTGAGGAGGTAATCTGTCGCGAAGCCGACATGGAACTATTCAAGATACAGGGCGCCATCGAGTGCGAAAAGGTTGCGTTCGTTCCGCATTCTGAACCCTGCGCGATGACCAATGGATGGATTGCGCTGAATCAAACGACAAGGTTGGGAACGGCCCTCAGCCATCTGGTACAAAGGAGAACAAAATGGAGCGGGGCACGATGCGACCCGATCCAATCATGCAACGGTGTCGAAAAAAGCCATGGTCCGAATTTCGATGCTTTCCCGTTTCAATGCATTGGGCGGCGTATTGGGATCTTCGAATGCGGTATGGCCCATGAAGCGTGCCCTGCCATCGATTTCGCTATCATAGGTTTTCAGCAGCAAGGCCTGGTGCGGACTCATGTGGGGAAAATAAACCCAGCGATGCTTTGGCGAGTACCGCATGACATAAATTTCTCCGGTGCGGTCGCTATACATCAAATTCATGACCAACAAGTCGTCGAGCGTATAGGACGTTGCGTCGCACATGGCCAGGGGTAATTCCTCGACGGTACGGTAAATCGGTTTCCATACGTTTAGGAAAGCCACTCGTCTTTTCAGTATTTCTTCCGCCTCCTCGGGTAAGATGTCGTGCACGCGTTGGGGGCCGGATTTGACGGTGTAGTCACAATGAATCAACTGTACCGCCGGACGTTGCACATCGGTTTGTTGTGCAAGGTCCTCCGGCATTCGTCTGCGTATGGTGTGATCGAACACCTCGACCCGATGTGCCCCCGTGTGCCGCTTAACGAACTCGATCACCTGGGGATAGAATCGGCTTTTTATGGCATCGTCCTGATCGAAATCATCGAATCCGCCGTCGAACGGAAAAATCTCGAATCCTTCCCGGTCCACCGAACATTGATCCGCTTGGCTCCAACCATCATAGATGCAGACATTGCGGATATCGGTGCCCGGTCGATTTACCGTTACCGAGGGGCCAGGTTCGTATAGGTAGTATTCCAGCGGAGAACCATTGTCGACGGAATAGTTGATGCTCGACGTGACGAATGGTTCTGTATTCATGTCGGTTTCCTGGCTGCCGGGGCATTACTTGGCAATCGCCCAGCCAGATCGGGCTATTGCGTAAATTCGAGGCGTTCTGTGGTGACGCCATCGAATCCAATAGCCGAAGAAGCGAGGCTGATGTGGATTCACGCAGTAATTAGTCGGCTGAAAGACAATCCTGGTGCGTGGGTCTCTTCAGTCCAAATTTACGATGCTCTCTCGAGTGTAAATCCCGGTCCAACGTAGGTTCCGATCCAGGCCGGCAGTTTCTCGACTTTTTCCGCCATCCAGCGCACCAGATTGGGAAAATCATTCAACGGCAATCCTTGCACGCGATGCATATGCATCGGGGCGGCGACGGCGATATCCGCGATGGTGGGGTTGCTGCCGCACAGCCACGCACCTCCTGCCAGACGCGAATCCAATATGCCTGCCAGTTTGCGAAAGTTTTCTTCTTCTCCAGCGAGCACCGTTGGGTCGGGCTTGTCTCCCAACAATGGTTTGACGCAGTTTTCGACCAGGTACACATAGCAGCTGGGAAACCAGCTGCTGGATTCCCACAGCAACCAGCGGTTTACATCCGCTCGCGTTTTGAGATCGGTTGGATAGGCCTGAGTTCGGTTGTGCTTATCGGCTGCATACTGAAGAATGGCGTTGGACTCCCAGAGCGTGAAGCCATCGTCAATCATGGAAGGCAGGCAGGCGTTGGGGTTGATTTTCAGGTATTCCGGGCTTTTTTGTTTGGCCTGGAAGTAGTCAGTGTGATTGAGCGTGTAGTCCGCCTCTAGAAATTTGAGACCCGCTATCACTTTCCGGGAGTTTACGGTGATCGGATCGGCGTAGATTTCCATAATTACCTCCCCGCGGATATTCCGCTGATTCTGGTTTTTATATCAAAACAGCATGTGCGGCGCTTGCAGATTTTCTCGCCAACCACTGTCTATCGAAATTTGAACTGGATAACAACACGCGAGGTGAGCTGCGAGTGTCCACGATGGGGGATCGATGAAAACTGCCGCCCATTGAAGTACGGGTTCGCAGTTAAGGCGTATCGTGGTGCGGAAGGGGGCTCTGAGACGGATGGCTTCCATGGCCCGACCGGTTCACGCGCTCCCAATCATGGGCAGGTGCAGTCCTGGTAATACAATTGGTGACAATCCTTTCGTTCCGTTACCCGCTCGTCACGGTAATCGAAGCAACGCCACGTGCCCACGATCAGACCCCGGTTCAGGTTGCCTTCTCCCAGCTTTGCACCTGTCTCGCGAAATACGGTGATTGTCCCGGCGAGAAACCCGTGGACATAGGTGCCTTGGTAGGCCTTCGACCCATTGTTGTGGTAGCCCACGAATGGCCCTTCCCTTCGATCGTTGAAGATAGCCCCTTCTTCCTGCTTGACCCCGTTTTCAAAGTAGGCCGTGAATGCGCCGTGTAATTTACCCTTCACGTAATGATGCCGCTCCTTGATGCTCCCTGATTTGTAGTACCAGGTAACGGTGCCCTCGAGGTTGCCATCCTCGTATTGCCCTTCCACTTCCTTCAGACCCTTATCGAACCATCTCGCGAAGGGACCATCCTTCACACCGTGATTGAACGTCGTGAACTCCTTGTACTCACCAGTCAAGTAAATCAGCGCGTACAAACCGTGCAATACTCTTTCGCCCTGCTCGTCGAAATAGAAAGTCAGTCTCTGCATGGGTGTTTTGGAGGAGCGGGGAAACGGCGAAGGGACGCCCCAGTGGATGGATTCCAGCCGCACCCGTATGCCCTTGGGCGTAACCACGTACTCTTGTGCCGAAACTCCCGGCGACAGAAGCAGCAGCACGATGACCCAATGCCTGATCCGATTCATCGTTTGCTTTTGCGGCGGGGCCGCCGGCACATGCAATTACGGCGCGGCCGCCGGGCCTCCTCCATTCGGTGGACGAGGCTGGTAAATTGTTCGAGCCGCTCGCGGGCGTGAGCGACGATCAGCCCTGCACAGATTCAGCTATGACTCCGCAAAATCGCTGCCAGCACGAACGCGGCGAACCGGGTCCGTACTCCCACCAGGGTATCCACTTGCCCGAACCATTGCCAACGGCGTTCCAGCACCGCCTGTGGCGACAACTGCGGTATCCAGCAATGTCCGAACATAGCATCTCAATGTCCGATTCGGGATAGTTGCAGCGCGGCACACACCTTGCTCGCCCATACCCGTGGCGGCGCACGATCCGGCTCACCCCACCTCATGGCAGCGCTAAAGAAAGCCCTTCGCCTACCGATATCAATGAGGGTGCGGCTTGATTGGTGCACGATCATATGACTGCAACAGGAGGCAACCATGAGTGACAGCACGGGGATTGAATTCAGCGATAGGGACCTCGCAGAGCTGGAAAGATTGTTGGAAGGGGCCGGTCTCGAGGAAAATCAGGCCGATGTGGCCGGCGAGCCGGATATCTTCGAACCGGTGGATGAAGAGAACATATTTCTCGATTGGGATGATGATCTGGAACCGCTGATGATCGATTCTCCGCTCGATTTCAGAAAAGCGGTCTAGACATCGGGGGAGTTCGCTAACAGGAATTCCCTTGTGATCGGATACATCTGCGAGTGCAGAGGGCGTTCACGATACCAGTCCACCCGTGGGCGCTCATGAGGCGGGAATTTTCCGGCAGACCAGCCTTCCCAAATCCCGGGAGTTTCTCCAGATTCTCACGACCAGGCTATTCGGTCCGCAGGTCGCCAAGGAGGTGGCCCCACTTCCTTGATGATCGACCCGCGAACGGGTGCGCAGCTCGCGCGTGATCGCGGGGTGATCCGTTTCCCCAAAGGGGCAGCCAAAGTTCCGCCCACATAGATCAGCAGCGATTGCCCGTATCGGGCGCACCCGCCACGCCACCGGATTTGATTGCTCCGTCGGAATTTTCTGCGGCGATCCGCCCGTTTGTGAGCGATTTCAGGGTGTGCCGGAGGTTGCACTGGCCAGATTGCAGACGAGGCGACACTCGATTCTGCGACTTTCTATATTAAATATCGTATACTGTACATCCTATTGGCGAACGTCCCACCGCGATTCGCGGGTGCCTTGAAACGCCCGAGTGTCCCGAGACGCATACCGGCTGGCGGTCGATTCGCGCGGAATTCGCCGGCTACGGAGCCAAGTGTCGCTGCGCCAGGGTTTCGATGGGCCGATATCCTCGCCGAAGCCCTCTAATTTAAGTCCGCACTATCAATAGGGAGCGCAATATTGGAAACCAGAGTAAATCGATCCGGGTTTGCCGCCGACCCGGAGATGGGGCCGGGCAGCGAAGAAAAAGGTGCCGAATATTGGAGGGCTGAGTACGAGCACTGCTGTGAGCAACTGGAGCAGACGGATTTCCGGCCGACGGAGACTCGTAAGCAGGATAGGCGGGCGAACCCCCGATTGACATTCCCGCCGGGCGCCAAAGTGTTCGTTCATCACGGTGCGACCGCCTACCCCATCATCAATATTTCGGTCGGGGGTATCGCGTTTTATTCCATCTCTTCCTTCACGACGGGGCAGAAACTCGTGTTGAGTGCCAAGGGGATGTTCGCCCTGGAGGTTGAAGTGATCGAGTGTGCCATGAAGGAACGCGATCCCATTTTCATGGATTACCACTATCTCGTCCGGGGCAAATTCGGCCAGAACGTCAATGGCTATCAAGCCTTCGTCATGGCGCGGGAAATTTATCTGCGCACGAAAGAAGGGAGAGATTTGAAAATGCCCCCCCTGTAGTCCGTACCAGCCGCCGGCCGTCAGACGCGACGCGCAACCGCGAACCAAAGAAACGCAGCTGCGACGGGCCGAATCCGGTTCTTATTGCACCGGATTTCTCTATCCGCTCCCATACCTCCTATCCGCTCTCATACCTCGGATCACCCCCACCACAGACGGCATTCCCAATTCCGGTATTCCACACGCAAGGGCCGGGGGTATCCCGCGCCGCCTTCGCCGCATCTGGACGTAATGGTTGATCATGGTATACCCGAAACTCGATGGAGGCGCGCCGATGACCGAACGGTTGTACCTGCGAGACAGTTACATCAAGATATTCGATGCCCGCGTGGTGGCGGTGCACGCCGATGGGATCGCCCTTGATCGCACGGCGTTCTTTCCCGCTGGCGGCGGTGTGCTGGGCGACTCGGGCGAAATCATCACGGCGGGCGGCGCGGTGCGCGTTGTGGAAACAACAGAACCCAACGACGGCATCTTGCACCGGATCGAGGGAGCGTTGCCCGGGGCCGGCGATCGCGTCGAGGGCCGGCTGGACTGGGAGCGGCGCTACACGCTGATGCGATATCATACCGCCACCCACGTGCTCGCAGGTGTGATGTACACCGATTTCCAGGTGAAGGTAACCGGCAACCGGTTGACCCCCGAAAAAGGACGGGTCGATTTCTCCTTTCCCGAATTTGACCGCAGTCTGCTGGAGGAGGGATTCCGTCGCGCCAACCAAGTCATCGCGCGCGATCTACCCGTCGAGATCAGCTTTATCCCGCCTGCCGAGGCCAAAGCCCGTCCGGAACTATTCAAGCTGGAAACCGCTTTCCGTCACGATCTGGAGGAAGTACGCCTGGTAGACATCAAGGGTCACGACGTCCAGGCCGATGGGGGATGCCACGTGGCCAGACTGGGTGAAATCGGCCGGATCGCTTTCACCAAAGCGGAAAACAAGGGCAAATCCAATCGCCGGGTCTACTTCACCGTCGAAAGCCCGTGAACCTGGAAATCGAGGATAACTAGTCGTCCCTGAAAAACCACGTAAGTTGTTGATATAGGGGGTCCTTTTTCATTTTTTCTATGGTATGATTCACCAGGATCATGGATGAACCTTCAATAAGCTGGTGATTTATGCGCCCGAAAAAGCCGTCCTGTGAGCCGTAATATTCTTCGATAATAATAGTTTGTTCGGTCGTGACGCAGGCGGAAAGGGCGGGGCCGGGAACGATTTGAAGGGTAGTGGGATCAACCGCCGAATGGGTCATCCCAAGGCGGTCAGTTCGCGTTCGATGAGTTCGGAATCACCCAGATTGAGCTCCATCAACCGGCGCAGGTGGCTGATGCTTTCCAGGTCGATGGAAACGAAGCGGATTCCCAGCCGGTCGTCCTTCTCGTGGGCGATTTCCAGCTGCATGCGGAGCAATATGTCGGAACCGAGCAAACGCATTTCCAGCACGGCGGAAGCGCCGATCTTCACCGTCCAATCGTCAGGCTTGTTCACCAGCGCACCCTTGAGGGAAATATCGGCAATTTGCGTGGGAAACCGCTGCTGGTCCACTACCAGAACCGAGTCACATTCGAAATGTACTCGGGAGAAACGCCTTTTGTTTTTCATCGCCTAACCAATCTACCGAAATTTTTCGCGGCATGCTCGATCGAATTCCGGCCTGTCTCGGCTGGGCGATCTGCCACTCGCGCCCCATACAATATTACTATCACGCAACGAACCTGATACCAATCCATATTTTTTAGAAGGTATGTTATAATTGGGCTTTTAATCGGCGGAGGATAGATTTGAGCGGCAATCTGGATCCACGACCGGTATTTTTTCAGCGATGCTGATGGCTCCGGCCAGCCTTGTTGTGGCGTTTGACCCCCAGCATCGGAAATGCATTAATGCAGACCTTGGTCACGGTTTGATCCTTGCAAGGCCACGACATTGTAATTCTGAACCGTACCGTATCCCGAGCCCAAAGGAAGAGCTCACGCGATCCGGGGCGCAGGACGCAATTTTCGCATAGATCGCGCAGGGTGTCGTTGTTGAATCACGATGTCCTCCCTCGTGTGAACCGGCCCCTAACGCCCCCTAATCAGCACTTCATCATTCGCAACGCTCGCGCCACATGTCATTTACTCCGCGGCCGGTTGAAGAGGAGGGGTTCTTCGCCAAATTGTGGGTCGTATCCGCCTGGCTGCTGGGCGCCGCATTTGCCCTTTTTCTGGGTTTGATTACGGGATTCCACATCTGGGCCCCGAGCGTGATCGAGCAATTTCAAACGGTAAGGGCTTACACCGCCGAAAACACCATCATCTTCAATCGCAACGACGAGACCCTGGCCACCATCGAGGGTGCCGAAGACCGGCATACCGTGCCCCTTTCCCGCATCTCGCCGTATCTCGTGAAGGCAGTGGTGGGTATCGAGGATCGCAGATTTTTCGGCCATCGTGGCATGGACCCCATTCGGCTGGTGGGGGCGATCTGGGCGGACCTGCAGGCCATGGCCTTCCATCAGGGGGCCAGCACGATCACCCAGCAACTCGTCAAACTGACGCTGCTCTCTCCCGAACGCACCCTCAGCCGGAAGATCAGGGAGATTTTCATGGCGCTGGCCCTGGAGCGTGAATTTTCCAAGGAGCAGCTGCTGGAATTTTACTTGAACCAGCTGTACTTCGGTCACGGCCTGTATGGCGTGGAAAAAGCGTCGTCGGCCTACTTCCGCAAGCGGGCCGCCGATCTCACCTTGGCCGAAGCGGCGTTTCTCGCAGCCCTGATCAAGAAGCCGGAAGGTTACCTGGCCGGCGTTCCGCAGATTCAAAGGCAAGGAGATTCCGCAACGCTCCTCGTTCCGCCCGCTGACGGGCCCTTGATGCGGCGCCAGCGGCTCGCGCTGAAAACATTACGCCGCCACGGTTGGGCCAGCCGGGAGGAATACCAGGCAGCCTTGGCCGAACCGCTGGTGGTGCACAACCCCGTCGAGGCGGTCACCAACGCACCCTATTTCGTGCAACACGTGCTGAAGGAACTGCGCGATCTGTTGCAAGTATCCCGCATATCGGGCCGTGGATTTCGCGTATACACCACACTCGATCCGGCCATGCAGAAGGCCGCCGAGTCGGTGATGACCAGGCTCAGCACTGATTCCAGCCCTGCCGATCAAGGTGCCCTGGTGGCCCTGGAGACCGGCACCGGCGAGGTGCGGGCCTTGGTGGGAGGCGTGGATTTTTCCGCTTCGCAATTCAACCGGGCGACTCAGGCCAGGCGGCAGCCAGGCTCGGCATTCAAGCCCATTCTCTACGCGGCCGCGTTCGAACAGGGCTATACGCCCACGTCCGTGTTCATGGACCAGCCGGTGCGGTACGTCCGCGCACAAGACGGGGGCTATGAGGAGGGAGGCTATGAGGAGTTCTACGAACCGCACAACTACGGGGAGAGGTACGGCATCCTCCGCGACCGGGGAGACGCGATATTGCCCCTGGACCACCGCATGACCCTCGGCCAAGCCCTGGTTCGCTCATCCAACGTCATCGCGGTACAGCTGCTGGACGAGGTGGGTCTGCTCCCGGTGCGGCGACTGGCGCGGCGTCTGGGGATCGATCTGCGCACACGGATGGGCTTGTGCGTCGCCCTGGGTTGTTCGGAGCTAAGCCTGCTGGAATTGACCTCGGCCTATGCCAGCTTCGCCAATGGCGGATTTCGCACCCGGCCCGTATTCATTCGCAAGGTCACCGACAGTAAGGGGAAAATCCTCTACGAGCACATTCCCGATCCCCCCGAGCAGGTCATTTCGCCGTGGACTGCGTTTCAGATCAATCATCTCCTGCAACGCGTGATTCGACGTGGAACCGGGTGGCGGGCGCGCATCGGCCGCCCCGCGGGCGGCAAGACCGGCACCAACGACGGACCCCGCGACACCTGGTTCATCGGATTTACGCCCGGACTGACCGCCGGTGTCTGGATGGGTAACGACGACAACGGGATCGTAACCAACGAGGTCGGCGGAAGGACCACGGCCCGCATGTGGCGAGACTTCATGACCCGCGCGTTGCCCCCTTATGACGGC
>JACZRV010000114.1 GCA_022574555.1 SAR324 cluster bacterium
GGTGCGCTTCACTACGGTTACGGCCCTGGTGAGCCAGTTGCTCGAATGGCGTGAACAACGAGAATTGCAGCGCCTCCACAGGCAACTGGAACGCCAGCATCTCCTGGTGCTGGACGAGCTGGGCTATGTGCCCTTCTCCAAGGTGGGCGCCGAACTCCTCTTCGAGGTAGTCTCCCGCGCCTACGAGCGCACCAGCCTTATGGTGACCACCAACCTGCCCTTCGAGGAATGGGCAGAGATCATGGGCAACGAGCGCATGACCGGAGCTCTGCTGGACCGCCTCACACACAAGGTCCATATCATCGAGGCCAACGGCGAGAGCTATCGCCTCAAGCAGGCCAAAAGGGGGACTGCTGCCTCAAGTAGGAAGACTGGTTCCAAAACCTGAGCAGTCAGGCCAATTGACTTAGCAAGGGGAAAGGATAAATCTCAACCCAGGTGCCGCACTATTCGACCGCCCTTTACAGTCTTTTACCCTTGATCCGACCTTGAGTCATACCTCGAAAACGGAACTCAATCGTGGTATTGGGGGTCGAGGGGTCGTCCAGGCGGTGCTGGCGGCTCCATCTGTGAAATGTCGGATGAAATGGAAGATGATAAAGGAAACGCCGCTTGACTATATTATTCCATGCCGGCACCCACTTTCAACTGAATTTTAGGCAACGTCATGAAGAAGTTATTGAAGTTGTCAGCGGTAATAGTGTTTTTTTATATCCTGGAAGCCTGCGGGGATTTATTGCCTGGTAATGAGGAGGGTGGAGGAGAGCCACCGGAAGACGCGTTACTGGACAGTTCCGAATACGAAGTGATCGTCGATGAGGAGGCGCTGGCCAGCCGTATGGAACTCCTCAACACGCCTGTTGAATTCGATACAACAAATTGGGGTGTCGATGCGGAATCCATTGCCGCCAAGGCCCGCAGCGCAAGCAGCCTGCTGAAACCAAGAGTATCGAGTGTAAACGGCATATCTCTTACATTGAACGCAGAAGTCCGCTCCACCACCGGGGACGGTGGAATTTTACAGGCAACCGATGTGCTCTTGAAGGGAAATACCGCATTTGTTACCTACGCGATGGCAGGCGATGTCTTTTCGGGCGCTCTTCAAATAATCAACGTTACCAATCGTAGAAATCCAGCGCTGAACAGCGAGGTGCTCTTTCGTAATCTCGATATTTATGCCGTGGCCAATTCTCAAAACGAGTTAGTGCTAGCGGGTGCTGCCAATCCGGATATTTTGGGGGTGACTACTCCAGCCGTAGTGATTTTGGCAAAACTGCAGGGAAACATTCCCCAAGAACCTTTCACGATAGTCGACCTGCCCAGTTTTGCAGCTACCGATGTGGTGATCATTGACGATTATCTATTCGTATCCGTGGGTGCGGAGGAGGGTGGTTTGGTGCGGATTAATCTGGAAGAGCCTGAATTATTTTCCGAAAACGAGGATGTGATTTATTTCGACGACGCCCGGTCCGTGGATGAGGCCGAGGGTTGGCTGGCAGTGCTCAAGGGCACGCCGGGAGAAGTGATGGTGCTCGCCAGCGAAAATCTGACCGATCCTTCCATTACTATGTCCGACTTGGTGCCGGAGCGGCATCTTGTGTTCGATGAGACGGCAACCATTCCATTTTCGAAGTCCACAATAGAATTGATGGGCGACGTGAGCCTGTTGGCCGTAGGCGATGGAGGAACTATTGCCATATTCACCGAAAGCGGAACCCCGGAAGAGACCCTGTTTCAACTTCCACCCGTAACCGATTTTCCGGGCCTTGGTGAGGATTTAACGGTTACCAATGCCGCCAGCGCGGAAGGTGCTTTGCTCTTCCGGGCCAACGGCGAGGCGGGCGTGGACCTCTTCGGTCTCGATGCGGATATCGACACCGTGCGGCAAGGAGAAAGTCTTCAGCCGGAACGCCTGGGCTCCCTGGTTTTCGGAGAACAGGAATCGGCAAATTCGGTCTATTACCGACGCGGATATTTATTCATCGCTGGCGGCTTGGGAGGAATGAAGATAGTATCACTGGATTGAGATCGAGCAGAAGATTCTTTCAGAACTACCCAAGAGCCTGTCCCACAAACCTGAAATCGGGTATTTCAGGGGGCCTTCAGGACTCCTTCGATAACAAGAGATCGTCGATTACAGGGCCATTTTGAGCCTCGTTTTTTTTCGTGAGTCACACCCCGAGGGGTTTGCCGGACAGGCTCATTACCAACCGTTACGATTACAACCACACTAGAAAAAGATCGTGGCTTATGAGTAACATTGCCACCACCATCCTCGTCGTCGAAGATGACGACAACATCGCGGAACTTCTCTGCTTCTTACTGGAACGAGAGGCTGAGGAAATCGTTCGCGCCGCGGATGGAATGAAAGCACAGGAGATTATCGAAACCTCGCCGCCTCCCAATCTGGTGCTATTGGATGTCATGCTACCGTACGTGGACGGCTTCCAGCTCCTCGAGCAGATCCGCCGGAAGGAGGCTTGGCGCGATGTACCGGTGCTGATGCTGACATCGAAGTCCTTGGAAAATGACATTGTGCGGGCGCTCGACGCTGGCGCCAACGATTACATCGTCAAACCGTTTCAGCCGGCCGAATTGCTGGCCCGGGTAAAGCGCTATCTCGATGATTAAGCCGATGCGGCGCACCGGTCTATCGCGGCTGGCCGCGCTGGCGGCGATTACGTGCGCGTCTGTTGTCGCCGCTGCCGTTGTGGAGGCGGAACCTCGCGCGGAATTCGAGGCGGGGAGGGGAGCTGATCGACTCAGCAACGATTTCGATCCCTGGCGGAATGATTACGTGGAAGGGGAGTACAGCTGGCTGCGTTTCGCAAAGGTCCGCGGACGACTCAACCGTACCACCCGCTTTAACAAGACCGATACCGAGACCATATTTGGCATTGCCCATCCCCTGTGGCCCGACGCGGTAGGTCAGGTGCAGGTGTCGTCCAGCCGTCCGGCGCACTTTCTCCCCGAACGCAGCGCGGAACTGGGATTGACCCAAAGTGTGGGCGGAGGCCTGGTAATCGGTGGATTGCTCCGCCGCCGCGAATACGCGAACTCGGAAGTGGAAACGGTGAAGCCGGGTGGAGAATGGTATTTTGATGTTTATCGGATAGCCTACGCCTACGAGTTTAGCCGGCTGGATACCGGCGATTCCGGCGCCGTGCACAGCTTTTCGGGGAGCAAGTACTACGGTGAGCGCAGCAGCATGAATCTGGTGCTTGCCCAGGGGCGCGGCATTGAGAAAATATCGGAAACGAGGGTGGAGGTGTTCGACACCCGCGGCGTAGCGCTGTGGGGCCGGCATTGGTGGGGGGCCTCGTGGGGCGTTACATACGGTGTCAGGCATCTAGTCCAGGGCGATTTCTACGAGCTCACGGGGGCACATGCCGGGATCAGGTATGGATTCTGATCTCCTCTTAACGTTCGCCATCTGGGGAAACCTTGCCGCGTTCGGTTCAGCCACGGCCATGCTGCTCTTTGCTCTAGGAGCCCGGTGGCGCCGGCAGCAGGATGCCGCGGTTCATCTTGCCGTGGAGGAAACCTGGAAACCGGTGCTCTTCCAGCGGCTCGCCGGCAATCCGGCAGCGCTGCCGCCATTGAGAGGCCGCCAAGCGTGGATCGCCTTCACCCGCTTGTGGGTCTATTACCGCAACAGCCTGCGAGGCACTCCGCAAGATGTGCTCAACCACCTGGCCGAGGAAGCGGGGCTGCGGGAAATGGCCCGCCGCATGCTGCACTGGCGCAATATGGATGCCCGCATGCTGGGAGTCGCCGCCCTGGGCCATCTAGGGGACGAGGCTTCCGTACCCCTCCTGTCCGCGCTGTCGCACCATCGGCACATCACCCTTTCCCTCTACGCGGCAAAAGCCCTTGCCGAGATCGATCCTCGGGGGATGGCCCCGGAGTTGGTAACCATGGCGCTGGAGCGTAAGGATTGGCCGCCACCTAAGGTGGCTACTATCCTCAATCATCTCGACAAGGGGGTCGTCTGCCGGGAGCTGGCCTCGGCCGCGGAGATCCGCCCGGCAAGCGAACTGGCCAACCTGGTGCGGCTGGTACACGCCGTACAATGCCCCCAATCCGATGAGATCGCGCGTTCGCTGCTGGCTCGGTACGAGGATAGCGAAGTGGTGATCGCCGCTCTGGGTTTGCTGGCCAGGGTTGAGAGCCTCAGCCATCTGTACGCGTTGTTGCTGCACGAGAACTGGGCAGTCCGCGTGCAGGCGGTCGCTGCCCTGGGGCGGATTCTCTCTCCGCGTCACCTGGATTTTCTGCTTCCGATGTTGGCCGACGTGAACTGGTGGGTGCGTTACCGCGCCGCCCAAGCAGTGGCCAACGTGTTGCACAACGACATTGCGCGGCTTGCAGCCTTGAGCCAAGAGCAGCAGGATCGCTACGCGCGCGACATCCTGAACCAAGTGGTTGCCGAGCTGACGGTTGCATGACAGTGCTCGATTGGTGGGAATGGGTAGGCACATGGGCCCAATCGCTGGCGGAGTGGGCCGCAGCCGTGCTGCAATCGCTGGACGATCCTCCGATACGATATGCGCTGCGCATCTTGGAATGGGTGCTGGTCGCGTACTTCTGTGCTTTAAACGGCATGTACCTGCTGCTGGAAGTGATCTCGGTCTGGGCCATCCGTCGATCGATGACGGGATTGGATCGCGAGGAGAACGTGCGCAATCACCCCACCCTGGAACCGCCCATTTCCGTCATCGTTCCCGCCTACAACGAGGAGTTGACAATCACAGCCTCCGTGCGCTCGCTACTGCAAATGGAATACTCGGAATTCGACGTCATCGTCGTAAACGACGGGTCGCAAGACGATACGCTGGAGGTTTTGATTAGGGATTTCCACCTGTACCGCTTCCCCGAGGTTTACCACCAGCAATTGCCTACCGCGCAGGTACGCGCCATCTATCGCTCGCGGAGGTTTCCCAACCTGAAGGTGATCGATAAGGAGAACGGGGGCAAGGCCGATGGCTTGAACGCGGGCATCAATTGCTCGATTTATCCCCTCTTCTGCGGAGTCGATGCCGATTCGATCCTGCAACGGGACAGCCTGCGGCGTATCGTTCGCCCCTTTGTGGAGGATTCCCGTACCGTGGCAGCCGGAGGGACGATCCGCATCGCCAACGGTTGTACCGTGAGGCAGGGCTTCATCGAACGGGTGGGGCTGTCTCATTCCTTGCTGCCGCTGCTACAAAACGTGGAGTACCTGCGTGCCTTCTTTTTCGGCCGACTGGGTTGGGTTCCCCTGAACGCGGTGCTGATCATCTCGGGAGCGTTCGGGGTGTTTCGCAGGCAAACAGTTATTGAGGCGGGCGGGTATCGCCGGGGCACTATCGGGGAGGACATGGACCTCGTCGTGCGCTTGCACCGTCATTTGCGAGCTAGGCGGCAGCCTTACCGGATAGCCTTTCTGCCTGATCCGGTCTGCTGGACCGAAGTTCCGGAGGATCTGGGTACCCTGCGAAACCAGCGTGTACGCTGGCAACGGGGACTACTGGAGAGCCTAAGCGCCAACTGGCGGCTTTGCCTTAACTTCAGGGGCGGGACGGTCGGGTGGCTGGCCTTTCCCTATTTCGTCGTATTCGAGGGATTCGGCCCGATCCTGGAGGTGATCGGGTACGTTTATACCGTGATCGCGCTAGCCCTCGGCATCGCCTCGTGGAGCTACGCCTTGGCATTCCTGACCGCCGTGATCGGACTGAGTGTGTTCGTTACTCTCCTCGCCGTGCTCATCGACGACCTGCTGTTTCAAACCTATCGGCAACCCTCGGCCCTGCTCATCCTGCCTGCCATGGCCATCCTGGAAAGCCTGGGCTACCGCCAGATCAATACCTGGTGGCGGATCGTGGGAATCTGGCAGTGGGCGCGGGGAAAAAAAGCCCAGTGGGGGGTAATGCAGCGCAAGGCCGCCTGGCGCACCGATTGATAGGAACGTTGCAACGAGTTGTCATGGGGCGAATCCCGAGATTTACAAATAGAGCGGGAACCGATCAACAGCCTGGAAGACATGCTCTCAATCTCCCCGCCTCGTTGTGCCGTCAGTAGCCGAAGCATGAGCATGGTTCCGGTCACGGGGCTTTGCCGCTGGAAGGCGTCCCAAATCAATCGGATTTCGTCCTCCCTCAGTACACGCTCCCGACGGCTCTCCTTGAAGGACTTGGACCTGGAAAACTGCTGGTGGACGATTCCCGGAGAGGTTGCGAAGAACGGCCTCTCTCATCGTGTTCCCCTGACCTCGACCTCGCTGAATCTGCTGAAGCGGCTTCAGCCAATCACGGGGGATAGCAGGTGGGTGTTCCCGAGCCCGACCGTGAAGGGGCAGCACATTAATTAACAGCGTGCAAAAGGCGGCGATTCGGGTGAAGCAGCTGTCCGGCGTAGAGGACTTCGTGTTGCACGACCTTCGGCGGACAGCGGCGAGCTACATGGCCAGCCTGGGAGTAGGTACCAACGTGATCTCCAAAATCCTGAACCACGTCGAATCGGGCGTTACGGCAGTGTACAACCGTCACAGTTACGATCCAGAGAAGCGGGAGGGGCTGGCAAAGTGGGAGAGCAAACTGTCGGAGATTGTGGGAACTGGTGTAAAACCGGATTTAACGGAATCGAGGCTAAGCTGACGGTGGATGGGGCAGCACTCGTCTCTTCCGCCGCTAACCCTGGGCGGCCAACGGCTGGATCGGCGAGCGGTCGATGCGTTTCATCCGCGAAGGGTGTGCCAGCACTCGAAGCAAAGGATATGTTCCAGAAATCTCCGCCCGTTGAAGCTTGGAACGGGTCAGGGCCAACTCGGAATCTCCCACCCTACTCGAAGATGTACGCCGTGCCGGCGTTGATGAGGTTGGCCGCGCCTGCGTATTGATAGGCTCCTACGAACGCTGAACCGCTGGGGAGTCAATCCGCGCTGCCTCGCCGCCTCGAAACGCGTATACACGGCCTTCTCGCCGATCACCCGCGGCAGTATGACTGGGAGCGACTTACCCTTGAGCGTCGTCTCCTCCAAGGGCTCGGTATTGAAGTAGGGAGCGATCAGCCGGTTGGTGTCCGGACTCACCAGTGTGCTGTCATCGGGAATCCTGACCCAGCCGCCGACCCGCCGCAGCACACCATCGGACCACACGACCACGACCTTCAACAGCGACCCCGCCCCGCCAATCATCCCGACCGTCGTCAACAACACCACGTCGCTGAAGGTGTATACCGCGTTCTCGCCCCGCTTGTGTGGGACGTTTTCGTCGACCAGCCCACAGAATCCCAACCGGTCCAGAAACTTCACCACCGGGATCAACCCCGCCTGGCTCGTCAACCCCTTCGCTAGGTTCTTGATCCTCACTTTTCGGGATGACAACCGCGCCTTACTCGTCGTATTCTTCTTCATGGAAAAGGTGACTCCTCAAGTTGCTTCCATGCAACGATAACCTCTTGATGAGTATACCTTTTCCACCCACTTTGCTCTACCCCTTTGCAGGATTTAGGTGTTACTTGATTATCCAGGGAGCGCGCGATGGCGGCAGACAGCAAATCGATCTTGATGGTGGAAGACGACGCCGACTTTTGCGGGATAATGGTGCCGGAGTTGGAGTCCCACGGCTTCCGCGTCACAACGGTGGCGACCGTCCAGGCGGCCGCCGAAGCGGTGAAACGCGAGTCGCCCGATCTGATGGTGGTCGATGGGCTGCTGCCTGATACGGATGGGGTCACCTGGATATCGGAACTGCGGCAATCGGGCAATCGCACGAAAATTATTTTCATCACGGCTTACTGGAAGGATCACAAGTCGTTCGACTGGATGAGGGAGAAGTTGGATGTGGCTAAGGTGATGCTCAAGCCGATTCAGCCGGAGGATTTGGCCAAGGAGGCGAAGATGCTCCTCGGCGACCAGGCACCGCCCGAGAAGCAAACCGCCGCGACCCAAGTCCAGGAGCGCATGCGGACCCTGCGCCTCGAGTACGGCAAAAAGCTGCCCGAGAAGGTGCAGAGCCTGTCCCGCCTCGGCGGGGATATCGAGAACACGGAAGGCAATCCCGATTTGGTTGCGGAAACCCGGCAAGCGGCGCACCGGCTCCGCGGTACCGCCGGCATATACGGACATCCCAAAATCGGCGAGGCCGCCGGCGTGATCGAGGATATACTGAGTCGATGGCTGAAAGAGCAGCCGCGGGATAACGAGGCGCTGTTTGCCCAATTGAAAAACGCGTTGACTTTGTTGAACGACGCCCTGCGCCAGAACGCCTCCCAGCAGGCGTGATCTTGCGCACCCCGGTGCACGGAAAAATCAGATCGTATCGCGCAAGGACTGCGCCACACCGCGGGACGACCGCGGACGAGGCGGGCCTCCGGTCAGACCGCCCGTTCGGGCCGGCCAAGATGCCCGGGCCGGCCATGGACGGTGCTCGTAAACCGTAACAATTCACGGCCGGAATCAACCTGAGAGATGCGCATGGAATCACCGAACGCATCCATCCTACAGGAATCCAAGCTCCCCAATAAGTTGGTGTGGGCCGTGGTCGCGGTGAGCGTGATGCCCATCGTCCTTCATCTGCTGGAGCATCTTGACCAGCGCCTCTCGCTAGTAACTGGCAAGGCCTCGATCACTTGCCGATCAGCCAATGCCAGGGCTTTGGAAGGGACAAAAGGAACCTTCGGCGATCCGGGCCTCCCAGCAAGTATAAACCCGCATTGAGATTTACGAAATGCGGGATTCAAAACAAGCCTGGTCCAAAAGAGATGCCGTCATTGATTCAGGCTGATACATGAGGCAAATGACAATGAGAAAGCGAATCGCAGTCTTCACGGCAGTATTGCTTGCGGCAACGGTCACAGGCACTCTTATCTGGTATTACGCCAGTAGCCCTAAGGAGTCGACGCCAATCCGAATCGCGATCAACACCTGGCCGGGGTATAGCCATGTATTTCTTGCACAGGAGAAAGGTATTTTTAAGAGAAACGGTGTTCTGGTTGAACTGTTACACATTCCGGAATACAGCGATGCTCAGGAAGCATTTAAGAACGGTACTGCTGACGGCGTATTTCAAGTATTTACAGATACCATCATGCAGCATAGCATATTACCGTCCAAGGTGGTTTACGTATCGGATTACTCAGATACGGCTGATGTAATTGTCGGAAATGTGGATGCTATGTCAAATTTATCGAGACGGACTGTCGGTGTGGAAGGATTGTTTACGTTTTCTCATATTTTTGTACTAAATGCGTTGCTACGTGCGGGTGTGTCAGAGGAAAACATCCAACTTGAAATCGTCCCTGCTCACGAAGTCCTCGTAGCCTTGGACCAAGGACGAATCGACGCGGGACATACATGGGAACCTACACTATCAAATGCGATCGATAAAGGATACAAAATATTGGCCCAAGCTGGAGACAGTCCGGGGATCATCGCAGACCTTTTAGTCTTCCGCGCAGACCTGATTGAGGAAAGACCAGAGGAGATTCAAGCCATCGTCCAGTCCATGGTTGAAGCCCACGAGTATCGGGAAGAGCATTGGGATGAATCAATTCGAATCATGGCCAAGGCCGTTGGGATGTCCGAAGCAGAAATGGTGTCCGGATTGCGAGGGACCAAACAAATAGGTCGAGATGGGAATCGGGATGCGCTGAACAAATCTGATGCACCCGATTCCCTCCACAATACAGGTGAATTCATCGTTAACTTCTTCATGAAGAGAGGCCAGTTATCCTCCATCGTGTCTTTCAATGAGATTATCGAACCGAAGTTTGTGAATAATTTAACGGGGAAGTAATTCGTGGGATTTCGCGCAAAAATCACCATATTCTTAGTGGCGTCCATGGTTTTCGTCGGCGCTATATCGTCTTCCTTGGTCTATATAACTTATAGGACGACTCTGCAGAAAAGCATCATCCAGAATATTCGATTTAGGGCCGCAGGAATCATGAACATGATTGATCGGAGCCTGCAACATAGACTTGCCATAGTTCGTATCATTACCTCCGATCCTATCATCCGCTCACCGGATTCTACAATTGTCGATATCACTAGGAAATTGTTGGAGTATAGAAACGTTACTAGCTCATTTATATCTGTATCGATGTTCGATATAGACGGTGTGCGCATATCGGATACATCGGGCTTGGACATCCGGCGTCGTCGCCCAGAAACGGCCCCCTGGCTGGGCTCCGCAAAGGAAACCCTCGCCATCGCGGTGGGGAAGTCCTCATCGCTCGGCCAAATAGTGATTTATTTTGCCGGTCCGATTAAAGACAATCAGGGAGCCGTCATCGGAAGTATCGTAGCGAGAATGCCTATCGAAAGACTTTACGAGCTGACAGAGCAGCTCACAATGTATCACGGCGAAATGATCCATATTGACCTGGTGGACCAAGAGGGGTTGTTGCTGTACTCGAATCACAACCGAAAGGGGGTATTGTCCGACACATTGCACATTAAGGAGGTCGAACGATCCCTGGCAGATGAGAGAATGGGAAGCGGAATCATAACTCGCACTGGATCAGCAGACGTTATATTTGTCGCGGTCCGAGAACGGGGATACCTGGATTTTCGCGGGAATAATTGGAAGCTGATCGCTCGTGTTTCGACGATTACCGCTTTTGCACCAGCTAACGTTCTTAGAAACCGGCTGATATTCCTTCTTTTCGGCATCGGTCTTTCCGTCGTTCTATTGGGAATCTATTTTGTTCGACAAGTCACCATGCCCATAAAGAAACTGACTGAGGGGGCGCATCTAATCGGCACCGGAAATTATGAACATCGAATCGATGTGGGAAGCAAGGATGAAATTGGCGCGTTGGCACGATCTTTCAACGATATGTCGGAGAACCTGCGGCGCTCGCGAAATGATATTCGTGCGGTGGTGGACAACATCGTCGACGGCCTCATCACAATCTCCGAACGGGGAATTATCCTATCCGTTAACCCAGCCGCGCAAAAAATCTTTCGTTATTCGGAAGCGGAACTTGTGGGGCGCAATGTCAAAATACTGGCGGCGGAACCTGATCGAAGTGCCCATAACGACTACCTTGAGAATTATCTCAAGTCTGGTACCTCAAAGATTCTGAATCGGATGCGAGAGGTGACGGGTGAACGCCGGGATGGCGTGACTTTTCCCATGGAGCTTACGATCACCAGGATCGATACAGACAGCGAAATGATTATCCTCGGTATCGTGCGTGACATCACCGAGCGCAAGGAGATGGACCGTATGAAAAGCGAATTCGTCTCGACGGTGAGCCACGAGCTGCGCACGCCGCTGACCTCGATCCGCGGCGCCTTGGGCATGCTGCAAGGCGGTGTGGCCGGCGAACTGCCGCCCAAGGCAGCCAAGATGATCGGGATCGCCGCGCACAACAGCGACCGGCTGGTGCGGCTGATCAACGACATTCTCGATATGGAAAAAATCGAGTCGGGCAAGCTGGTCATGAATCTGGAGCAGATCGACCTGGTGCCCCTCGTGGAAGCCGCGATCGAGGACAACCGGGGTTACGCTCAGCAGTTCAAGGTTGATTTCCAGTTTGTCAGCCACCCACCCCATGCCCGGGTGCGCGGAGACGCGGACCGGCTGACCCAGGTGGTCACCAATCTCTTATCCAACGCAGCCAAGTTTTCCCCTGGCGGGGGCAACGTGCAGGTCGATATCGCCCAAAACGGCGGCCGGATTCGGGTGGCCGTCACCGATCAGGGGCCAGGCGTCCCGGAGGAATTTCAAAGCTCGATTTTCCAAAAATTCGCCCAGGCCGATGCCACCGATACCCGCCAAAAGGGGGGCACCGGGCTTGGATTATGCATTTGCAAGGCGATCGTGGAAAAGCTCGGGGGTACCATCGGCTTCGACACGGAAATCGGCAAGGGGGCGACGTTCTATTTCGACCTGCCGGCATGGACAGAGGAAAAGACCGAGCCGGTGCGGGATCGGGTGCCTGGACACGCCGGCCGGGTGTTGGTTTGCGAAAGCAATCCAGACTTGTCTCAACTCTTGACACTTCTGATCGAGCAGGCCGGTTATGAAGTCCATTCGGCCCCCACTGCCCAGGAAGCCAAACAACTGATCCTGAAAAACCGTTACGTCGCTATCACCCTGGACCCGTTTCAGCCGGGCGAAGGCGGGATTTCCTGCATCCGCCAACTCAGGAAGGAAGGAAGGCTCCCATCCATTCCCATCATCGTAATTACGGCCGGAACCGCCGAGGACGAAATTGAATTAAACGGGCTGACGCCGGACATCGTCGATTGGATCCGCAAACCCATCGACAAAATGCGCCTGGTTGCGTCAATCGAGAAGGCGGTACAGGACGTCGCCAGGAGCCGTAAAAGGATCTTGCACGTGGAGGACGACAGCGACCTCGTAACCGTGACCTCCGACCTGGTGCGCGACATCGGCGATGTGATACCTGCCGCAAGTTTGGCCGACGCAAGAAAGCTGCTGCGCGAGGAGACCTTCGATCTGATTCTGCTGGACCTTGGCCTGCCCGACGGTAATGGACTGGATTTGCTGAGCGACCTGCCCGAGCACCCAACACACCGGGTGCCGGTGGTCGTGTTTTCAGCCCACGAAATGGAACCGGCCGATGCCGCGCGGGTCAACGCCGCACTGGTCAAATCCAAGTCCACCCACGAGGAACTGGTGGAACGGATTCGGTCGTTGATCCAGCAAAACAGCGAAGAACAGCACGAACGCCAATCCATCTGAAAACAGGACAAACCCGCATGGCCGACAAACCGCTGGAAAAAATCATGTGCGTCGAGGACGAGCCCGACATTCAGGAGATCGTCAAGATGGCTCTCGAGGAGGTGGGTGGCTACACCGTGAAGCTCTGTGACTCGGGCGAAAAAGCGCTGGAAACGGTGGGCGAATTCGCGCCCGACCTGATCCTGCTCGACGTCATGATGCCGGGCATGGATGGCCCCACAACCATGAAGGTGTTGCGCGAACGTGCCGATTCCGCGGATATTCCGGTGATCCTGATGACCGCCAAGGTGCAACCCCACGAGGTGGCCCAATACAGGGAGCAGGGCGCCCTCGACGTCATCTCCAAGCCTTTCGACCCGATGACCCTCTCGGCCACCATCGAAAGCATGTGGCAAAATCGCGATGAAGCCGGCTGAACCGGCCTCCCACTATCATTCTCCCCCCTTGCGTTCACATTCCAAGGTTCCGGCATCCGGTCCGGGCGAAATTGCCCGCCGCCGCTTGATCCGGTCCGAGGAAATAATATAGAGCCCATGCTGGACCCGCGGTGCCCGGCCGGTTGATCGGCGGGGTTGCACCGGGGGCCGAATTCGCCCCGGACCAAGGGATCGATGAGGAGCAGATCATGATCAGGGAAAAAGCGCTGCGCTTGTCATTCGCAGTCCATGGGGCGACGGCCACGCCCTCGGACACCACGCGATAGGCGCGAACCGTCTGGCTCTTGACCTGCCTAGGTACTCAAACTCCAGTGGGAGCTTCCCGACAACGCGGTCATGGGCACTCCGGGAGATGCAGATGCCGCCCGGATCGGCCAGGGATTCCAGCCGAGCGGCGATGTTCACGTCGTCGCCGTAGATTTCCTTCCCGCGCACCATCACGTCGCCCAAGTTGATGCCGATGCGGAAGAGCATGGCCCGGTTGGCGGGGAGTTCGGCGTTCTTCTCCGCCAGCTCTCGCTGAATCTCGGCGGCACAGCCCACGGCATCCACGACGCTGCCGAACTCGGCCAGGATGGAGTCGCCCGGCGCGTTGACGATGCGCCCGTCGTGCCGCTGGACGTACTGACTGAAAATTTCCCGGTGGGCGGTGAGGGTGCGCAGGGTGGCCCGCTCGTCCTCACCCATGAGGCGCGAATAGCCGGCCACGTCGGCCATCATAATGGCGGAAAGCCTGCGCTTGGCTTCGGTGGGTTCCATGGGCGGTCTCCCCCGGCGGGGTAGAATACGGAAGGCGGGATCGATCCTGATTAATGACCAGCCGCGCAAGGCAATGTCAAGGTGTGGTCCGCCACGACGGGCTTCACGGATTGGCTTGATCCGGTGTTTTGGGCTGGCAGGAATCCTGCCCCCGTTCCAATCGGGTTCCACGTCCAGGCGGAATATTCAGTTAAGTCTGAATTCTGGCGGCGGCTTCGAACGAGCCTAACCGCTGCGCTGAAATTTACGGAAGGTGGC
>JACZRV010000115.1 GCA_022574555.1 SAR324 cluster bacterium
CGATTACGCCGCCCCTGCTCTTTACCGGGACCCGGTATCCGTCCCGTCATTTTTGCCAACAGTTCAACCGGGATTCGATCCATGCGTACTAACCGGTTGGTATGTACGTGAAAATATAAAAACCGGCGCCTTGGCCCTAGTGCGGTGTCCATTCCTTCCCAAACAGGTCCAGGGGTGAACATATCTTGAATGGACATCGAATATTCCGACCAGTTGGAATTAAGTTCGACCTAAAGAGATCAGCTAGGGTCTCAGGGTTTGTAAAAAGAATTTCATCTGGGTGGCCAAATCGCGGAACAGATTCGCACTCTGATAGGTCTTTCCCATACCGATGCAGCCCTCATGGACGGCGATGATAAATAGAGCGGCTTGATTGCAGGCCAAGTCCCCGCGGACATTTCCTCTGTCCTGCCCGCGCCGCAAGGCACCCGCCAAAGCATCCCGCCACCGGTCGAACACCGCTTTCACATGCTCTCGAAACTCCGGGTCGTTGGCGCTCATTTCCTGGCTCAGATTGTTCAGCGGGCAGCCGCATCTCATCGAGTTGTCGGGCTGACAGTCGATCCGCAGGTCAATCATTTCAGTCAACAGTGCGACCGGGTCGTCCGTTTTCTCCAGGGGCTCGATCATTTGCTGATCGATCGCGGGGCCGATCAATTCATCCACCAGAGCCAATCCCATGGCCTGCTTGTTGGGAAAGTGGTGATACAGCGCACCTTTGGTGAGCTGGGTATTGGCCAGAATTCGGTCCAGACTCGCCGCCTGGAAGCCATTCTCGTACACCTCCTTGAACGCGGCATCCAGTATGATGCTGCGCGTCTGCTCCGGATTGCGCTGGGTTGCCTTATCCATAGCTCTCAATCTAATACCGACTGGTAGGTATGTCAACAAGAAAATAAAAAAAATGGGGAAGACCGCAGAACTTCTTTTTAGCCGCTGATATTTTCGAATAGGCTGGGGTGAAACCCAACAGAATGATGCACACGGAAATCCGGCGACGACGTTGAGGAATTTGGGTGCATCGCATCGAGCGGCCGCGGCACCAGTGGAAAAGAAAAACTAAGCGGGCGTTGCGACCTTGCGGATCATGACCACCGCTCCGTTGTGGCTGGGAATGGCCCCTTTGATCAGGAGCAGATTTTTCTCCGGGAGCACCTTGCAAATGGTCAGATTTTTGATCGTCACGCGCTTGCCCCCCATCCTCCCAGGCATGCGCTTGCCGCGAAACACCCGGCCGGGAGAGGCGCTGTTGCCGATGGATCCCGTGCCGCGGTGAAACTGAGATCCGTGGCTGGCGGGTCCGCCCTTGAATCCGTAACGCTTCACGACCCCCTGGAATCCCTTGCCTTTCGACTTTCCCGTGAGATCGACCTTTTCTCCCTCGGTGAAGATCGTGCAATCAATAATCTGACCTACTTCGATGTCTTCGGTGCCTGAGACTCGAAATTCGCGCAATGTTTTGGTCGGCGGAACGTCTTTGAAATGACCCCGCATCGGCTTGTTGACCTTTTTCTCCTTGGGCTGGGGAATGAAGCCCACCTGGACGCCGTCGTAGCCTTCCTTGGCCTTGGTCTTGATTTGCACGACGGTCACCGGACCCGCCTCGACCACGGTGACGGGTATGCGCGTGCCGTCCTCGGTGAAGATCTGGGTCATGCCTATCTTGCGCCCCAATATACCGTTGATCATGATTTCATCCTTAATCGATACCCGTATTTACCCGGATCGTGGTTCCGGTGGTGAACCGGTGGTGCCTTAGGCTGCCTGGAGCCTTTTGAGAGCCGCGGCCGCGCGGGATTTTCTGCGGGCGGCCGTGTTGCGATGGAGCACACCCTTGGTGACGGCCCTGTCGATGGCCTTATGAACCGATGGCAGCGCTTTTTCAGCGGCTTCCATTTCCTTGGCCTGGATTTGGGCAGCGAATTTTTTGAGGGCGGTACGGAGCGTGGAACGCAAGGCCCGATTGCGCGCATTGCGCTTGATCGTCTGCCGTGCCCTTTTTATCGCCGATTTGTGTTGAGCCATGGGGTGTCCTTAGTTTCGTTATACATTTGCAGCCACATCAAACCGCGTAAATCAAACCGCGTAAATCAAACCGCATAGATCAAACCGCATAGATCAAAACGCATTGATGAGGTGCTCCACTTTTTCTGCTCCGGCCCCGGCCACGACCGAGACGACGTCGAAGCGAGGCTGTAGGGGCAATTCCGTGTGCTGTGCGCAATAGTATTCACCCAGCCGTCTCACTTTGGCCCGTTTGCGGGCCGTAACCGATTGCGACGGTGCCAGCGGTGCGCCCGCCGACCGGGTCTTGACTTCGATAAACACGATGAACTCGTCCTTGATCGCTACCAAGTCGATTTCTCCCAAGGGGCAGCGGTAATTTCGTTCGCGGATGCGATAGCCTAGCCGCTCGAGATATTTAGCGGCGGTCGATTCGCCCCGCGCTCCAATCGATTTTCGGCCGGCCATTGGCTCTCCATCCGCTTGCGCTCGCTCTCACTCAATGCCTTGGCGCAAAAGGAGCGGCGATGAATCGGGCTGGGCCCATGAGCCGCGAGCGCGTAACGGTGCTCCAGGGTCGGGTAGCCCTTGTGCCGTTCGAATCCCCACTGGGGAAAACGGGCGCCGTATACGGCCATCAATCGGTCCCGTACGACTTTTGCCAGTATCGATGCCGCGGCAATCGTACGTGAGCGGGCGTCCCCCTGCACCAGGGCTCTTGCCGGCACTTGCAATTCAGGCAGCCGGTTGCCGTCGACCAAGGCGAAGTCTGGCGCCGGTTTGATCCGTGCCAGAGCCAGGGCCATGCCCTGCAAGGTGGCGTTGAGGATGTTCACCCGGTCTACTTCTTGCGGCGAAATCACCACCACCCGCCACCCCAACGCATGCCGCCGCACGGCCCCATATGCCGCCTCCCGCTGAGCCGGGGTCAGCCGTTTCGAATCGTCGATCGGCACCCGCGGCCGCCATCGCTGCGGCAGGATCACCGCCGCTACCACCAGCGGTCCCGCCAAAGGCCCCCGTCCGGCCTCGTCGACGCCAGCCACCATGCGGAATCCTTTCCGCCAGAGGGCCGATTCAATTCGGATATCAGCCACGCTTGGATTCGGTCAGCCTGGCCTTTTTACCGCTCAAGGCGCGCAGATAATACAGCTTGGCCCGGCGTACTTTGCCGCGGCGTTTGATCTGCACTTTTTCGATGCGGGGCGAATTGAGAGGAAAAATCCGCTCTACGCCGAACCCCTGGGTCACCTTGCGCACGGTGAACGTCGCCGAGGTGGAGTTGGCCCCGCGATGCTTGCGGATGACGACCCCTTCGAACGCCTGAATGCGCTCCTTTTCGCCTTCCCGGATGCGATAATTGACCCGCACCAGGGCGCCGACGGGGATATGGGGGAGATCGGTGCGCACGTGAGGCGCAGTGACCCAGTTGATCAGAGGCTTTATCATGTCGCTATCATTCCTTGCCTGGTAAATGCTGTGTCTTGTTCTACTTTGCTTCGTAATTTCCTGGCCTTGTTCTGCTTTGCCTGCTCACTACTCAGGCCCCAGGCGCCTCTTGGGGATTCCCGCAGTTCGGCTCGCGGCGCTTCGCTTGGCCCAGGTCGGGCCGGCGGCGCGCGGTTCGTTCCCTCGCCATCTCCTTACGCCACGCTGCGATCTTGGCATGGTCGCCGGAGAGGAGCACGCCGGGCACGTTCATGCCTTCGAAGACCGCGGGGCGGGTGTATTGAGGATACTCCAACCCCTCGCCGGAAAATGATTCCTCCAGGGTCGATTTCGGATTGCCCAACACGCCGGGCAGGAGCCTTGCGACCGCTTCGATGATGGCCATGGCAAACACCTCGCCGCCCTGCGTAATAAAGTCGCCACCGGAGACCTCTTCATCGGCCAGCCCCAGCCTGATGCGCTCGTCGAAACCCTCGTAGCGCCCACAGATCAGCAGCAGCGGGTCTTCCCGCCGAGCCAAGCCTCGGGCCATTTCCTGATCGAAGGGCCGGCCCTGGGGCGTGATGAGCACCTTCCACAGATTACGGCCTGCCTTGCGCGCTTCCGCTTCCCGCGACCGTACGGCCCGGAAAATGGGTTCCGGCCGGAGCACCATCCCGGCACCACCGCCGTACGGGACATCATCCACCGCCCGGTGTCTGCCGATGCCGAAGCCGCGGAGATCGACAGTTTCAACCTCTATGGTGCCGTTTCGCACGGCCCGCCCCAATAGGCCGCCCTCCACGAAGGGCACGAATAGCGCCGGAAAGAGCGTAAGCACCTCAAAGCGCCGCATTCAGCCGTTCAACTCCAGAAGCCCCGGTGGCGGTTCGACACGAATCACACGGTTTTCGGTGTCCACGTCGCGGACGATCTCCGAAACCAGGGGCAGCAGCACTTCGCTTGCACCGCCGCAAACCACCAGCAAGTGCTGTTCGGTACCCATCATCACTTCGCGAACGCTGCCCAGGGTTTTGCCGGCCATGGTTTCCACAGTACAACCCACCAGATCGTGCCGAAAGAACTCGTCCGCCTCCAGGGGACGCAACGACGCTTCCGGCACCAAGACCTCCGCCCCTCTGAGCGTGTGGGCGCCATCACGGCCGGTAACCTGATCCAGCGACAGGATCCAGCCTGCTGCGGCCACGGCGAGAGATTTCACCGCGTGCCGGCGCAGCCCCTCTTGCGAATCGATGTAGATCTCCCGGCAGGTCTCATAATAGGACGGGCTGTCCGTCAAAGGGAGCACCTTCAGGCTGCCATGCTTGCCGTGGGGCTCGAGAACCCGGCCGATGGGGATCAACTTGTCACGGTCTACCATGCGCTCCATGGCGCCCTTTTCAATTGCGCTGCGCGATGCGCCCGCGTTACCGGCCCATCCCTAGCCGGATTCCGGTTTGTCGGGTGCTCCGTTTTCCTGCGCCGAATCGCCGTCCGCCGCTTTATCTGCCGCCGTTTTCTCTGCCCCGGACTCTTTCTCATTTGCCCCTGCCACCTCCTCGATCTTTACGTTTTCTCCGGCAGCCGTGGCTTGGGCTATTTCCGGTTCTGCCTGCTCCTCCGTGGCGGCTGCCGATTTCGGCGGCTTATCTTTTTCGTCTACCACGATGGCCTCGGCCACCTCCGTCGCAGGCGCCGCCTCCGCCTTCGCGGGCGCTTTCTTGGGCACCTCTTGTTTTTCCGCGGGTTTGGTTTCGGCCTTTTTCGGCGCTGTCTCCTGTTGGGCGGCCTTGGCTTTTTGGGCCAGGCTTTTCTTACCGGGTTGCGAGGTTTCCGCGGCCCCGCCCGGCCGCAGCCTCTTGGGCACCAGCGCCGGGGGGATATCGATGCCGGACAAGCGCAACAATTTGGTCACCCGCTCGCTGGGCGATGCGCCCACACTGAGCCAATACTCGGCGCGCGCCTTGTCGATCGTGCACTTGTTTTCTTCGAGCAGGGGATTGTAACTGCCGATTCGTTCCACGAAGCGGCCGTCGCGCTTGGCGCGTTTGTCAGCGATGACGACCCGATAGTACGGGCGTTTCTTGGACCCGCCCCGAGCCAATCGAATACGAGTTGCCACGTAAATTCTCCATTCCGCAAAAGTTGCGCCCCTTTCGGGGGCAGGCGCCGGGTGCGCCGCGATTAACCGGGAAACAGCGATTGCCCCATGCCCATCGCCTGGCGCGGATCGCCGAGACGGGACATTTTTTTCATCATCTTGCGCATCTGCGCAAATTGCTTGAGCAGGCGATTCACGTCGCTGTTGCGCGTGCCGCTGCCCTTGGCGATCCGGGCGCGGCGCGACATATTGATCACGTTGTGATTGTGCCGCTCCGCAGGCGTCATCGATGAGATGATGGCTTCCACATGGAGCAACTGCTTCTCGTCCATGGACGCGTTCTTGACCGCCGAGCTCATGCCCGGCACCATCTCCAGCAATTCCTTCATCGGCCCCATGCGGCGCATGGTGCGGATTTGCTCCAGAAAGTCTGCCAGGGTAAATTCGTTGCGGCTGATCTTTTTTTGCAGTTCGAGAGCCTGCTGCTCACTGTAAGTGTCCTGGGCCTTTTCGATCAGGGAAACCAGGTCCCCCATCCCCAGGATGCGGGAGGCGATTCGTTCCGGGTGAAACAGTTCCAGGTTTTCCAGCTTTTCCCCCACCGCCATGAACTTGATGGGAAGAGAGGTGATCGCCCGGATGGAAAGAGCCGCCCCGCCGCGGGCGTCGCCATCCATCTTGGTCAGGATGTGGCCGGTCAGCCCCAAACGTTCGTGGAACGCCCCCGCCGTATTGACGGCATCCTGGCCGGTCATTCCATCGGCGACGAACAGAATCTCATGTGGATGCACCGCGTCCCGTATTCTTTCCAACTCCGCCATCAGTGCGTCGTCCACATGCAGCCGGCCAGCGGTATCGATCAGGACAACGTCTGCTCCTGCCTCGCGGCTCGCATGGACGCCATCCTTGGCGATGGCGACCGGATCCATCTCCACCGTCGCGGGATAGCACGGCACATCCAGCTCCCGGGCCAGCACGTTCAGTTGTTCGATGGCTGCTGGGCGGTAGGTATCCGCAGGGACGAGGTAAGGGCGTTTGCCCTCCTTTTGCAGCCATTTGGCCAACTTGCCGACCGAAGAGGTCTTACCCGAACCCTGCAGCCCCACCGCCATGATCACGGTCGGCGGGCGCTCGGCGAAGCGCAATCCCTCGTGGGCGCCACCCATCATTCGGGTTAGCTCGTCGCTGACAATCTTGATGAAGAATTGCCCAGCCGCCAACCCAGCCGGCACCTCCTCGCCCAGGGCCCTTTCCTTCACCGTGGACAGAAAGGCCCTGACTACGCGGTAGTGGACATCGGCTTCGAGCAGAGCGGTGCGCACCTGCTGCAACGCCGATTCGATGTTGGCCTCGGTGATTCGCGATTGCCCGCGGATGCGCTGCAATCCGGAAGTCAGCTTTTCAGTAAGTGCTTCAAACATGGGATTTGGCGACCAATTCGTCAGTGATTATTCAAACATATAAACCTAGAGAAATAGCGGATCGAAGTCAATGATTTTTCCCGCTGACCACCCTTCAGTTTTGTCGGCGACTTCGGTGGCTTCGCACAGAATAGCAATTTCCCAGTGGTACGGGCGTCCCCGCCCGTGCGGTTAAGGTGGCGCATGGCGGGCGAGACGCCCGCCCCACTGGGATGGACAAATAGTGAAGGGCGGCCAGGGCGTTTAGGAGGTATCAACCCAAATTTTTTCCAGAACCTGACGCGTTTTTTTCTTGACAGGAAAACGATTAGGGGCTTAACAAGGGACACTAAGCTCTGGAGGTGGCCAAGCCGGCCGCCTTTTTGGGCCGAATAATCGAATCCTGAACTTACGGATTCCGTACCGGGGACGGGGATCCGCCCATGGCAAATCGGAACCCTCTCCGGCGCCGTCGTATCCGTCGAGCCCGTTGCCAGAAATCGCGGGCAATTGGAGTTTCCCACCGGGCCAAGGAAAAACGGCTTGGCTGGTGCCGAGTCTGAAAGCGAACCTCCGCTGAGGGTGTCCATTGGAAAAGTGGTCCGATTCAGTCGATCTGGAGCTGAGCAAGCCGGTCTCCCGCTCGCTTCGCATTGAAGGCTATTCGACCAGCGTGCGGCTGGAAGCGATATTTTGGCGGGTGCTCGACAGCATCGCCCGTGACGACGGGCAGACTACGGCAACGCTGTTGGGGGAAATATACCGCATTCATTACACCAACTCCGAAAATCACAAGAATTTTGCGTCTCTGCTGCGGGTCATCTGTGCCCGGCATCTTGACGCGCTACGTCGCTAATATATCTCCACAAGCCCGGCGCAACGTTTCCCCGCCCGCCGGGTGGGCGAGCGGCGCATCATGAATCGATTGCCGGTCAACGCCCAGGCCGTGCGTCGGGATCGGTGCGCAATTATCGGCCGCGGGAGGGACGCTGGATCGCTGCAATCATGTTCCAACGGCTGGTGAGGGCCGGCCAAGATGCCACCAAGAACGCTTCGCAGCAAATTCGCCGGGCAGATCGGCTAACGCCGCTTTGCCGCTCGTTCCGGCCGGTGGCAGGCGATCATTCTTCGGAGAGTACCGACTCGATCAGGTTGCGTGGCTGGCCGGTAATGACCTCAATTTCGGGTACCGGGACGCCGCGCTTGGCCAACGATAGAATGGTCTGGCGCATGGGAGAAGGAGCCGGTTTCCCCGAGGTTGCGGCAGACATGCCGCCGGCCTCGGCCTGGTGCGTCGCCGCTTCCACGGCCGAGGCCACGCTGGGATGATAGGTGGCGTCGTCTTTCCCTTTGGCCTGGCCCAGCCCGTCCTCTGCGTCATGCAACGCCACGGCAAGGTGCACCGATAGGGCGGAAAGCTTGACCGCCCTATCGTAGGCCATCCGAAGCTGTGGGACATGGGGGTCTTCCGATTCAAGTTGCACCATGTTCTGGGCCAACTGTCCGAGCTCGATCACCAAATGCTCCAACCACTGAGCCGAGGTATTCAGATCTTTGGCCAAGCCCTTTTCCATCTTGGCCAGTTCCTGAAAGAACTTGTCGGAGACCTGCTCTTCGTGCCAAGCCGTCTTCCATGGGCAAGCAGTCAGTTTCATGGCACCTCCGCGACCAATTCCCTGGTGGGGTCCCTCTCCTGCTTTCTCGGGATAACGGACGTCGCGATCGATTATCCCTAATTTGCGATAGATTTTTCGCCGCGGCGTTCCACACAATCGGCGGGATTAAACGGCCAACGCACTAGCTTGATTGGCCTGAGCTTCTGCCACGGGTTCCTCGTTTCCCGGCGCCCCTATAGGCTACGCCGCTGCGGCAGCGGGGCTCAATCTCCAAACCTGCGATGGTTATTTTGGCTGAATCTCAGCCGGCTGCGGCCATCTCGTCCGCACAGCTTTCCATTGCCTGAATGATGCTAGCGATCTCCGCGTCGCCATGACTGACCGAGAGCGCCCCCCCGTGAAATTCGAAAACGCCGTGCACCCGGAGCCGGTCGGCCAGCTCGATCTGTTTTGCGGGATCGGTGTGATCGATCACGTCGGCCATGTTGCGCACCGGTTGTCCGGCTTCGCGCGTGAAGTGCACGGCATGAAGCGAGCTGGGCGCGGTGATCGTCACCGGGATGCCCCGGCTGCGGAAAGCGTCTCGGATGGCCTCGCACAGCCTGCGGTTGTTTGCCTCGAGGGTGGGATAGATCTGGTCCCGTCCGGCTTTCAGGGTATCGAGGGTGGCGATGCCGGCGGCCATGCTGAGTGGATTGCAGGAATAGGTGCCGCCCCCGATGATCACCCGCTCCGCCTTGGGCACCTTGCGCAGGATACTGCTCTCATCCAGAATATCGGCCCGGCCTGCGATCGCGCCGATGGGCAGCCCGCCACCCAGAATCTTGCCCAGGGTGGTGATGTCGGGGGTGATGCCATGGTATTCCTGGGCGCCGCCGGGCGCGAAGCGGAATCCGGTGATCACCTCGTCGAAGATGAGCAGCGCACCGTTGCGCCGGGTCTCCTCGTGGAGGAATTCCAGGTATTTCTTCTCCGCTGGAATCATGCCTCCCGCGCCCAGTGCCGGTTCGACGATCACCGCGGCCAAATCGCCGGCGGCCTCACGGATTACGCGGGCCGTATCCTCGATGTCGTTGTAAGTCACCGATCGGGTCGCCCGCACGATCTCAGGCGGCAAGCCGCGCCCTTCGGGCCCGCCGTAATCGGGAGGAAACACGTCGACCATCAAATCGGTATTGGCGCCGTGCCAGCCCCCCACCATCTTGATGACCACGTTGCGCCCGGTGAAGGCGCGGGCCAGCCGCACGGCATACATCGTGGCTTCGGTTCCCGAGGCGCAGAACCGCGCCCGTTCCGCGGAGGGAACCATGTCGCAAATCCGTCTGGCCAGTTCAACCTCCTGCTCGATGGCCAGGCCAATGTGCAGGCCATTTTCCATCGTCTCGCGAACGGTTTGTATCACCTGCGGCGGCGAATGGCCCAGGATGGCGTCGTAATGGGCCATCCAAAGGTCAATGTACTCGCGCCCGTCCACGTCCCATATGCGCGCACCCTGGCCCTTGCTAAAATAGAGGGGAAAGGGGGCGTGGTTTCGCGGGTTGTGGCTCAAACCGCCGGGTGTGAGGCGTCGCGCTTCCTCATGCAGCCGGCCCGACCGAGGCGAGCGCGCGGCGAGCTCTGCCAGGTGCCTGGGGGTTGTCTCCTGCACCGCGACGGCCAAAGCGGGTTTGGGCGGATTCATCTTGGTTTTCCATTTGGGGCGATATGCTCGCGGGTGATAGGCCGGGTCGCGCCAGCCGGTGCGCCCGGGTGGCCCAGTGCGCCCGTGTGGCAGAGGGGCGATCCTGCGAAAACGGACCCCGGCCCCCGCCTGCGGCTCACGGTACGGAGTTTTTAGGGCCGCGTTTTTGGGGCCGTGAAGGCGCCATGCTAACATAGGCTCCGGAGGTTGCAAAATGGGTTAGGCGGCGCGCCGGAGTGGCCATATCGACACCCGGATACCGCACCGGTACAACTCCGCGTGCGCAAGATCCAATTCCATTTGCGCAATACCTAAAGGCACGTGACCGCCTCGAGGGTCAGGGAGCAAAATAGGCGATTTCATGGGCAAACGCTACGGACAGCACTTTCTGCGCAGTGCGCGGGTCGTGGCGGGCATCGTTGCCGGGGCCGACCCCCGTGAGAACGAACCGGTGCTCGAAATAGGACCCGGAGAGGGGGTGCTCACCAAGCGGCTGCTGGAGCGGGGCGCGCGTGTGACCGCGGTGGAAATCGACCCCATGCTCTGTGACCGGCTGCGCCAATTGTTCGACGGCCACGACCGCTTTCGCTTGGTGGAAGGGGATATCCTGCAAACGGAGTTGGCGCCCGAAGCGCTCTTCGGTGGAAAGGAACCCTATGCGGTCATCGCCAATCTGCCCTACTATCTTTCCACCCCGTTGCTGTTCCGGCTGATCGCCCACAGGGCCTATCACGACCGGCTGGTGCTGATGGTGCAAAAGGAGATCGCCGACCGGCTGATCGCGTTGCCTCGGGATGGCAAGGCCTACAGCGCCCTCAGCGTTGCGGCACACCACGTCTTCCGCATGGAGCGTATCCTGGACGTACCGCCCGAGGCATTCCGCCCGCCGCCCAAGGTCGATTCCGCGGTGGTGCGCTTCGAGCCCCGCGCCCCCATATTGGCGCCCGACCATGAAAAACGCTTCCTGCAATACACCAAGACCATCTTCATGCACCGCCGTAAGCTGATGGCCGGCAGCCTGCGCCGGGCCTACCCCGGGGTATGGGAACGCCACGCCGTGGCCCTTGAGGCCCTGGTGGGCCAGCGGCGCCCGGAGGCCCTCACACCCCAGGAGCACCTGGAGGTATTCAGGATGCTGGAGTGATTCCCGGACGCCGGTGCCCCTCCCCACTTGACATCGCAAAGCCCGTTGAGGCAACGATGGGCAACCCGCAGCCCCACATCGACAGGCAGCGACGCATCCCTTGCGAAAAATAGGAGGACTCCATTGAGCATCGCAGAAGTCACGGCCCATCCTTTGGCCATTGCTCCGGCGGGCGGCGACACCCCCTGGATCTGGGGAGCGCTGAACCAGGTCATCGTCGAAGTCAAAACCGACGACGGCCTGGTGGGCTGGGGTGAAGCTTTCGGTTATGGCCAAGCGCTCTCCGCCGCCGCGATGGTCAACCACACCTTACGGCCATTGCTCATGGGGCAGGACGAGACGGACATCCGGGGTCTGGTGGACACGCTCATGCGCCGCACCCATATTTTCGGCCGTTACGGCGTGACCCAATTCGGGATCAGCGGGGTCGAAATCGCCCTATGGGACCTCGCCGGTAAACGCGCCGGCAAACCGCTCTACCAGCTTCTAGGCGGAGCAGCCAGCCGCGACGTGCAGGCCTATGCGAGCCTCGTGCGCTACGCCGACATGGAACAGATGGCCGAGCACGCCGCCCGGGCGGTGAAGGAAGGCTACGAGATGATCAAGCTCCATCAGATCGATGTGGAGAGCATCGCTCGGGGGCGCTCCGCTATCGGCGAGGGCATGCCGCTCACGGTTGACATCAATTGCGAATGGACGCCCCACGAGGCGGCTCAGATGGCCGTCGCCATGGACGAGCACGACCTTTATTGGCTCGAGGAGCCGGTTTGGCCGCCGGAGGATTATATCGGCCTCGCCGAGGTGATGGAGAGTACCGGCGTACCCCTGGCGAGCGGCGAAAACGCCTGCACCGCACACCAGTTCAAACTGATGATGGAAGCCGGCGCTGTGACCTATGCCCAGCCCAGCGTGACCAAAGTGGGCGGAATCGGCGAGTTCCTTAAAATCGCTACCCTGGCCGAGACTTACAATCTCTCCCTGGCGCCGCACTCGCCCTATTTCGGTCCGGGGTTCGTGGCCACCCTGCACCTGCTGGCCCACACACGCCTGGCCCAGTGGATCGAAAAGATCTACTTCGACCTTGAAGCCGACCTGTTCACCGAACCGCTCAAGTTCGCGGACGGTGTCTACACCGTTCCCGATGGACCGGGACTGGGCCGGGAAGTAAACCGCGATGTGCTCAAGGAATACCGCATGACCGGCGATTGAGGCAGCGCGATTTACAGGCGCAAGTCGCGATCGGCCCCTCGAAATACAAATGGTGCTCAGCGCCTTCGGGCCGATGAGCGGGCTAAGGATTCAGTCTCGATCCGACGCGGTGTGGCTGGCGATGTGGGCCGTGACGCGCTCGCAGAAGACTTCCGGTTGATCGGCATGAGGCGCGTGGCCCCCGCCTGGCAAAATCCATTTTTCGGAGCCGCCGATGCGGTTCGTGATGGCGGTTACCTGATCCAGCGTGCCGTATTCGTCCTGGTCTCCCTGGATCACCAGGGTGGGGCAGGTAACATACCCCAGCCAGTCCTCGATGCTCCATCGGGTATGTTGAGCGGTCAGCCAACCGTTGCCCCAGGCTCGCAGCAGGTCTCCGGCGCGCTCGCCGTGGAGCCGAGTCAACCATTCGGGAGTTCGTCCCGCGGCTTGCTCCGCCAGCAGTTTGCGGATGGCGGATTGAGTTTCCGGTTCAACGAAGCTGTGGGCAGCTTCGCACACCAGGGTCACCACGCGTTCCGGATACCGTGCGGCAAGGAGCAACGCGATACTGCCCCCGTCGCTGTGGCCCACCAGGTGCGCCCGGCCGATATCCATCAGTTCGAACATCTCCAGCAATAACAGCACCTCGGCCTCCATGAAGCCGTGGGGAAAGTCCATCCTCGCATCCGAAAGCCCATAACCCAACCGGTCGTAGACCAGCGCATTGAGCCCGGTGGCCTCAGCGATTCGATCCGGCAGGTCCTTCCACGACCCCACCGCACCCAGCCCGTGGTGAAGGAAAATCACCGCGTCTCGTGCCGGGTCGTGCTCCCCGCGCCATTCGTAATAGAGCTTGTGGCCGCCGACGGTCAGATATGGCATGGTGCGATCAGTAAGAGCACGTCAGGGCAGAATACGGAACATTGATTCCACATATCCCAGATGGATGACGAATTTTATGGGCCGATCCGACAATCTCATTTACAATAACAGTATTTGCGACGATCCTGAGACGGATTCGACGACTGATGCAGCCGGTGCCGGTGTGACGACCCAGCCTGTGAGTGAGATCGAGTGATAAAGTCGAGAACGAGAGGGAAAACGACTCTTGGCGCACTGCTGCGTCACCCTGCAATTAAAAATGGGCTCTGTGCCTTTTCCGGAGCGTGATAAGGATGCCAAACTACAGGGATGAGTTGGATTCTTCTATAATGTGTGGTCCCGGAGGACAGAAAAGTTCTTCACGAGGTGTGGGCGGTTCCATCTGGGTAATGTCGGATCGTTCAACCCCAATCGTCTGAACTCACCGAGGTGGCTCCCTTTACGCATCCTCCAGCGGGTCAAGATGAAGTTGCGGCTCTTTTGAAAAATGACAACTTCAAAAATCGCTTGACTGCCTTGTCATTGATCCCGAGGGCAAGACAAATGAGAATTATCAAAAACATTGCTATAGTTGTACAGCCACATCAACAGGTATCAAATTCCAAAAATAGAAAGTATGGGGGGGTAGAAAGAATTGTAACATCTCTCATAGAAGGACTTCTTAACAGGAAC
>JACZRV010000216.1 GCA_022574555.1 SAR324 cluster bacterium
CCACCTATGTTATTTGGAACCGCCGATGAACGCGGATTAACGCCGATGTAAATAATAGGGGAGCCAACCATCTGCGTTATCTGCGTGAATCTGCGGATAGTATAATGGATGCGTAACCCGGTCATTTCCGGTAATTCGCGGCCAGGGGCTACACGGACGGGCAGGCGGCTGTTACAATGTTCGTGATCGGAGCTTGCGCGGCACCTGCCGTGGGCCGTTTTGATGTGATCCGTTTTGATGTGATCCGTTTTGATGTGATCCGTTTTGGTATGATCGTTTTGTCCGCTTTTGGCCCAAAAAACAGTAAAATTGCAAATCGAACCCATTGAGGCGCTGGACTTAGAGGCGAGCAGCTCCGCGGGCCGTTTACGTGCCCGAAATCGCCATAATAGGTTAACTTATTTGCCTTCGTCGTTCCAATTTCTGACGGAAAGAAACGGACAATCGCAGCGATCCTGCGAAACCCCTTCTCCGTACACAGGCAGGGGTCCGGCCTGCACCCGAGGGCCGGGCTTGTCGTGGAGGCGGGGGCGATTTCTCTCCTGTTCCGATTATTGAGAGCCTCCGACGCCACCTGTATTGACGATCTCATACTCACAGATGGTGTTTGCCCTGGGTCAGCACGGAGAAAGGTTGAGTTCTGTGTCGATTCCTCCTATGATAAAAAGACTATTTTTTCGGTAACGAATTCTGAAGGGGCGCCATGGGTCTGCTGCGCGGTACGATTTGGACGATCAACTTCCTGCTGGTGGGCGCCATCGCCTATGCGGCAGCGGTCACCACATCGTTGGTGCTGGACCAGAGGCTGCGGGTCGAGCCCAACGCGCCCACGATGGCCGGTGTGGCGGGTGAACGCGCCGCTCCCAGAGTGGTCAGGCCCATCAGCGATTTCCAGGTGTTGTTGGATCGCAACATCTTCAACGCAGAACGCAAGGCCCGCCCGAAGCCCAAAGCGGCTCAACCGTTGGGGCGGAAATCCCCGGTGCAACAGGCTCCCGAACTCCCGCCACTGGAGGTCGCACTAACCGGTACGTTCATTGCGGGTGATAACTCAGACAACTCATTTGCCATGATCTCGGGAGCGGACGGCAAAGAGGAGCTGGTCTATCGGATCGGCGACTGCCTGCCCCGCGGCGATGGGGCAACGGGTGGTGAGACAACGGGTAAGAAATGCTCGCCGGAGCAGGCGCGGCTGGTTGGAGTCGCTCTGGGTCACGTAACCGTGCTGCGCGGAGGCAAGAAATCGGATATCGAAATCAGCGAAAGAATCCTCAAACCGGCATCGCGCTCGAAGCCTGCTCGTACCAGAAGCCAGCCGAATACCTCTCGCCGGGTCAAAAACCCGAAACGGACCCTGACCCGGTTGAATCCGATCACCCGGGCGAAAATTCCCATAGCCCCCGGGGCGAATACGTTCCCCATGACCCAATCCGGCAACGTTTACGAATACACCGTGCCCACCGCGGAGGTGGAGCAGGCATTTGAAAACTTTACGGATATCATTCGCCAGGCCCGGGTGGTGCCCAAGATTGTAGACGGCCAGGCGAGGGGTTTCGAGATCCGCAAGATTCAGCCTGGCAGCATTTTCCAGAAGCTGGGATTACGAAATAACGACGTGATTCGATCGGTCAATGGCCAATCCATCACCAGTGCCGATCAGGCGTTGCGTCTGTTCACCGTGTTTCGCAACGAAAGGGAAATCGTGCTCGATATCGAACGCGCGAATAATGAGATACAGCTTTCCTACACCGTGCAATGATCCTGACGCCGTCCTCCGGTGCTCACCGATGAGTGGAATCTCCCGACGAGTCGAACCGGGCCTATTCTATGAAAGCTGACCTCAAACGTTCGCATTTCCTGCTGTCCGCGCTGCTCTGCGGCATGGCCGTGACGGCGGCAGCCACGAATGCGCAGGCTCAGGAATTTCACCGCTGGGCGGAAAGCGCCCGTGGATTGGGCATGGGGGGGGCACTAACCGCGGTGGCTACGGGATCCGATGCCATGCTGTACAATCCCGCCGGTTTGATACAACAGCAGTTCTGGAAGGTCGAACTCTCCGGGAGCACGGACAAAAGCGATTCGGACCCCGATGGATTCTTCTCCACCTTCGATGGATTTCCCGGTTCAGTAGAGGAGGTGGACGCATTCCTCGTTGAATCCGAGGAAAGCCGTTACCTGCGCGAGCAACTCTTTGCCAGTTTCCATAACGGCAGCGGCCTGGGGTTCGGCGTCATCGACATCACGACGCGACAGGCGCAGAGCGCACCCGGCGGAGTCCACTATCGTGAAGAGCGGTTCACCGCGGTAAACATGACTCTCGCCTGGGCAACCGACGTGCGGTTGATCATGTGGGGCATCACCTTTCGTAGTATGGGCCGGGAATTGATCGATGAGGATTTCACGTCCAACGAGTTGATCGACCCGAATTTCGACCTGGGGGATTTTCGGTCGGAAGGCAACGCCTTGGCCTACGATCTGGGGTTAATCTTCCGATTGCCGATTCCCTTCATCCGCCCCACCATCGCGGTCGCTCAGCTGAATGGCAACGATCCCGACTTTGGATTCAAAAAACGGCCCGGACTGACCGGCGAAGTCAACGCGGCCATCGCCATCAATCCGGACCTGTTCGGGCAAGACATGGACCTGGTCATCACCGCGGAATTGCGCGACGCTTCGAACACCGCATTCGAATCCGAGAAACGAACCGGCAAGCTGGACCATTTTGGGGCAGAATTCTCCATTTGGCCCCTGGACAACGGAATCTGGGGTCTGCAATTGCGCGGAGGGAGCAGCCAGGGGTATATCAGCTTAGGAGCCGGAGTCAATTTGGCCCACTACATCTCCGTCAGCGCCGCGCGCTACACCGAAGAATTGGGCACATCAGACAATCCCCAGCCGGAAGAACGCACAATTCTCGAGGTCAAGATCGGTTTCTGAATCGATCCCGCGCACGATTCAAAAAAGGCCGGAAATTTTCTTTATCTTTGAAAAAAACCAAAATGGGTCACGGGAGTTCCGGTCTGGGATAACCTGTGGG
>JACZRV010000015.1 GCA_022574555.1 SAR324 cluster bacterium
GCTGTTGACGTGAATCACCGGTATTCTCCCTAACGACCCAACGTTTCTTTAACGTGCCGAGCCACCCCGGGCACGATTAGCTTGCGTACTTGTGTTGCATCCGGGAACAACGGCCGTCGCGGAACCCCCAGTCCAAACTGATGCACCGCGGCATAAGGAGCGAGGTTGGTCACCACTACTCGCCCGGCATCGACGCGGACTGTGAATTCACGTCGCAACCGGCCGGTCGCAACAAGGGGTGAGAGACTCCGGCCCTTTCGCCGCTTTGCTCGCAGCGTAGCGGGCGCCAGTGCCGGCCACCCACCTGGGAGTGAATCGAGTCGACTGCCACGGGCACGAAAATTTCTGGCGACCCAATCGTTCAGTTCGGATCCCGCCTGCCGATGAAGCGGACGGAAATCGGCCAATTTTGATCGGACCCGACTCATCCGCCCACGCAGGCGATCCAGTTCTTTAGCTCCATGAACCGTGATCACCGGTCGGCCTCCTTTTCTTCCCGGAGGCGATCGGGATCGACCCTCTGCTCCGCGCTTTCTCTCATGTCGAATATGGGCTTGAAATCCTGGGTCGTGCTCCAGATTTCACCCAGGCCCGTATTACTGTAAACCGTGTCCCCGCTGGTGGTTGTCATGGCTTCGGTGCCGTTGCGCAGACCCTCGATTCTGCTCTTGATGCCTTGTGACAGAGATTCCGCGTCCCGTGGGTCTTTGCTCCGCTGCAAAATCAGCAGATACGCAAGGTCTAATGTGATGTCCTTCGCGGTCAGGTTATTGGCCGAGAAAGGGAGGGTGAAATACGGTGCCAGCATCGTCTCCAGCCGAACCGAGGCATGGTGCAGGAAATGACTGGTCACCTCCGCTTCGGTCAGTTTGGTTGGGTAGCGCTCTTGAAACTCGGTATAGGTGGCATAGGCCATCAGAAGTATTTCTCCTCGAATATGGCCGTTTTTTCGCGCATCATGGCCTGGGTGAGCTTGTGAATATCATCGGTGTCGATGAACCGGCCACGAACAGGTTGGGGGGATCTGCCATTGAGGTCTCCGATCCCGGCTCTTGACGCACCTATCGATACCTCGTAGTCGATCCCATCTCCCGCGATCAACTGCACGGCCTCGGAATAGTAGGGCAGTGCATCCACGGCCATTCGCACCTGGCCGCCAGCCAAAAGATCACGCCACAGAGCGATCGCCTCTTCGGCCTGCAAACGCATCCGGGGTGTCACGGGGCTGCCTTGTTCCAATGCGTAACGATTGAGATGCGCGAGGTCGCGGATCCAGAGAAACTTCCCCAGCAGCCGGTCCGGATTGATCTTCCTGTCACGCACCATCAGCGGGAGATTCCTGTGAAATCTTTGCCGCCTGATGGCTTCCGTGTCGTAGCCGCCATGGCATATCGCTATGTCTGGCAGCAGCAGGACGTGCCGAAACCCTTTGTTGAGGCCCCTTTCGGGATGTTCATGAATAAGTCCAAAGAACTTTACGCCCTCCCGCCGGCGGAACAAGCGGCACGGCATATCGGTTTTGATGATGCCTTCCGGTTCCACGGAGTAATGATGTTGCTTGATCGCGTAAGCGTCGTATCCATTGGGGCGGAGATACTTCGCCAGCCGTTCGGGCCATTCGAAGACCTCGTCGTCGTCTATCCAGAGCACCCAGTCCCCCCATGCCCGCTCCAATGTTTGATTACGCGCGGCAGCAAAACCGGTTTCCAAGGGGGACTCGATGGGGAAGGATTCCGCCCCATAACGCTCCGCGATGGCCCAAGCCGGTCCTAGCTTGGACGTGCTGCCGTCGATCGCGATCACGAGCTGGTCCGCAAAGAGCCGGATGCTGTCCAGCGTGCGGGCCAGGCTGTGTCCATCATCACGACAAATCATGCAGATGCTCACCGTCTCGCGCGGGGCTTGCCGCACCAGTTTGGCCGCAATATCGATTTTGCCCGAGGGCTCGCCGCCTTCCCGGAAAATCACACGGTAGGCCCCAAGCGGTTCACCGAGTTCGGTGTCGCGGACGGGAACGGAAACAACCTGGTAATCAGGCTTGTGTCCCCACAACGCCAGCAGATCCGGTCGTTCCAGGTGGTGAATGTGCGTGCGGAAAGGAATGGTCTCGTAGCTTTCCGCTTCCCAAGGCCCGTAGGGTACGGTCAAGCAAATCGTGCCCCCCGGCACCAGGTTTCTTTCCAAACGGTCCACGACCTGACCCGGATCGGGTACGTGTTCCAGCACCTCGCAAGCCACGATCAGATCGTAGATGCCTTCGACGGACCCGGCCTCCCCCTCCACCAGGCGGACATTGGAGAGCCCCTCCCGTGCGATATATTGATTGCCCGCCGCCACGTTCGACGGGGCGATATCCACTCCCGTGAATGAAAGTCCTGGATATCGGCGGGCGAGGGCACACGTGAAGTGGCCCTGACCGCAACCGAAATCGAGCACGCGAGATCCCTTAGGCAACCGGGAGACCTGTTCTTCCACCACACGCAGTCGAGGTATGGACATCACGCGATCGGGATCGGCAAGCCCATGATCCAACCCTTGTTCGTCCTGCCAGCGGGCAATGGCCTCGTAATGCGATCCATAGGTGTTCTCGTCGACAAACCGATAGTGTTCGTTCAACTCGCGTTTGACCGCCTCATCCAAACCCGAATCCCCGCATCCCGTCCGCCTGGACAAATCCAGACAGGCCATGATGTCCGAGTTTCGGATGAGGTGGCGTGCGAGACGGCGCGGCGACGAACATTTTTCGCGAAGCACGTTTTCCGCGAGATTGAGCACGGACTTAGCGGGGGTTTGCCACTCGTATTCCCCGGACTTTGCCAGGGCCCGCCGGTGGAGATCATCCCAACGCGGAGCATCGCGCCGCAGCTCCAGTATCTCCCTCTCGAAGCGTTCGGAAATCCGCTCCGGATCGGGATCGATCAGTATGGCGCCGGCTCCTTCCAAAGTTTCAGGCAGAGCCGCTACCCGAGTGGTAACGATGGGGGTGCCCGCCGCTTGGGCTTCCATAGCCGTGATACAGCTCACCTCCTCGAATGTGGTGGGATAAACATGGAGATATGCGGAACCCATCAAGTCAGCCAGCTCTTTCTTGGATTTGGCTCCGATCAATTCCACGTTGGAAAGCTCGCGACAGCGGCTCCACAACCGCTCGTAAAGGGGACGCATCTGGGCCGTCGTGTTGTCGTAACCGGCGACGAGCAGGGTCAAATCCGGATCGCTGCTCCCCAGGCGCTCCATCACACCACCCGGTTCCACGAGAAAGGACAGCCCGCGTTCGGGACGCGACGAGTAAATCAGCAGGCCCCCAGCTTTTTTTCTTTCAGCGGGAGCATCGGTGTCTCCTTCCGGACGCGCGGATGTGAACAGCGCCGGGTCGATCCCGTTGCGTATCACCGCGAAAATATCCTCGGGCATGCCATAAACGGTTGCAATCTGCTCCCGATGGAAATCGGACACAGCCAATATCCGGTCCACGTTCCAAAGCTGGGAAGACATCGCGGGCTGGTGCCGTTTCAAGGCCAGATCGTGGCTCCACCAAAGGTTGACCTTACTCGCGAAGCGCCGCCGGAATCCGTCTGGCACGCGCTGGATGATCAACACGTCGTGGGGCGTCGAGGTGGCATACCATTCGAAATCGCGGCCCAGAGGCGCGCTTTGGTCGGGTTCTCCGACGGATAGGTAGCGGACGCCGTCCCATTTCCCGGCCATATCGGGTGGGATGTGGGTGAAAACCGTCACTTGAGCGCCCATCCGTGCCATTTCCCTCGCCAGGTAGAAAGCCGCGCTTTCCGACCCGCCAAGGCTGTGCCCCTCGTCGATCGTTCCGCCATGAAAGGGCATGCCCGGACAATAGACAATGATGTGCATTTATCTTCCTTGAAAGATGGGTTCCCAGTAACGAGCCACCACCGTACGCCAATCCATGACGGGGAACGTGGCCGAGTCATGGATGGTTTCGCCACCTTCGATGAATTCATCGTAGGCGATCCATTGGGTGACCGTATCCTGCAGGGCTCCGATGCGGTTGACGACGCTCTTCGCGCCGCAATAGGCTGCCTTGACAGCGTTCAGGCAAAACAGCTCACTCTCCGCCCGGTTCAGCGGATGAAGCCAATATTCGGCTTCCCAATACGCGGCCGCCAATTCTTCCCGGCTGACCTGCCCCCGAAAGCGGATCCCCTCCTGCCCCATCAAGCGCTCGATGCCCTCCCGAAAGGCAACCGCCTGCGGATTTTGGAAATTACATAATCTGAATTGGCGCCAGCCATAAAACACGTCCAAGGTGATACCCGGACGATGCAGTCGGATACGGGGCCAATCCCGCAATAGGGTCAGAAGACCGCGGTCTGGCGAGCTCGCGTAGATCGCCCGCTGCGGCACCGTCTGGCGCTGGAGTCGATCGAGGTGAGACAAGTCTATCCCGTGAGGAATCACCAACGCTTTGGACGATTCCAGCCAGGGCATCGCCTCTCGATGAAATGACGTCAGGGTCAAAAACACATCGATCCTGTTGAGCATTTTCGCAGGCCAGGGCTGCTCCACGTCACTGCTCCAATGGATGCACCGTGTTGCCCTGGCCCCCATGGCCCATGGATGGACCGACTTCCAGGTAACGAGCACATCTCTGGCCTGGTACGGGTTGAACCGGACATGGGGCAAATAGGTAACCCCTCTGCGAGTCGTCTCCTCGCCTGGCCGGGAAGAATTGTGGAATATGCGGACCTGATGACCCCGCTCCGCAAGCGATTCCGCCCATAATACCAGGCACTCCTCGCTGCCCCCGAGTCCCTCGTCGAGATCGTAGGGCGACCAGCCGCCGGCGACAAAATTGCACCAAAGGTCGACGGCACGCGCGGATTGGGCGGGCGGTTCCGCATCCCTCGCCGCCGAAGCGAGAGATTCCGGCAAGGTAGAGGGGTTCATGCGCCTGTTCGGCTGTTGGGCAAGCCCCTATCCTCGGGTGCGGACTTTGCGCTCACGAGCGTTCGCAAGACGCCCCACGAATCGGGGCGGGCCTTCTTATCCGCCCGATCTTTCTTGAACTGCTCCATTTTCTCCCGAAACAACGGATCGCCTTTGTCGGGATGTTCAGGTGTCAGCATGGTTCTTGCTCCGGTAGTGCTGCGCGTTTAAATAGTGCGGTGCGTTTGGAATCGCATCCGAGACCGAATCCCCCGGCCGTTGGCGGTTTTTAGAAGTACCCCATCGGCAGTGGCCCGGAACGAATCCTGACTTTAGGAATCCACACCCAATCCTCGCGGACTAGGTGCTGGAGGTTACGTTGGTGATCAAAAATCCCAACGGACTCGCCGTAATGATTTCGTCCTGGTAGTAACCGATTTCTACCTCCGAACAATGGCGCCGGCTGTCGTATGGATGCCGTTCCACGTGCATATTCGGGATTTCGTCGGCGCTCCAGCGGAAATAATAACCGAACGACGGCGCCTCGATGCTGGCTTGCTCCGGGGCGTAGTAGGCGACGACATGATCTCCCCACACTTGGCCCAGATTCATGCTCTGGCCTTCTTCCCCCGAGTTGTACCAGGCGTTGCCGACAAGGACTTTCATTTCGAGCAAATCTTCGATCTGCGCGGCGGACGGGTACAGTCCGCCTCCGCTAACGCCAGGACTGGTCGCCTTGTCGATCACGTTGACGTTGCGCCGAAAATTGCGCCAGGCCGTGCCCGAGAACAAGATGTGATTGGGCCGATAACCCGTAGCCACCTCCACGTTATCCACCGCGATCCAGATATCTCCCATCGGATCTGAATTGGTGTAGTCGGTCCACGCCGAACTGACGGCAGCCGAAGAGCCCACATTACTGGACGACGTGACCTGATTGGCCACGCGGATCTCCCAATCGAGAAACAACGCGTCCTGGAGCCGCATTACACGGCCCTCCTCGAACTGGCGAACGAAGACCGGGTCGGCATTGGCCCGGTCTTCCACCGTAACATCGGCTTTCAAGGCAAAATTCTCGCAATAGAAGCTCGCGCTGGAAACCCTCGCGTGGATCTTGTTTGCCTCGGCGCCTCGGGAGCGTTTCGTGTTTTCCCGCCGGAACAGGTCGGCCTGTTCGTAGATGACGTACGTATCCGATTGCTTCGGCACGGGCACGACGGGAAATATCTCGTCGGCGATGAATCCGGCTGGCCGGTAATTGATCGCGACGTTGGACAAATGATGGTCGATATGGATGGCATGGCCCTGTAAATACCCGCTCATTTATGCAGTCTCCCCTGAATCGCCCATGTAGGCGATGGTTGCGAAATTAAAGGCCCCGGTTCCGACTGAGCCGGAACCGACGGCGGTATCCAGGCATCGGCCCACCACGTAGCTTCCCGACGCGGCTTCGACGCAGTAGCCTGATGTGGTCACGGTAAGCCTCCTGCCGACCGCAACGGCCGCGCCGGCGGTAAATTTGAGGACACCGGCATATCCCAGGGTCACGTGCTCGGCGGTCTTTCCGCCATAGACCAGAATGCCGCCGGCCTCCCGGCCGTTGTTGGCAACTTTGCCGTCGTCCAGGGCCACGGCTTTGAACAGCGTTCCGCTACCTGGCGTGAAATCGTCGAGATCCTCGCCTGCCGCGATAGTCCAGGCGAAGTATTGTCCTTCAACAGCCATGTCTTAACCTCCCGTGTTGGCTTTCAGGGTGTAATCCCGATAGGAACGGGCCAGATGGGGGTTGGTCTCGAGGACATACGCCGCCGCCCGCCCGTAGTTCAGATTCAATTCGATCATTTTTGCTGAAGCCAACCGCGCCAAGGAGAGCGAGGGGTCGTCGGTTTCGGATTGCAAATCCGCATCCTGACGCGATACCGCCAGTTCACCATGAGGCAACTGGGCCGGGGTTTCATTGATGAATGCCCTGAGCCAGTCGAATGAGACATTCAGCTGGGTCTGCTCGGTAAACGTGCGGATTTGTGCGTCAATTTCTCCGAGCAATCGCTCTTTCAGGTGGGGTGGTATTTTTCCCGTCATCACTGCGTTGTCGCATACCGAGGCTGCATCGCGACGTGCCGCATGGAAAGCTTCCTCATTTTTGCGCCGTTCCTGTCGAGCTTTGTAAGCGCGCAGTTCAGTCAACTCGGCTTCCAGCGCAGTTGCCGCCCCTTCCCCTTCAGGCCGAGTCGGGGCGGAAATCCGCCCGCCATGGGCCGTCAATGTGAAACAACGCGCCACGTTCGTCCCCAATTCTCCATTTTCCGCTGTTGCCAGGTATGCTGACAAATCTTCCAGATTGGTCACAGCCGGCAGGTCCGCCCCCAGCAAAGCGACGGCCTTAAGTACTTTGCCGATCTCTTGCCCTTCGTGGCGCACATTGAAGTACAGTTCCGCCGAAATTCGCCGGTAGCGCCCTTCCCGGATGGCTTCGTGCACCACGTCCGGGACCCCCGCGAATTTGGCCACGAGCTTGTCGCCCTCCACGCGCAGGTCCTCCACCCAACCGAGGGCCGGATCGCCGTCCATCTGGCCCAACAAAGTTTGATCTTCGTCGTGACCGAACTTCAGTGGCGGGTTCAAGGAGGCCTTCAGTCGATGAAAATTCCCGGCTATCTCCTCCAGGTCGGCTCTGTCGAACGTCTCCCCGTTCCAGGTGCCCGTGGAGAATATTTCCGCCTCTATGGTGCGTGTCTTCGGTATGTGATTGGGCATCGCTCAACCTCCAAATAGAATGTAATGTCCGAATGTTCCGTCTCGGTCGAAGATCTGTTTCTTCGCCTTCTGCGGGGGCACCGTGTGGGCCCCGTTTGTAGCGATCACGCCCCAGCCAATGGCGGGTATTTCAGCAATTCCCGGGTTCTGATCTCGTCGTGTGGCGAATGCGTTACCGTTCCTCCCGCGACGGCTTCTCGCCATGCCCGCGCATAGTCTCGTTTCTGACCGTCGGTGAGCGGGTCGAAAACGAACAAAGGCGGGTCTCGCGTTTCGAAGTTCCACCAGGCCAGCTCGCGAAAGAGTTGTTCGTTGAGCGTATCGGCCAGCCCTTCCGCCATGCTGTTCAAGACGAAGAAGAACGTTTCCATTTGGGTCTGGCTTTGACTGAAACTGCCCACCCGACCCTGCTCCGAAAGTCCGAGCAGATTGGGTACCAGCAGCGCCTTGGCGATGGCCTTGTCGCGGGCGGCCACCGCGCGTTCGAATGCATCCGTGGATGGCGCCATGACCATTTTCAGATCGACGTTCGCCGGTGTGATGACCGACGTTTTTGTACTCAGGTTGCTCATGACCTGCTTGAGATCGTCGCGTTCCGTTGGTGTTAACGGACCGGAAATCTTCCCATGGACGAAGCCGGCGGCCATCCGCTCCAGGTAGATATTCCAAAACTTCAAAATGTTGTCCTTGGCCCACCAATGGCGGTGGCACTCGCGAAGGTCGGATTCGCCGTACTGGGCATCGTATTCCGGTTTGTTCACGTGATGGATGAACCGCTCCGGGGGCAAAGAAACGCGGGAACCGCCCTGCTGCTGGACGATCCGAGTCAGATTTCCATGCACGTCCGTTTCGAACTGCATCGTCTCCGAGGGACGGAGCTTGATCTGCGTTACACCCCAATAGGTCTGACCCTGCCATTCCACCGGGGCATAGATTTTTTCGCATAAACTGAATCCGAAGGCCTGGCTCGTGAGCAAGTTCCGCAACACCTGACTGAACGTACCCCGCAACTGCTTTTCCAACATAAATCGCAGGAAATCCGCGCATCGTTTCTGCGTCGGGGAATTGTCCGTGGTCCGGAAATGCCATCCCCGAGCCGTGATGACGGCCTGTTTGAGCGAAATCAGGGCTCGAATCTGGTCGTCCTGCAGCATTTTGCGATAGATCCCGTATCCCCGTTGCAGAATCAAATCGTCGGGATTCCACCGCTCCATGGGCACGGAACCGAAAAACAGACCACTGGCCCAGGCCACTTCACCTTGCGAGGGGGGGCCATGATGATCCCCCTCCGGTTTTCCCGGCCGTCGCGAGAGCCAAAATGAGCGCTGGCCAAGGGCCCTGTAGGGCTTCAGCAATCCCCTCTGAAGCCGGGACAATGTATTAATGAATGGATTCACTGAACACCATTTCTGAACCGAGAATGAACTCGCCGCCGCCGTGGCTCATTCCCCAATGACAGAGCGCCAATGCGGTTACGCAATCGTCGTTTCCGCCTTGCGGCGCGGACAAGCGGGCGTTACCCGAAAGCGATGTGGTTTGCTCGAAGGCTGCAAGTTCCCTAAGGGTTGGATCGTGGGGAACCAGGTGCAGTCTGTTCTGCTCGATCGCGACAGCCAACGCGTCGATCAAATTCCTTTTGCGTGCCGCGGTCATTACCACCGGTTCCACTTGCAGACCGGCGGCCTGCAAATCCTCGCAGATGGGGTCCCCGACCCCCGTGGCATCCACGTAGAGAGGGGCGTTGAAGTATCGTCGGGAGATTTCACCGATGCGGGCAACCTGTTGCCGCCAGGGAATTCGGTGAAACCGGTCGCAAAACACGGCGGTAACCGTGTCGGCCCGTCCGACCCAAACGACGGTAAAATCTCTGTACCGCGCCAGGTCCACGCCCATTACGTACGGCGCGCCAAATTCGGGAGCGTCTTCCGGTACGGCAGTGGCGATTTTGTCCACGTCCCTGAACACGGCGCCTAATCCCGAAACGAACTCGGCGAGGATCTCCTGCCGGTACTCCCGTTCGGGCATGTCCCTGCGCTGCCGTTCGATTTCCTCGCGGTCGAGGAAGGGGTTGATGAGCGAGCTGTGTTGAAAGCTGCGCCAATCCGGTCGTTCCTCGTCCTGGCCCCAGTCGAACATTCGTTGAAACAGCCCCATTCCCTTGGGGGTTCCAATCAAAAACAGCTGGGGGTCCTTCGCTTCCAAAAGCATCGGCAAGATCGTCGTGTAATAGAGCGATTCGTTCCGCAGGACATGCCCCGCTTCGTTGATCCAGATGTAGTCGTAGGCAAAGCCTTCGAGGTTCTCGGGCCTCTCGGCCGAGCCGAAATCGCAATATGCCTTTGACTCGAACGTCAGCACCTTATCGCTCCGATTCCATTTGAATTTGGTTCCCTTGAGCAGCGGTAAAAAGTAGCGTTTCGCATATCTGTCGATGTTGCGATGGACGGTATCTATCCATAAATGGCGGCTCTGGGGCTGCAAGTGGGCGATTTCCACCAGCCGGTTGACCGCCCCCATCGTTCCCCCGGCGCGGCGGCCCTTGGCATACACCACGTTGCGTGCCTTGCAATCGAAAACCTCCGGCTGATGATGAAGAAAGGTGACTCTAATCCGTTTTCGTTTTGCCACCGACCATCACGCGTTCAACTATAAATTCCGTTTCCGCCGGTTCGGCGGAGTCTTCGTCAGCTTCCAATAGAGTCAGCATCCGGGCTTGCGCACTCACTTGCCCGCCGAGGGCCGCGTCGTAATGGGCACGCTTCAATGCCGCGCTCCCTTTGGCCCGGCCCCTTTTGATGGCGGCCTCCAATTGCAATTTTTGTGAGGGCTGAAGCTCCTGCTCCCAACCCAGTTCGACCAGGATTTCATCAAGCGTGAGTCCCTTCCCGGCAAGCCGTTCCGCCTCATTCAGGTCTGGACCGTTGATTGTTTTGCCAAACCATGCCCCGGCCAGTCTGGTGTCGCCCGTCTGGGCTGGATTCCCGGCCCGCGCGGGGATGACAGGTGAGTGAGATGGAACGTCAATATTATCCAGCACCGATCCTTCTGGATTGTCCCGGGCCTTTCGCGCGCGACGCCCAGTGGGCTTGCAGGGGGGGACGGCCATCAGGCGCTCCATGCAATAGGTAATTCCCCGCGTTCCCGAGGACGAACGTCCAGATGGATCACACCCCTGCCGGGATACCGCCCGATACCGCCGATGGCGGGCACATCCGCTGCGGCGCCTGCCAACTCCTCCCAATCTTCTCCCCCGGCGCACAGCACATCCGCAGCCATGCCGCGTGTGTGATACGAGCGCAGGGACCCGCCAACGATGCGATTGTAGATTCTGCACCGGAACCCCGACGTCAAGAACAGGGGACGCGCCAGCCGGTCTCGCAACGTTTGAAGCGATTCAACCAATTTCGGGTGCACCAAGGTGAAGTGGCAGCTCTTTTTGCGGCACCGGCAGTGAAATTCCCGGAGCGCGAAGTTCGCCGTGATTTGGAAGTCATCCAGTTTCGGATACAGCCAAACCGTTTCCGGCCCCGGCAGATTCGACGCCGGAATCGGTGCCGGCATCGGTGCCGGACCCGTGGGAGTGAGCGGGATAATTTCTCTCATCGGCCGTCTCCGTCGGTGCCGGTCTTGCCGGCGGCCGATAACCCTCGAGATACCGCTTTGAACAGCATTGGAAAGACGCGAGTCTGGGGACCTGGCAGCGCCGAGGCAATCAAACTCAAGCCCATCCAAAACTCCGCCGATCCAAGAATATTGATCAACCAATCCATGCTCATTGCTCCGTCAGCCAAGTTCTCAAGGTTTGCACCAAGGCGGCTCCGCCCACTACGATCGGCCCGAGGATCCAGATGGCGAAAACTTTACGTTCCAGCCTTCCCAATCGGTCCCGATATACATTCGATTCCCCCCGGTTCGCGGTGAGGATACGCTCGATCGCCTCGACCTTATTGCGAGTGACTGCAACGTCTTCCGCCATGCGGTCCATGCGTTCGCGGGTGTATGCATCCTCCATTGGGAACTAATTGGTTTGCAATAATAGGATACAAATGTACGCCTCTTTAGCGAAAAAAAATCCGGCAATCGCCGGCATGCAGTTTCGAGGCTTCGCGCCAAATTCAGTTCGTGAAAACCATTGTGCCCACCGTGGTGCATTACCGCAAGGGACAATACCGGCAAAAAACGGCCAAGTGTGCACTATGCCCGTCGATATCGAGGATTCTAAGGAGACATGCCGCTATTTCTCCGGCTCATCGAGATTACGTCTCAAAGGAAATCCGCATCTGAAGCGCCATAATCAGGGTTTATCCAGGTTTCTTCCACAATTTCCACAAAATCCGGGATTATGTTGGTTTCAAAGCGTAGCAGGAAAATATCTAGCTGCAATATCTTAGGAGCAGTCTCGATAGACCAGATTATAGAGCAGGAAATCTCGTTCTCCCAAGATTCCCGTTCCGGGCTTCATTCCCTCCCATCCCCCCATGAGCAAGCCCGGGACGGGATTATTTGTAGTCGATTATCGATTATTTCTCCATGAAAACCGAGCGATAAGCCAGAGGCCCGGATTAGCTTGGAGTGACCCCACCGTTGGATCTAGTTTCCACGTCTTGCACTGGCGGGCTGTTTGATCGCTGCCCATCGTAAGGCCGCGTCGCCAAAAAGCTTTCGGCGTCGGTATACTCTCGATTGAGTGGATAGACCCGTGAGGGGCCCCGCCCGGCGTGTGGCCGGGCGGGGTAGGAGGGTGCGTTAGATCTTGGCTTGCAGCATGAATGCGATGACGAGGCCGTAGATGACAAGGGACTCGATCAAGGCTAGTCCAAGAATCATGGGAGTAAAAATTTTATCGGCGGCATTGGGATTGCGCGCAATCCCTTCCACTGCCGAGGCGGCGGTCCTGCCTTGACCGATACCGCCTCCCAGCGCCGCAACTCCGATGGCGATGCCAGCGCCTATAGCCAAGCCTAAATTGGTCAGTTCCCCATCCGCCGCGTACAACGGAGAGGCGAACAGGCCGAGTAGTAATGCAATGAGTAAAACGGCTTTTACGTTCATAGACTGTCCTTTATATGTGGATCCTGCCTAATGCGCGTGCTCCATAGCGTCCTGAAAATAGACGGATGAAAGCAAGACGAAGACAAACGTTTGAAGTACGGAAACGAATACTCCCAGACCCATGAAGGGGATGGGGAGTCCGAGAGCCAGCAGTGAGGAGAAGATCAACACCACCTGGTGATCCCCGGTCATGTTTCCGAACAAGCGCACCGATAGTGACAACGGGCGGACCAGGTGACTGATCAACTCGATGGGGAGCATCAAGGGAGCGAGCCACCAAACGGGGCCCATGAACTTCTTGATGTAAGCGAACCCGTGAATTCTAATGCCAATAAAGTGGGCCGTAAAGAATGTCATCAATGCGAGTACAATGGTAACATTATATTGATCGGTAGGGGGATTGAATCCCGGGATCAATCCGATCAAATTGTTCCCGAGGATGAAAAAGGTGAATGTTCCCAACAAGAAAAATAGATTGCGGGCGCCATTTTGGATGATGCCCCCAAAGAATGCCAGCATGGCTCCCAGGCCAAACTCTACCAGATAGGCAAGCGAAACGTTCCCGTCCGGTTCGACGATTTCCGTTCGCCGAAATCTCCGCCCCGCTACATAGGCAAAAACGATCAGCAGAACCGAGACAATCAGGGCATCGATAGCCGGAATAGGATCAATCCCCCATTCCGCCAACCATTGTTCAAAGGGTGCAAAGAAAAATGAACCCCATGTGATGCCGTGTTCCATTCAGGGACCTAATTCATGGCCGAAATCGACCGGGGACACGCTTGGCGACCGCCGAAGCGGACGATTTCCGGAGTGCCGGCGGAAAACCCAACACGAGCACCAAACTCGCCGCAACAAGCGACGTAACCCCCAATAAGATTGACAGGGGATCGACTCCAAAATGGAGAATTGCCAGATATAGCGCGACGACGGTCAGTCCGAATTTGAAGGAAAATGCAAAAAGCACTTGGCCCTTCAGACTTGTATCGCGAAGGGCACGGCTCACAACGAATATCGTCAACGTATAGTTTATCCCGACAATCAAACAACCTAAGGCAACCCCCGCCACAAAGTCAATCCCCCCCCAACCGTATGCCGCACCGCAGAAGACAACGAATGTGGCCAAAAGTATGCGGGTAAAACGGTGAAGCCGGGTCCTGGGCGATGGTCCTCGCCGGTTCAACGCTTGTCGCCTTCGTCTTGACGCAAGTCGTTCTTCATCCTCCGTATCAGGCGGAAAATGCCTCTGAAACCGGCTGCCAGGCCCAACATAAGAAAGGTGAGCAGCAACCAGGGTTCGGTACCAAAAAAATCATCGAGATAATTACCGACGAGCAGCCCGATGATCACCGAAAGACCCATTTCGATGCCGATCGTGCTGTATCGCAGATATTGCCGAACCGGTCGCTTCTCTTGCGTCATCAGCGGTTTCTGCGCTTGATTGCTCGCAATCATGATGCGAATATTCCCGATCCGATCAGCGGATAATCGAACCACGGGTCGTCTAACTCGTTACAGAGTCGCCATCACCCGTTGCGCCGCTTCTACGGTACGCTCGAAATCCTGTTCTTCATGGGCGGTGGATATGAACATCGCCTCATAGGCCGAGGGCGCGAAATAAATTCCCTCGTTCAGCATTCCGCGGAAAAACCGTATGTACGAATCATTGTCACTGGCTAGAGCATGGCCGTAATTACGCACCGTCCCCTCGCTGAAAAAAAATCCCATCATGCCACCGTAACAGGCAGTTTGCAGGGATTTTCCGCCCGCCCTGGCTGCCGCTGCGAAAGCATCCATTAGGTTCCGAGAGCGCTCGTCTAACTTCGGGTAAGGGTTTTCCTTCTCGAGAATCGTCAGGGTCGTGATGCCCGCCGCCATTGCCACCGGATTGCCCGAAAGCGTGCCTGCTTGGTAGACCCCACCCAAGGGAGCGACCTGGGACATGATCTCCGCCTTACCTCCATACGCACCGACTGGAAATCCGCCACCGATTATCTTGCCGAACGTGGATATATCGGGAAACACCTGGAACAGCGATTGAGCACCACCCCAGGCCACGCGAAATCCGGTCATGACTTCATCGAAGACAAGCACAATCCCTTCTCTGTCGCAAAGCTCTCTCAATCCCCGTAAAAAGCCGGCATCCGGTTTGATGACACCCATGTTGCCTGGGATGACTTCGAGAATGATCGCGGCAATTTGGCCGGAGTTCCTCAGCGAGAGATTTTCCACGCCTTGCAGGTCATTGAACTCGGCAATCAGAGTATCCTGGACTACTGCGGCCGGCACACCCAGGGAATCGGGCACTCCAAGCGTGGTCGCACCCGACCCGGCCTTCACCAACAAAGGATCCACGCTGCCGTGGTAACAACCGGCGAATTTGACGATCTTGTCCCGGCCCGTGTAGCCACGGGCCACTCGAAGAGCTCCTTGAGTGGCTTCATTGCCTGAGTTTACGAACCGGATCAATTCCACGCTCGGTACGGCGGATTTGATTTTCGCGGCTAATGTGATTTCCGACTCCGTTGGCGCACCGAAGGAAGTACCGTTTCGGCAAGCGCGGATCACCGCCTCCAGAACGCGCTCATCGGCATGACCCAAAATCATCGGACCCCATGAGCCCACGTAGTCCAGATAGGAATTTCCGTCCGCGTCGAATATGTGAGAGCCCTTCGCCCTGGATATGAACAACGGAGTCATTCCCACGGAGCGGAACGCACGAACAGGGCTGTTGACGCCGCCGGGAATATGGCGCTGCGCCTTTTCAAATAGCGATTCCGAGGTTGAAATCGAGGCGGTTTCTGCTTTGGTCACCATTCGCATTGCTCTACAGCTGCGGCCAATTTTCCTGCCCGCAAAATTTGTCAGAATTGGTATACAAATCGCGCGATACCCTGGACCAAAAGTTCCCGTTTGTTATCGGGCACGGAGTAGTCATCGTATCGGAAGGCGGATCCTTGCTGAATGAGATTGGCTTCAAATTGAAGCCACGCGCTTTTATGCAGGTAGAGGGTAAGCATGTTATCCCATTCGATGCCAATAGCATCGCGCTTTTTTCCTTTTTGGTCACGAATGGCGTGGTTGAATCGCAAATCATATATTCCCGCAGCATAGCCCACTTTGTTCCCATCCGGATCGGACGCATTCAGGAAAATACCCATGAGGCGGGTATTATTCACCGAATGGCCCAGCCCCGCTCCGCCATCCACCTCAGAATCCGTCCCGTTGAAATATAGGCGCGTTCCCCTGTATGAACCGGGCGTGATCTCCCAAAATCCCTTCAGGGTACGCAAAAAATTTCCGCCATTTTTAGCCTTCCGTTCCGGGTCCCCACTGGCAGACATGATCCGAAATCCGAAGAGAAAACCAAGGGAGCGATATCCGATTTCGGATTCCCAAACGGCGCCCGCTATTTTTTCCCGGCGCCGGCGAATGGGGTCAATGTCATCAAAAGTCATTTCCTCAGTAATCCCTTGGCCCGGTACGCGGTAGGTATGATAAACACGTGAACCCTGGCTGGAGGTAATGTCGAAATTCAGGAAAAACGCGCCGGTCTCCCAGTTGAGCCGCAGACCGAAATAGTCGTGGTCGTGGGCATCGTAGAATATGGGTTGGTCAAGGTCGTCGGTAGCCAATTTCCCGTCGGATACCTCTGGAGTCTCGGATTGCAGACCCGGCCCCAGATTGCCCCCCAACGGCACGTCTCTTTCCGCGTACCAAAGACGGAAGATTTCCACTTCGAAGGCGTTTCGCAGCCCGTCGATTTGAGATTCCCAGCCGGTGTATTCCAGGGCGAGGTGGTGCACCCAGTCCCCAGCGGTATCGTTTATCCGAAACCCCCCGAACGGCATACACCACGTGCCTACCCGGCAATCGTAGGTATACCCCGGACCGATGGCGTTGAAAGTTTTCCCTCGCCGATCACCCAGCGAGACCTCGTGTTTGCCGAGGATCAAACCAGAATTTGGGTTGAAATTGTAACGCAAGAAAACTTCCCTGGCGTTGATGCCGGTTTGTTGCCCCTCGGGCAATCGATTTCGGTCGCTGGCCGGCTCCCGCCGGACATTGGCGTCATTGAACGGTTCTACTTCCGGTTCCAGGGTCAGGTGCAAAGAGATATCGCGGTGCATGACCGTGCGCAGCTTGAGACGAACGTCCTGGTGCATGCGAGTGCCCCCCAGATCCCGCGGAAGGTTTTTGGCATCGGTATCGGTCAGCCGCATGGCATAGTCGACCCCTGCGTCAATTCCCCGTATCAGGATCAATTGTTCTTCTTGTTCCGTATAGTCTCCCCTTTCCAATGGTGCGAAGTTGGTCTGGGCGGCCAATGGCCGGTCTCCAATTCCACAGGCCAACAAGCCACACATCGCCATACGGAACAGCCATACAAACCGGATTTTACGGATCGTGGAGATGCACGGTATCGGAGTAAGTGCCCCACACTGGATAGCATGGGGGCGATCCAGCGAGAGGAGTTCCGGGCCGTGTACGATACGTCTACAACGCATCATATTCCGGATCCCAAGGGTGAACTGCGCGCTCTCCCCCATCGGCAAGGGGTATCAATTTGGGACGGACTAACGGTACCCGGCGATTGCGCAGTTCCGATATGGCTGCGTCGGTGCTGGCAAACGTTTCTAAAAGTTCCAAGTTTTTCACAGTGACGCTGACCATTTTAATCTTACCCGCCTTTTCCTCGTCCAACGCTTCTCGAGCAGTCAACCAGCGATGCCCGACGATTTCCCTCTGATCGGGACGAACATAGTGGCCGGGCGCGGCTTCGGCTAAGAAGAACCGTGTATCGAAACGTTTAGGGCGGCCTTCGGGCGTCACCCAATGAGCAAAATACGTCAGATCGTCGGTGGCAAGCCGCAACCCCCGCGCGGCCACCCAATCGGCAAAATTTATTCGGCCATCCCGCATCTCGATTCTGGCCTGTTCGGTTTCAATTCTGTCCGCGTCATCCGGGTACCACCTCTGCCCTGCCTCCGATTTCGCGAGAAGAACTCCAACTTCCTCAAACGTTTCCCGAATCGCTGCGACAAAGTATCCAAGCGCTTTGTCGGCCGATGACTCAGATTCCAACATGCGCTTTGCTTCTTCGGGCGACAAGCCGTGGGCAAGGTTCATGGAACGTTGCGCGCTGTCTGCTTGTTCCAAAGCTCCTCCAGGGAATACGTAGGCTCCTGCCGCAAACGTGTCCCGGGAATTGCGCCGCACCATCAGCAGTTCTGGCCGGGGATATCCATCGGTTCTTTCCCGCATCAAGACCAGCGTTGCCGCTTCCCTCGGCTGCACCGGTTCGTTGGTCTTGGAGGAGTGATGCAAGTTCATTGTGATGCCAAGGAAAGGATCTGGGCGTGTCTTGCAAATAATGCCGCTGTTCCAGACAACCACCGGCGGATCACGCGGCCTGCCAATTAATTGGCCCTTGCATTAGCCGGTAAGGCCTTGGGTCGTCCAGGAAAAATCCGCCTTTACTGATTATTGGGTGAATTATGGATAATTCTCTAGGACCCGGCGTGCAAGGACTTGCTGATCTTGACTCGATAATGATCGAGTACCTTGATCAGAGCATCAAAACTGCGGTCAATTGCCAATCTCAGTTCCGGGGCTGATTTCTTTGCGTGAAAGGTATCTCTGAACGCTTTCAGGTTGAGGGCGCACTCGTGCGACCTGAGTTTGTCATGATATTCCAGGCGTATTTCCAGATCAGCTACGTCGGGATGATATCGCTTCAGCCGCTCTTGCACTTTACTGACTTTGTGCGCAATGGCTTTGTCGATCGCTTCGTTCGTGGCGATATTGGTCTTGGAAATTTCAGTTCGCATCTTTGAAATTACTCCTTGAACCTTCCCTTGGCCGCCATGAGCGTCAATATGGCATCCCCCGCCTAAGTGTGGGGATTGCGACGTGAAATGCGCCATGGCAGTCAATTTGGAGCATCCCCATCGTCCTAACGATGTCTGGGGCCGATGAGATTTCTCCTACTATGCCGGTCTATCTGCGCGCGTTCGGACCATGTCGTGGCACGACCTGCTATCCTCGCGATTTTCCTACGTATCCCATCTTACCCGCAATGGCGTCCGGTTTAAAGGGAAGAATATCTTGGTCCGGGGCTGATAATTCGCAAAACAGATCATCGGAGACAAATATGCCACTACGGCTTTGAACCCACGGCTGGCCGGGGCAATGGCGCACGGGTCAGTGCGTTTAATACAAGTTCGCCCATTTCCGAGCAGCCGGCCAGCCGGGTTTTTCCGGTATGTATATCGGGGGTACGATGGGTCGATAATACTTCCGTAACTGCGGAAACGATGGCGTCTTCAATGTCTGCACGGTCGAACGTGTACCGAAACATCATGCCAATGGAGAGGATCGCCGCCAGCGGGTTCGCCACATCCTTGCCCGCGATATCCGGTGCGGATCCATGCACCGGCTCATAAAGCGCATGATTTTCACCCAGACTGGCAGATGGCAGCATTCCGATGGATCCGGTTAGCATCGCCGCGACGTCGCTAAGTATATCGCCGAATAGGTTCCCTGTAACAATAGTATCGAATTGTTTCGGATCTCGGACGAGCTGCATCGCCGCATTGTCGACGTACAAGTGCTCCAGGGCAATCTGGGGAAAGTCTTGGGAGACCCTCCGCGCGACGTCTCGCCAAAGAACCGACACTTCCAAGACGTTGGATTTATCAACCGAGCAGAGTCGCTTGCCGCGTTTGGACGCGATGTCGAAACCCACACGAACGATGCGCTCAATCTCGCTTTCGGAATAGACCATGGTATTGCGGGCAGTGCGGCGACCTTCGCTCCCTACAATTTCCCTGGGTTTTCCAAAGTAGATGCCCCCGGTTAACTCCCGAATCACCATCAGGTCCGTTCCCTCAACGATTTCTTTCTTGAGGGTAGAGGCATCAACGAGGTCTCCGTAAATTCGTGCGGGACGCAGATTGGCATACAGGTCCAGTTCTTCGCGCAGCCTCAAAAGCCCTTTTTCCGGCTTGGAATCCATGGGGAGGGCATCCCATTGGGGCCCGCCCACGGCACCCAATAAGATGGCATCCGCGCGGCGGGCGGCTTCCAACGTATGTTCCGGCAGCGGGGAGCCGTGTTCCTCGTAGGCCCCGCCGCCGATGGAAGCTTCCTCGGTCTCCAGTTCGATTCCGGCCATATCTGCTGCGGCCAGTAATATCTTGAGCGCCTGCGCCGTAACCTCCGGTCCCACAAAGTCGCCTGGAAGGATCAATACCCGTTTCGTCATCGGCCTCATCCATGTACCGAGTTAATTCTGATCGATGGGGCGCATCGCCCAAATCATACCGCAGACCCGCGCGCCAATCCTATACCGTCGTCGATATAATTTGGCCGGTCGCGATCGTCCCGCCGAATCGCGGTTATTTCAAACTGTAGCCCCCATCGACGAGAATAGTCTGACCAGTGGTGAAGGCGGCATCGTCCGAAGCCAGAAAAGCCACGGCTGCGGCGGTATCTTCGGGTGTGGCGAACCGATTCAGCGGCGTGCCGCTCTGTGTTGCTCTTTGATACTCCTTGGTCACGTGGGCCATCATATCGGTGGGAGTGTACGCGGGGGCGACGCAGTTGACCCGGATCGCCGGTCCATACCGCTTGGCCATGGCCTTCGTGATGTTGATTACCGCAGCTTTGGATGCACTATAGGCGAGAGAATGGGGATCGCCCAGAAAGCCGAAGCGGGATGCGATGTTGACGATGGCACCGCCTTTGCCACCGGCCATGATTCGCGCCGCGGCACGAGAAGTAAAGAAGAGACCCTTCACGTTCACCGCGAACGTATCGTCCCAATGCTCTTCGCTGGTAGCCTCGATGGGTTCCTCGTATTCTACGCCGGCGTTATTGACCAAGACATCGATGCGCCCGAACGAGTGCACAACCCGTTGTATCATGTCGAGGACTGATTGCTCCCGGCGTACGTCCGCCTGCAATGCCACCGCGCGCGGTCCAATTGCTCTCACTTCTTGACAGACAGCCTCGGCGCGGTGTTGGTCGGTGAGGAAATTGATTGCGATATCGGCACCCTCCTTAGCCAGACGTAGCGCGATGGCCCGCCCGATGCCACGGCTGGCGCCGGTGACCAACGCGATTTTTCCCTTCAATCGGATCATGGATCTTGGAATTGCGGCTGTCCCCAACTGATCTGTACGAACCAGCGGATTTTCTAGCGGCCGCATTTTTTGGGTTTCGGTACCCAGTCGGCGGAAGGAGGCGGATCCCCCGACGGTTCGGTAAATCGATTACGGACGAGGTAAGGGCGCCAGCGCCAGGGCCTCGAGCTTCGTGGGCAGATTGAGGATGTCCAGTTCCTTCTGAAGTTTGCGGACGGTTTCCGCGGCAAGGGGGATTCCGTCCCTGCGGCGCGCCTGCTCGCTGCGCACCTCCACCTCACCAGGGTAGAGCACCTCTTCGCCCGGTCGGCTTGGTGTGGCCTTCAGGTATGCGATCATTCGATCCAATTCGTCCTTGAAACCGGCCAATGGCCGGAAAGCTTCCACATCTATGGCGATCATTAATGTACAATTATTGAAAACAGGGTCTTCCTCCCTGCCCACAAAGCCGCCGCCGGTCAGAATACCGGCCAGCACTTCGACCAGGAATGCCATGAGATAACCCTTGTAGCCCTTGGCTCCGCCCAAGGGTAAGATCGCCCCGCCGTCGTAGAAATCCGTGGGACTCGTGGTCGGGTTGCCCTCTTTGTCCATGATGATGTTTTCCGGCATTTGCGCACCGGCGTCCCGCGCCACTTGCAGCTTGCCTTCGGCAACCGTGCTGGTGGCCATGTCGAAGTATACGGGCTCGTGGTCCGCGCTGGGAAAGCTCGCCGCGAAAGGATTGGTGGCAATGCGGCCCGCGATGCCTCCGAATGGCGCCACCCGCTGGGCGTATCCACCGGCTGACGTGCTGACCAGGCCGATCAATCCGGCCTTGGCCGCGGTTATGGCGTAATCGGCTAGCCGGCCCACATGCAAAAGATTAGTGACCCCTACGGCCGCGATGCCGTGTTGGCGAGCACGTTCGATGGCCATGGCCATGGTCTGTTCAGCGGCCATTTGCCCGTAGCCCCAATTGCCGTCCACCAGGGCTGTCGCACCGTTATCCTTGATGATACTGATTTTGGCCCCCGGTTTCACACGGCCATCCCGGGTCCAGCCCATGTAGGTATAAATGCGAAGCACCCCGTGAGAATCGTGTCCGGCAAGATTGGAGGCGACCAGACGGGAGGCGACCAATCGTGCTTCCGCCTCCGGCGAGCCGGTCGCCTTGAACATGTCATAGGCGACGGACTCCAACGTCTCCGGAGCAAAGTGAAATGTGTCGGTCATAGCTCGTTCTAAGCGCTGAGTGTTTGGTCGAATCGCCCCCCATGCGGATGCGAAGTGGATGGGAATGGATAACAGGGTCCGGTCGTGGATGCAACGCTGATATATCCAGTTGGCGAAGCGATTCAATCAAAAAGCGGTCGGAGCAATGCATCTTGATCAAGCCACATGGCGATCCCGAAACGATCGAGTTCGTCCTGTAAGTCGCTCGTGGTTCGCGCTGGAAGGGGAATCCCGTTTCGGCGGCGGTCGAACCCAGTGCGTTTTTCCACCTCCTTCGGATATCGTACCCGATCCTTCATGCCGCTAGGGTTCTCGCTGGAGCCTGCACGGCCAGTTCCCGTTCGCATAGTTTGAAAACCGGCCTGGGTCTGGACATTCGGGATGGAAAAAACTAGGAATGGTGCGACCGGCCGGCAGCCGGCGGAACGTACCGCCGGTTGCAATTCAGGAAACAAACCCCTCGATGCCGCATCAAAGCAGCACTGATTATCACTACCCGCAGGCACGATGCGATGACGCGAATTTCCCGGTAGGCGGGAAAGGAGATGCAACTGTGAAGTTGGCATATTTATACCCGGGCAGACCGGATTTGAGTGATTTGGTTCCGCCGGACGTGGCGTATGTGGTGCTCGATGCGGGCCCGAACAATGAATGGAAAACGGAGGATCTGGACCTGTTGAAAGACGTGGATGCGTTGATGGTTTGGTCCGTAGTAGTTTCCCAGGAAGCCCTGGCGGCAGCGAGAAACGTGAAGATCATTCAGCGTATGGGGGTGGGCTACGACGTGCTGCAGCCGATTCTGGAGGCCGCCGCAAAGCGGGGAATCCCATGCTGCAATGTGGCCGGCTCGAACAAGGAGGCCGTGGCAGAACACGGAATGCTGCTCATACTCGCCGTCGTGCGCCAATTAACGCCGAACCATCAAGCTACGCTCCGGGCCGAGTGGCCCCGTCAACTCAGGGGTGAAATCTACCCTTTTGAGTTGGTTGGCAAAACCCTGGGCATCGTGGGATTGGGCAATACTGGGACTGAACTGGCCAAGCGGGCTCGGGCTTTTGGAATGCGTATCGTTTACAACGATATCCGTCCGATCCAACCTGAGATCGTTTCGGCCCTGGAGGCGTCGTTCCTCGAAAAGGATGAATTGTTCGCCAAATCCGACGTGATCAGCATCAACACCGATCTCAACGAGGGCACGCGCAATCTTGCGGATGCACGGCGATTAGGATTGATGAAACCCAAGGCCATTCTGGTGTGTTGCGCCCGTGGCGGCATCATCGACGAATTGGCACTCCGCGACGCCCTGAACAGTGATCGCATCGCCGGAGCGGGGATCGATGTCTTCGCCCCCGAACCCATCCGGCCGGACAACCCCTTGCTCGGGGCCAAGAATACCATACTTACGCCCCACATTGCCGGCGTGACACAGGAATCCATGGTCCGTTCCTACGAGTGGGCTCACGAAAATGTAAGACGGGTGGTGGAACGGGATCAGCAGCCCCGCTGGATCGTCAACGGGCTATGATCGGCGAGTGGTATGGGTCAGCCGTTGGGCTAAGCGGAGGAATTTCGCAGGGATTTACCAGTCGTATCGGGCCCTACCTTCCCGCGCCCTTGGGGGAGAAGAGCCACCATCCCAAAAGAAGAGATTCCCCCCCCGCAGCCGCCGCCAGGGCAGCCATGCCAATGACTGTACCGTTGGCCTCGATATCATACAGAGCCCATGCGCCCACGCTCACCACGGCCGCCAATTTGACTATCGATGAAAGGCCGATGACCTTGGTGCGGCGCAGGCCACTGAGCAACCCGCGAAACAAGGCCGCATATCCCCAAAACATGGGAACCAGCAACATGGTCCGCACCCCGTTGGAGCAATAGGCGCTGACGTTATCCGGCAGGCCCATCACGCCGCCAAGGATCCAAGGCCGGATCGGGCTCCAGAATAGAACGAGGATAATCCCCGAAGCCACTGTAACGGCTATTAAGGTGAACCGGATCAAAACGAATTCTTCCCCCCCCCGTGACCGCACCAGGGTTTGGGCCGTCTGGGCCATGGTCCGCAGCGGGGTCAGCAGCAGCATCGCCAAACCCCGCACGACTCCGTATGCGGCCAGGGCTAAATCGGCGCGTGCCAACCGGCCGATGAAAATATTTGTGACGAGTGCCATGCTGCTTTCCGCAATTTGACTGCTCAAAAGCGGCCAAGCGAAACTCCACACCTCGCCAAACAATGTGCTCTGACCTTCTTTCTTGGGCAACGCGTACAGGAAATCACGGGCCACATAATACAAGAATATCGTCTCTACGCCGATGCACAATACGAGGCTCCACACGCCGGCCGGGGCGCCGCTTACCAACCGGGGTATGAACGCAAGCAGACCAACCAGGGTAATCAGTCGCACCATGGTGCCGTAGGTGATGTCGATCGTACGGCGATTGAGCATCAGCAACGCGGTCGGCATGGCGCGAAGAGCGATAATGGGCGGAATTAGCATGAAAATCAGCGAAGCATGCCGGGCTTGGTTCGTGACGCCGGGACTCGCTCCCAAAATTTGCCCGAAAATGAAGTCGCCCAGGGGTGTGAGCCCTACCGCGAGCATTATCGTAATCGGAGCCAAAATTACCAATCCGTGGAACCAGAGCAAGGCCAGAAGCGACTGACGATCCCGTAGAAACGCCAGCGCCGTGAAAGGAGTGATGACCGTCGGCGCAGCGAGAATGGTATGTACGGAAGAAGCGATGCTGAATGCCGCCAATGTCTCGGTTGGGTGCCCCATCCGAGCCAATGCGGCGTGGATGATGGTATGGGACACCATCATCAGTTCCGCCGTGAAGGCCAGGGGCCAGAAGAATCGGGCCACGTCCCTTATTGTGAGCGGAGAGCCCATCAACTCCGCCTTTTTCTTCGATTGACGCGACGATTGGGCCTGCTGACGGGCGGGTGAAGCCTAGTTGACAATTTCCGGGTTACCATCGAATATTGTGCTCTCGCGACGTTTGCCAAAGGCTTTACCATCCCTATCGTCCCACGCCTGAAGGTCCGTATGAGATTAGCGCAATGTTCATGCTTTTTTCTGCTGGCATTGGGCAGCATCGGGTTCGTATCGGTTGCATTGGCCGAAGATTTGGACGAGGGCATTTATGCCCGTCTCGAAACTACCAAAGGAACGATCATCGTGCGATTGTTTTACCGGCGCGTGCCGATAACCGTCGCCAATTTTGTAGGGCTGGCCGAAGGGACCAAGGAATGGCGCGACGCCAACGGCAACACGCGAAAATCCCGATTCTACAACGGATTGAAGTTTCATCGTGTGATCGAAAACTTCATGATCCAAGGCGGGGATCCGGAAGGTACCGGGCGCGGCGGCCCCGGCTACGCCTTCCGGGACGAAATCCATCCGGAGTTGAAACACCACAAGCCGGGCATTCTCTCCATGGCCAATGCCGGGCCTGATACCAATGGCAGCCAGTTTTTCATCACTCTCGCAGCCACTTCCTGGCTCGACAACAAGCATTCCGTCTTCGGTGAAGTGGTGGTGGGCATGAACGTAGTCGAAGCGATCGAAATTGGTGACAAGATCGATAAAGTGGTGGTGCTCAGGGTGGGCGCCGAGGCCGAAGCATTCGATCATGCAAAGGCTGCCCAGGACAAGCAGACGGAGTTGGACAATCTGTATGGGCAAAAAGCGAAAACCCTCCCCAAGCCCTCCACTCCCGTTGATCCCCAACGGGTTCCTGGAAAGAACCAGCCCCGAGTGGAAAAGGTAGGACTGGAATACTTTATCGTGCATTACCAAGGGGCCAAGGTGCAAATGACACCGATCATATACACTAAGGAAGAGGCCAAGGCGGTCGCGGAGCGGTTCGCAGACTTGGCGCGCCGCATGGGAAGCGATTTCGGCGAGCTGGCGGCGCAGTTCAGCGATTCCGATACACGCTCCATTGGGATACTCGATGTCAATCATCCCCGGCTACCGCCCTTTTTCGAGGACGTCTTCGGGTTGCGGCTGGGTCAGGTAAGCGACCCGATCCTATCGGAAATGGGTTGGATTGTCGTACGCCGGGTCGCGATCGAAGCGGTGCATGTAAGCCACATCCTCATCTCATGGCGCGGATCGAGCAGCGCGATCGTGACCCGTTCCAGGGAGGAAGCCAGGATCTTGATTGAAAAAATCTCCGCTGAACTCGAAGCGGGAGAATCATTCCGGGAGTTGGTCAGCAAATACTCCGACGATCCCACGACGAAAGCAAAAGGCGGGCAGATTGGAGAGCTAATCCGCGGCCAGGCCAACAGTTCATTCGATAGATCCGCGTTTGCGTTGAAACCTGGCGAGATTTCCGGCGTTGTCGAAACCCCGTTCGGATTTCATATCATTCATCGCGATCCATAGTTCCGTTGGCGATCTTCGCGCTGAATTCGGCTTCGGCTGCCCACAAGCATTTGCATGTCCAATGCGAGTGCAAACGGTGACTGGCGTTCGTTCCGGGCCTCCCGCATCTGCGCACCCCAAGGACGCAAGCGTCCGATCCTCGAACTTATTGCCGCTCCACCGTTTCAAAGCGTGCACGGCTCGGGTAGAATCGCCGAATTGTCGAAGTATAATGAAAACCTGAAATATTCAGAATATCGGGCATGAAAATAGGATTACGCACCCGCCTTTGCGGCGAGTACCGTTCGCAACACGTCGGGCAAACGATAGTGGCAATGGGCTGGGTGCAAACCCGACGGGACCACGGCGGAGTCATCTTCGTCGATCTCAGAGACTACACCGGAATTGTGCAGGTAGTCTTTCGCCCTGAAGTAGACGCAGACGCACATCGCGCTGGAGACCGCCTGCGCAATGAATATGTCATCGCCGTGCGGGGAGAGGTGGCTCCAAGGGAAGAGGGAAACATCAATCCCAAGCTGCCCACCGGCGAAGTGGAGGTGCTTGTGCGGGAGTTGGAAATCCTCAACACAGCCAAGCCGCCGCCTTTTGACTTGAACGAGCCGGTGGATGAACGGATACGCATGACCTACCGTTACTACGACCTGCGCCGTGAAGCCATGCAGGCGAACTTCCGGCTTCGCTCGCAAGCCGCTCGGATCGTGCGTGAATTTCTTGGCGGGGAGAAATTCGTCGAAATCGAAACACCCGTACTGACTCGATCGATGCCGGAGGGTGCCCGCGATTACCTTGTACCCTCCCGGGTCAACGTGGGTCAATTCTATGCGCTGCCCCAATCGCCACAGATTTTCAAGCAACTCCTGATGATAGGCGGTTTCGACCGCTATTATCAGATTGTCAAATGCTTCCGCGATGAGGACCTTCGCGGTAATCGCCAACCGGAATTCACTCAGATCGATTTGGAATTGGCTTTTACCCGGCCCGACGAGGTGATGGAACTGGTGGACCGGCTGCTAGCCCGTCTGTTCCAGGAATCGATAAACGTGGAGGTATCATTGCCCATCCCTCGGTTGACTTACCAGCAAGCCATGAAAGAGTACGGCACCGACGCCCCGGACCTTCGCTTCGGGCTCAAGTTGGTCGACCTCACTGACATTGTCCAAGGATGCGAATTCAAAGTATTTGCCCGCGCCGCGGATGCCGGGGGGCAGATCAAAGCCATCCGCATACCGGGCGGGGCCGATATGTCGCGCAAGGAACTGGACGATTTGACCGCATTCGTTGCCATATATGGCGCGAAGGGAATGGCGTGGGTCAAACGAAACCCCGATGGTTGGCAGTCACCTATCGCAAAGTTTATTGCTGGGGATATTCAAAGTGCAATCGAGAAGCAATTGGAGCTCAAGGAGGGTGACCTTGCCATATTCTGCGCCGATACGGCCAAGGTCGTAGCGGAATCTCTGGGCAACCTGCGCCGGGAAATCGCCAAACGCCGGGGGCTCATTCCCGAGAGCGCCTTCGAATTCGTTTGGGTTACCGAATTCCCCCTGTTTGAACCTGACGAGGCCACAGGCATGGCCACCGCCGTGCATCACCCGTTTACCTCACCAGTACCCGAGGACCTCGATAAATTTGGGAATAGCGATATTCTAGCCATTCGGGCTCAGGCCTACGATATCGTGCTTAATGGCGTCGAGTTGGGCGGTGGGAGCATACGGATTCATGACACCGGTCAGCAAAAGCGCATGCTTTCTCTGCTAGGTATGTCCGAGGATCAAGCCGAGGAACACTTCGGCTTTCTCCTCACTGCGCTGGAACACGGCGCGCCACCCCACGGCGGTATAGCCTTGGGTTTTGACCGAATCATCATGTTCCTGGTCGGCACGGATTCCATTCGTGACGTCATTGCTTTCCCCAAGACCCAAAAGGCTGCCGATTTGATGATGCGGGCACCGGCGCACGTAGACGACTTGCAGTTACGGGAACTGGGTATCCGCCTTAGGGGTGTTTGATCAATGTTCCTGTGGCGCCTTCACTATCGATGGTGGTACGGATGAATCGCAACGAGTGAGGACACGATGGAAAAAATGGGGTCCGGTCAAACCCGCAAAGCGGTGCTGCAGGGAGTCAAATCCCTCCTTTCCATCCTGATGGAGAACTGGGGTGACCCGGAAGGGTTCAAGGCGGCAGCCGTGGAACCGCTCTCGCGGGCCCTGGGTGGTACGGGTGCAAGTACGGGTACCGATCCCAAAAACCTGGAGGGCTTGGCCGAGCAAGTTTATCTGGTCACTTCTCAGATACGAAATTTGCAGATTCGTCATATTGACAACCATCCGGACCTGCTCAAAGCGCAGAAGGCTCTCGAACCAGCCTTTGCGGCAAATCCGGCACGCCAAGGCAGCCTTTGGCTGGCTGTGCGAATGCGGCAGGAGGCCCTTTCGCTACTGGACACGCCCGAGGGCAAGACAACCTATGGCCGGATCGTGAACGGTCTCGACGAGCAGCGGGCCTTGGTCAACAAGCGCTTCAAAGAAACCGATCAATTGACACTCGATGCGCTGGAAACAGGGGTGGCTTTGATCGGTGCGAGCATATTGGGCAAGGGCAGGAATAAATTCCTCATCGTCACCGTGGCGGCGGAGATCGTGGAGAAAGCGCGTAAACAAGCCCGCCTTCACCCCAGTCAAACCGACGTGCCGGCCGATTTCTCGGACAATTCACCGGAAACCCGGATTGTCTCGGCCCTGGAGGAGCCAGCCCGGCAGGCGGAGTTGACCGAGGCCCGTCAACGGTTTTCCGGACTGAATGACCATCAAAAAGGCGCCCGCTACGAGGCGCTGCGTAAGGTGATGCTCAAAAATATCTCACGCATCGCCCCTTATGCGCCCCATGGTTTCGAGACCTTCTGCCTGGCTGTAGAGAGCATCGCGTTCCCCTATCCGGCTCCTTTGGAATGGGTACGGAATTTTCTCAAGCCCCTACATGCCAATGCACGGCAGTCCACTACCTTCGACAAATGCCGCACGGAGAAGAGCGTCAATTACCGTTATCAAAAGATCCAGGAAGAGCGAGGAGTCAACCCAGTCATGCTTGAGCTGGCACGATCATTTGCCATGGCCACCCTGAAAACAGCACAGGAGGAAACCGTGAAGAACTTCATCGTTGAGGTCAATCTCGTGGGCGAGTTCAAATGGCCCGCCGATATGGACGAGCTTAAAGAGCACCTGCAGCAGTGACACAAGTAGATTCAATCTTCATCCGGTCGGCGCGATAACCGACTCGATACCCTGACGCGTAACCAGGAGGAAAGGGAGCAACCATGCTTTTCGGAATGACTGCAGTGCCGGTCGGCCCCAAGGGTCAGAGCGACGCCGATCTGTATGCAAAATCGATTCGGGACGTAGAGATGGCGGTTCGGCTCGGATTCGACTCGGTTTGGACTCTGGAGCACCACTTCACCCCGTACTTCCCCCAGCCCGACGTGCTGCTCTACCTGGCCCACGTCGCGGCGAAATACCCGAGGCTGGGATTGGGCACAGCGGTGCTGGTGCTGCCCTGGTATCATCCCGTGCGGCTTACGGAACAGATAGCCATGCTGAACATCCTCTCCTCCGGCCGCCTGTATCTGGGTCTTGGGCGGGGTACGGCACGCTACGAATTCGATCGGCTCGGTGTAGACATGACCGAGACACGGGGCCGTTTTCAGGAGTGCGTCGAAATCATGCGACTGGGCCTGGCGGGTCGGCCCTTTACCTATGAGGGAGAATATTACCGCCTGCCGGAAACCCAGATCCGGCCCATCGCCGCGGCACCCGATCGGATCCAATTCTTCGGTGCCATCGGCAGTCCTGCCTCGGTGGAGATCATGGCCGATCTGGCCCTTCCGCCTATCCAAACCACGAATTTCCCCGATCATATGGCCGAAGGATTCGTGCGAACTTGGAAGCAACTGGCGGCCGACCGCGGAATGTCCACCGAAAACCTGGGTTTGCCCATCCTGGCCAATCCCACTATTGTCCGGGAAAGCGAAGACGAGGCACGCGATTTGGGCCGGAAGTTCTACCCCATATTCGCCCGCGAGCAGATGGAGCATTACGAGACCGCCGCCGATTATTGGAAGGACTTACCCAGTTACGAGTCTTTCTCCAAGATGTTCGCCAAGCTGGGGCGGCTGGCCGAGCAGGGTAAGGAACTGGAAGCATTCCTCGACAATCAACTCGTCGGGAGCCCGGACCGGGTGGCGGGCCGTATCGAGACCTTCCGGGACCGCTTCGCCATCGGTCACGTCATATGCGGCTTCGCCGCTTACGGCATGGATCAGGAGACCTCTCGAAAATCGGCGGAACTCTTCGCCGGCCGAATCATGCCCCGATTTCGAAAACAGGCCAAGGCGGGGTAGCCGATCTCGGCGATTGCCCCCGGCCGCTCCCTCACCAATGTCACCAATGAAGTTCCGGCCAGGGGTGGGCCGTGGCCGCATAGTCTGGGACTACCCCCCGACTACCGCCGGAATAAAGTGAATTTCGGATTCGGGTCCGGCATTTGCGTGGAGCCCCGCCCGGCTTTGCTCTCCGTCGATGAAGACTGCGATGCCGGGAACGAGTTCGCCGTTGTCGAGCAGACGCGATTCGACCCCGGGATGGCGCCGCTCTACCTCCGCAAGCAACTCGCGCACTGTCATGCGCGCATCCGGTGCGATCTCCACCTCGATGGAGTCCTCACCGTCGGTAAGGTCCAAAATCAGGGCCGGAATGTGGACCACGGCCATCTCTTCGCACCTCTGCCGGCCTCGTTCTATGAGGTCACTGGCGCCGCGGCTTCGACGGTTTGGCCCCGTTGCAAGATTTCATGCAGCACCTTGGGTGGGGACATGGGTAGAGACCGCATGCGCAGACCGATGGCACGCGCGATCGCGTTGTGTATCGTCCCCATGGGCGGAACGATGGGCGTCTCCCCAACGCCACGTACTCCATAGGGATGACCGGGATTGGGAACTTCGACGAGGATCGTCTCGATATCGGGCACGTCGAGAGCTGTGGGTACGCGATAGTCCAGAAAGCCCGGATTGAGCATGCGGCCCTCCGCGTCACGAATGTACTCTTCGTTGAGGGCCCAGCCGATACCCTGGGTCGCACCGCCTTGCATTTGACCCTCGACATAGGCGGGATGGATGGCCTGCCCCACATCCTGTACCGCTGTGTAACGGAGGATCGTGACCTTGCCCGTGTCGGGATCGACCTCGATGTCCGCGATGTGAATGCCGAACCCGGCGCCGACGCCCTTGGGGTTCACTGTACCGTGGCCCATCACAGGACCCCCGGTGGCTTCCAGTTTCGGACCCAGATCACCAACGGACATCGGCGATTTGCCATTGTCTACGTGGTGGAAGGCCCCGTCTCCCCATTCCACCTTATCTTCCTGCACGTCCCACAGCTTTGCCACCCGCGTCTTCAGCTGGCGAATCACGTCCTGACAGGCCTCGTAGACCGCGTAGCCAGTGGCGAAGGTGGTGCGGCTGCCGCCTGTCACGTCGGTGTAGCCGATGGAATCCGTGTCGGCGACGATGGGCCGTACCTGCTCTGCCGTCAGACCAAGCGCCTCGGCAGCCATGATCGCCATGGAGGCGCGGGAGCCACCGATGTCCACCGATCCGGTCGTTACGTTGGCGGTGCCGTCCATGTTGATTCCTACGGTCGCGCTTGATTGCATGCCGGCGTTGAACCAGAATCCCGAAGCAACGCCCCGGCTGCGGTTGGCACCGGATGGTAGGGGACTCTTGTAATGCTCACTCTCCATCGCCGCACGGATAGTCTCCTTCAGGCCGATACGATGGAACTTGGGCCCGTCCGCGCGCCGATCGCCTTCCTGCACAGCGTTCTTCAGCCGGAGCTCCAACGGGTCCATATCCAGCTTGATGGCAATTTCGTCGATGATCGACTCTACTCCGAACATGGCCTGCGGCGACGAGGGTGCGCGGTAGGCCATCACCTTGGAGGTGTTTGTCAGCACGTCGTATGCATCGATCTGAAGATTTTCCAGCCGGTAGCAAGCCAGGACGCACATGGATCCGACCATGGCCCAATTGCTGGGGAATGCCCCTGCCTCGTAGGCCATCCACGCGGTCGCAGCAGTGATCGTGCCGTCTTTTTTCACGCCGATCTTGATCCGGGTTACCGTTCCGGAGGCCGGGCCGCTGGCATAGAAAACCTCCTCGCGGGTCATGATCATTTTCACCGGGCGCCCGCTTTTTTTGGATAGTAGAATTGCGAGGGGTTCCAGATACACCGCAATTTTTCCACCAAATCCACCCCCGATTTCCATGGGCACTACCTTGATCCGGGACAACGGAATATCAAAAAGCTCCGCCAGATCCCGTCGCACCCAGAAAGGGGCCTGGGTACTGGTCCAGAGCGTGATTTGTCCGTCCGAGCGGTAGAGCGCGGTCGCGTTGTGCGGTTCGATATAGCCTTGGTGCACAGTCTTGGTCTCGAACTCACGCTCGATCACCAAGTCAGCCTCGGCGAAACCTTTATCCGGATCGCCCCGTTTGTGCCGGGTGTGACGCACGATGTTCGTCGCCTTCTTGGATTTTTCACCCAAGGTTTCTGTCGTCAACTCACCGTGGAGCGGCGGTGTGTCGTCCTTCATCGCGTCGCGCACTTCGGTGACCGCAGTCAGCACCTCGTACTTGACTTCGATCGCCTTCACGGCTTCCTCGGCGATCCAAGGATCGGTGGCGGCCACCGCGGCGATAGGATGACCTTCGAAGAGTGCCTTATCAGATGCCAGCACGCGCTCGGTCACGTATCTGATGTTTTCCGCCCCCGCTTCGCCCGCGACCATGCGGTCCTTCAGTCTGGGCAGGTCTTCGGCAGTCGTCACGGCGCGAACCCCCGGCATAGCCAGAGCCTTGGATGTATCGATGGATAGAATCCTTGCGTGCGCGTGGGGGCTGCGCAGCACCTTGCCGTAGAGTTGATCAGGGAAAGAGATATCCGCGCCGTATTGTGCCCGGCCGGTCACCTTATCTTCGCCATCGTGGCGGATGGGCCGGGTGCCGATGATGTTGTATTCGTTTTTCTGGGCTTCGTGCTGTTCCATCGGTAATCTCCTGGATGGCTGGTTCGACTCGCACCGAGCGGGCTCCGCTCTGGGTGCCTATTCCTGGGCAAATTGGATGATCAACCCTTGGCGGCTCTGAGGTCCGCTGAAGCGCCCTCCACGGCACGGATGATCTTATCATATCCGGTGCACCGGCACAGGTTCCCCGCAAGCCAGAGGCGAATTTCGGCCGCGCTGGGATTGTTGTTGCGATCCAATAAAGACTTGGCCGTTACCAGAAACCCCGGCGTACAAATCCCGCACTGCAGCGCGGCCTGCTCCAGAAAGCGCCGCTGCAGCGGGTGAAGCTCGGTACCGTCTGCCAGCCCTTCCACGGTGACGATGGCCGCCCCTTCCGCTTCGGCCGCCATAACAAGGCAGGAGTCGACCACGCGATCGTTCATGATGACGCTACAAGCACCGCAGTCTCCGGACAGGCAACCCTCCTTGGTGCCGGTGAGTCCGGCGCGATCACGCAGGGCATCGAGCAGGGTCATGCGGTCGTCGATAATAAGTGCCATGTCTTCGCCATTGATGGTGGTGCTGACCATTCGATTCGTGCTCATTTTGCGTCCTCCTTGATGCGTTGCGCGGCCAACTCCACGGTTCGTCGCGTGAGTACACCCGCCACGTGAGTGCGGAATTCCACGGTGCCCCGGTGGTCGTCGATGGGCCGGGCCGCCGCACTCGCAGCTTTCGCTGCCTTTGCGATAGCCGCTGCGTCCAACTTGGCGCCTGTCAGCACAGCCCCCGCCGCTTGGACCAGTATTGGGGTTGGACCCACCGCACCGATGGCCACGGTCGCCGCCGTGCAGGTTACGCCCTTGTCATCCATTGTAATATTGGCCGCCGCGCAGACAACCGCTATATCCATTTCGTTGCGGGGGATGAAGCGCAGGTAAGCGTTCGAACTTTGCGCGGGTGGTGGGGGAAGACGCATCTCAACTAGAATCTCACCGGGCTTCAGTGCCGTTTCACCTGGCCCCACCATGAAGTCTACTGCCGGCACGTCCCGGTTTCCATCCGGGCCGCGGATTGCGCAAATGGCGCTCAGCACGATCAGGGCACATATGGTATCGGCTGCCGGTGAACCGTTGCAGATATTGCCCCCGACGGTCGCCCGGCTCTGGATCTGGATCGAGCCGATCAATTCTGCTCCTTCCGCCAGTGCGGGATAGAGACGTACGATCGGTTCATATTCCGCAACTTTATAGCAGGGCACCGCGGCTCCCAGCCGTAGTCCATTTTTCGCGTCGTATTCCAGCACGTTGAGTTCTGGAATACGCTTGATGTCGACCATGTGGGCGAGGTCAAGTGGCCGCGCTCTGTTTTGGATAATCAGGTCGGTTCCGCCACTTAACGCCGCGGCCTGTGACCCTTCCGCCTTCAGGATGCTGATCGCCTCATCGAGCGACGTTGGCGCGTGGTATTCCAATGGTTTCAAACGAAGCCTCCTTGATGTCCGCTCGGGGGCGGAAATTTGCGACTAAAGTTCGGCGCGTATTTTGATCAGAATCCGCCGGCCATGTCAAAATGACTGCAAATGCGCCCTCGCGGCGCCAATTGTAGATTATAGCTTGGTGTTGGAATCAAGAAATCGGTGTGATGGCGTGAGTAGAGCCTAGCCAAACGGCAATCGCTGGAAAAGAACGGTCGGCCTTCCTTTACGCCTCGTGGAACGTGACCAGCCGGCTAGGCACCGTAACGGCCAGCTTGCGTGCCGCACCCGCATGGAGCAGGGTGAACCGCCCATCCCGCAATCGCACAATCGCAGCCCCACCGGATTCCAGCTGTCCGCGAGCCTCATCGGTCACTGAAAGATATTCGATGCGGCCGCCGTCGGAGAAGTAATATTTCTTGGGCCCCTCCCAACGGGTGAGCTGGCCTTCTCTCAGCGCCGTTTCCCAAACAGCTTCGCCGCGCTGACGCTCCTGCTGTTCCAGCGTTTTATGTTCAAGATTCTTGCGCCGTTCCCGCTCTCGCTGGCGGTCGGCTTCCGCGCGCTTGGTTTTTTCCCGTTCCGCCTCCGCCCGTGCCTTCCGGGACAGGCTCTCCCGTTCCCCACGCCCCAATTTCTTGCTGTCGACCCGTTTCTCGTGGGAGACGCGCTTGGATTGCTCCTCGGTGATCAGTCCCGCCTTGAGCAACTGCTCCTTCAGATCGGCCATAAGCTGCTGCTCCCCGGTTCCCCTCAGTCCCTCGCGGCGCGGGCGGTTTCACCTTGCCAGGCGAAGCCGGCCACCAGGTACATCATGGCGGCCGGCAGGATGATCCATCCGACCACCGGAATGAGCGCTAGCAGAAAGGGCAGTAGGCCGGTGCGCACCGTCCAGAAGGTCAAGCCTTGGCGGAGTTGCTTGATCTCCTCACCCCGTTCGCTACGCACGACAAGGTAGGGATCGCGCACCTCGCGGCCCAGCAAGTAGCTATGGATCACCACGACCAGTACCGGTCCGATGACAGGGATGAAACCCAATGCCAAGCCCAGTAAGGCTATAAATACCAGCCCAATGGAATCGGCCACCGACCGGCCTATGGTGCCGATCCAAGCCGATAAAGAAAATGGCGCGGAATCGTCTCGTTCTGTTCGATGGTGAGAGATGATGCGTGCCACGGTGGTTTCGAACCAGACACCCATCATGGCGATTGAGATCAGCAGCGATAGAATCACCGTGGCAGCCAAAAGGATGACGTTCGCGATCCACAGAAATACTCGCGCGAACCAAGCGATCAATCCCATCCAAAATCCGTCCGCGCCCCATTCGGCCAGGCCGGCGCTCCAGGGCTCGATCACGAAATAATACAATCCGCTCACCGCCAACAAGCCCACTACGAGGGAGACCGCGTAAAGCAAAACGAAACCAACGGCCAGGTGCCGGCGCAAACCCGGAACTTGGGCGAATGCCATGCTTCCGCCACGCAAAAGACGAATGGGATTGTCGCGTGGCACGGGCGTAATTATATCTGTTCGAGCGTTGGTCATGGTTGAGTCGCCTCTGACAATTCAACGGTTTTGGCGCGATTGTCTTCGGTACCCCGGTCGCTGCGCTGGGCAACCGCGTAACCTCTCAGGGGATGGTACGTGAACGAACGCTCCTTTCCCATTTCAGCCATTGCGCTGACCATGGCGTGAGCCGCCTCGAGCGTTGAACAATATGGGATGTTATAGGCGAGGATCATGCGCCGAAGGTGAGTCTGGCCGATACGCCGTTTGCGCGTTCGCGTCGTATTGATCACAAACGCCAACTCGCCGTCCATCATATAACGAAATATCCCTTCGTCCCGCTCCACATCGAGCACGGTTTCGGTCACGGGCTGCACACCGGCCTGTAATAAAACGCGCCGTGTGCCCGGGGTCGCCAGAAGCTGATAGCCAAGGTCCTTAAGCGTTCGGGCCATGGGTACTACGGTATCCTTGTCCCGGTCCACGACGCTGATAAAAACGTATCCCTGGGGCAATAGTCCGTTGGATGCGGCGATCTGCGACTTGAGGTACGCCTCGGCGAAACTTTGGCCGCAGCCCATCACTTCGCCGGTGGAGCGCATTTCCGGTCCGAGAATGGTATCGCTGCCGGAAAATTTAACGAAGGGAAACACGGTCTCCTTCACGGCGAAGGGAACCAGGGGCACTTGATCGATATTCAGGGCCGACAGAGGTTCCCCGAGCATGAGCCGCGTGGCGTATTTGGCCAGAGGTACGCCCGTGGCTTTACTCACGAACGGCACGGTGCGAGAGGCGCGCGGGTTCACTTCGATGACGTATATCGTCCCCTCCTGCACCGCGAACTGTGCATTCATCAGACCAATCACCTCCAATTCAAGGGCCAGGGCGACGGCCTGCCGGCCGATTTCACGTTGAATCGCCAGATCCAGGCTATGTGGCGGGAGCGAGCATGCGCTGTCTCCCGAGTGGATGCCGGCCAGCTCGATGTGCTCCATCATACCGGCGACAACCGCCGCGTTTCCGTCGCCAAGCACATCCACATCGACCTCGGTCGCGCCGGAGAGAAACTTATCGATCAACACAGGATGATCCGGCGAGGCCTGCACCGCCGCCTGAAACGAGGAGTCCATCTCAGGCTCGTCGTGGACGATCTCCATCGCCCGGCCGCCAAGCACGTAGGACGGCCGGATCAAAACCGGATAACCCAACTGTTTGCCCGCCACGCGTGCCTCATCGGGAGAGCGGGCGATGGCGTTGAGGGGCTGATTCAAACCGAGTTTGACGATCAGCTCGGCAAACCTTTCCCGGTCCTCGGTACGATCGATGCTGTCATATCCTGTCCCCAAGATGGTTACTCCCGCCTGATGCAGCGGCTTTGCCAGTTTAAGCGGGGTCTGGCCACCCAACTGCAGGATCACGCCCTGTGGCCGTTCCCACTCGATGATCTCCGTGACGTCCTCCAGGGTGATGGGCTCAAAATAGAGTCGATCCGAAACGTCGTAATCAGTACTCACCGTTTCCGGATTGCAGTTGACCATGATCGACTCGTGGCCTGCTTCACGCACGGCCATGGCGGCGTGGACGCAACAATAGTCGAACTCGATGCCCTGGCCGATCCGATTTGGCCCGCTGCCCAGAATCAATATCTTCCGCCGCCCGGAAGGCTCCGACTCGTTGGTCTGCTCGTATGTGGAATAAAAATAGGGGGTGGCAGCCTCGAATTCAGCAGCGCAGGTGTCTACCTTCTTGAATACCGGGCGGATACCCGCGGCTCGCCGTTGCTCTGCGATCTCGCGTTCGGAGCGGCCTGTGAGCACGGCGAGGCGACGATCGGAAAATCCCAGGGCCTTCCAATGGCGCAGATCCGCGTCCCTTCCAGGCGTTCCCCGCCATTGACGGATACGCTTTTCCTCTTCCACCAGCGATTGAATTTGAACCAGAAACCAGGGGTCGATACGGGTCAGTTCGTGCAATCGCTCCAGACCCCAACCCATTCGCATGGCTTGGGCCAGATAGCGCACCCGCTCGCCGCCGGGTCGTGCCAGCTCGCGCGCCAGAACCGAATGGTCTTGATCGTTGTCGGCATCATCGATGTCTATCTCGTCCAATCCCGCGATCCCATTCTCCAGGGAGCGCAGGGCTTTCTGAAAAGACTCCCGGAAAACCCGGCCGATGGCCATCACTTCGCCCACCGACTTCATTTGTGTCGTGAGCCGGTGCTCGCTCATGGGGAACTTTTCGAAATTGAAGCGCGGAATCTTGGTCACCACGTAATCTATGGACGGCTCGAAGGAGGCTGGTGTTTTGCGGGTAATGTCGTTAGGCAGCTCGTCCAGAGTGTAGCCCACGGCCAGCTTTGCCGCGATTTTGGCGATGGGGAACCCTGTCGCTTTGGAAGCCAGTGCCGACGAGCGGGACACACGAGGATTCATCTCGATGATTACAACCTCGCCGTCGTCGGGATTGATTGCAAACTGGATGTTGGAACCGCCGGTATCCACACCGATTTCGCGGATCACCCGTATGGAAAGGTCGCGCAGGTGCTGGTACTCCCGGTCGGTCAGCGTCTGTGCGGGGGCGACCGTGATGCTGTCCCCCGTGTGTACGCCCATGGGATCCAGGTTCTCGATGCTGCAGATGATGACCACGTTGTCCTTCGTGTCACGCATCACCTCTAGCTCGAATTCTTTCCAACCCAGCACCGATTCCTCGATAAGCACTTGTCGCGTCGGCGAGGATATCAATGCCTGACGCACGACTAGATCCAGTTCGGCTTCGCTCTCCGCCACGCCGCCACCGGTGCCGCCCAGGGTGAAGGAAGGCCGTACGATGAGAGGCAGCCCCAAGACCGGCACCAGGCTCTTTGCTTCGTCCACCGAGCGGGCGATCCCGGATCTGGGCACGCGGATGCCTATTCGTTCCATCGCCGCGCGGAACTCTTCACGATCCTCCGCCTTGCGGATCGCTTCCACGTTGGCGCCGATCAGCTCCACACCATGGCGCTCCAGGGTGCCGTTGTCAGCCAGGGCCATCGCCAGGTTGAGTGCTGTTTGGCCGCCCATGGTGGGCAGGAGCGCGTCCGGCTCCTCCTGGGCGATTATGGCCTCAAGCGCCTCCACGGTGAGGGGTTCGATGTAGGTCGCATCGACCAGGTCCGGGTCGGTCATGATCGTGGCGGGGTTGCTGTTCACCAGCACCACCCGAAAGCCCTCCTCCTTCAATGCCCGGCAGGCTTGGGTGCCACTGTAGTCGAACTCGCAGGCCTGGCCGATGACAATGGGTCCGGAGCCTATGATCAGGATTGACGATATATCGGTACGCCGGGGCATGATAACGGGGATGATCGGTTGAGTGCTGAAAATTAGCGGATTTCGCCGAAATTATCGGCCCTGGGGAACACTACCCCTTTCCGTCCTCCTACCCTATCGCGACGGCCGGTCAAGCGTCATGAAAAATTTTGCCGATGCCGATACTTCCCCCCGCACTGATTGGTTTCTCTCGGTATTTAAGTCGATTGCGGGCGATCCGTAAATTTTTTCGGGCGTGGAGTTCAATATGAGAAGAGCAATTTCCATTTCTTATCGTTGGCCAAATCATGATCTCCTAAATCTTGACGTTTAGGATTTTTCTGGGTGAAGAGACCTTGTAGGAAATATCCAATTGCCTGCCGGCTCAGCCCGTTTTGCAGGCGGGCTGCAGGCCCTGACGCGGGAGCGGATACGACCGGTCATTTTTCCTTGAGGTGGGACCGGGCCGGCATAACCGCCAGGGCCAGCCCCACGCGCCATACACATCTTATGACCGAACAGCCTATCGGGCCCGCATTATTCCTCCAGGCCGCACTGGAGAGCCACCGCTTGAGTGGTGTAGACAAACCCCCGGCCTTGCTCCACAAACCGATCACGAACGATGATGATCATCGCGTCGCCCCCCAGCGCGTCCACCTTATTGCGGGCGGCATTGATGGAATTTGACCAACCCGGGCGCTTTCTTAGGGGGCGCTTGGGAGATATCCCCACCACCACCCCGAGGTGCCGGCAACCCAACACAAATTCCTTGGAGACCGGCTGAACGCGCTTACCCCCCGGCGTAAGTGTCGGCGCGCAAGTACCGGCGCCCATCGAGGCCACAACAATTAGCCCAGCGAAGAGCCCGGTGCCGATTTTCGATGCCATTAACTCCCGGCATGATTGGGAAATTTCCCCCAAGCGCTTCCGCCTGCCTGCGCCACCGGATCCATGAGGTTCCACCTGGCGACACGGTATCCTGCTGCTCCAATTAATTCTCCCTCCGGAACGGCTCACCCACCCCCGCAGCGCCTTCCACTCTGGAGGGTTAGTTCTATGCACACGAGCACGCCGAATTTGTGTCAAATTCGACATCACAATCGCGAGCGGGGCGATCAGCCACACGCGTCAGGGCAAAATCATGTGTCGAATGTGAATCCCATTGTTCGGCAGTGATAGTGTATGCCACCATCCTGGACAATCAGATACTTGGCCAGCACCGGGCCTTCGTTGTGATGGGAGTGCACTTCACCCGGCGGGGTGACGAACACAGCGTGCGGAGACCAATCGATCCGCTCTCCCGCGACGATTGAGTAGCCGCCCTCACTCGCTACACAGAGCGTGACCGCGACCGAGTTATGGTGGTGCGGGCGTTGGACTTGGCCCGCTGGGAGGGAATTCATGGCCAACGTCAGCGTGTTATGGATATTTTTCTTGGCCTCCATGGATTCGCTTGAAAACACCACTGCGTAGCCGGGCGTGTCCTCCGCTCCTGGATTCCTGTGTAAGATTTCGAGTTGTGCATCGATCTGCTCCGCGAGAAATTGCACCGGCTCGCCCGCACGGCGTCCCGGAGGAGGAGACTCGAGACCCAGAAATGCCATTTGCGGCTCATTCGTCACGATCCAGAGCACCGAATCCGCTTCGGCGGCATGAGTCCACGTCTGCCCGCCTGGGAGGAAGATCGAGTCCCCCTCATTCCAATCGATCCGGTCGTCCGGGCCAACTGTGCGGCCGTGACCTTGGATGACGTAGTAGATCTCTCCGCTCGAGCAAAACGCCGTGGACAGCGATTCACCAGCCCGAATGCGAGCATACCGAGCCAGGATCAGCGGGGTGGTGGCGGGATACTCCAATTCCAGAACTGCGCTAAGGTCCAGGTCAATCAGCCCCGTTGCGGTATCGGGGGCGAAAGCATGATCGCGTTCTCCCAGGAAAATCTGGCGGGGGACCGCCGGATACTTGATCGCAAATGCGTTGCTGGAATCGAAGTAGCGAGCCCGTTCGGTATACTTGGTATTTCGGCTCAACGGTGCGAGCTTTGCTGCGGCAGTTGCAGTCATCGTGGTCTCCATCGGCTCTTGGTGCAACGCAAATTTCGAAAGGCTGTAGAAACCGAAATCTACTAGTCCGAACCGGAGGAGTCAATCGAGTCGGAGAACCCGGTCTTGTTCTACGCAATTTCCTGGTCAGAAACCCTCTCGCCACTATTTTGAATATTTCGTGCCCATAAAGTTCGAGATGAATTCAGCGAGCATCAAGAATGACGACGCGCATCATGGAATAAATTCCTCTTCGCTAGATAGTGCACTTTCGCCAACGCTGGAAATTCAGCGAAAGCCGCTCCGTCTTTCATCGTGGCAACGATTTCTTGGCCAGGGGCAATCGGGGCAATTTTTAATCGGCAAGTTTTTGTCTTTCCTTTCCTCGCTTTATCGCCGCCTGCAAGCCCGCATCATTTGATTTTTGGTAGAGGTATTCCGTATCGTCAACGCCGGTAGCATATATAATTTGATCATCCGTTGCTCCCGAGCTAACCATTTCCTCAACGAGATCCAGATTCAAAATATCATGCGCCATGTCCCAAAGTAGTACAAATATCATATATCCATTGACCCCTTCCATAAACTTAGCGCGGATTTTGTATACATTGTGGGACGTGTCGCTTTCAATCAGGGTGGAATCCAAAATTTCGAGTTTGGAGTAAAGCGTAAATCCGATGACGAGTTCGACGTGCTTGTGATTCTGCAAGGGTTCGGTCGTCATAAAGGCAATGCCTCCGATGGAGACATTCAAGACTGGGCATACATGGGAATCAAAATGAATGATGACCTCTTTTTCAGCCGGGATATCCAATCGTGGCATTTGTCGCAGCTCGTGCATTGGACTCGCAGGCATGGGCAATTCTTTGGAGCGCTTTTCATACTCTTGCTTCCAATACGCGGTAATTTCCTCTGAAGATTTCATCTACGGCTCCATTCGACTTATTTCCAAGCGATTCAATTTCTTAACACCCCATCCTACGCGATCGATAGCATTTTCTTATCCTACATTTCCCTGAGGGAGCCGCCAGCACCTCCCGCGATAGAGTACGACCGCAATTTCACCTGCGCGGTGCAGGCACGGCCGTGTTGAGGACTTCGGATCCAATCGAGACGCCACCGGTTGCGGCCAGCGGGGCGAAGATCACGGTGATTCCCTCAGAGAGGCCGGTCACTCGTCCGGCCGTATCGATCGTCGCCACGCCTTCTCTTGCGCAGGCCCACCCCAAAACCGGCCCATCCGTGCCCCGGCCCGCCATTCTGACGGCCGATTCGCCGCCCTACGATCGCGCTTCCAGCACCCTTCGAAATGTTTACATTACGTCGGCGATTCAGGCATGAAAACGGCCTGTTTGCACTTGTTAGCGCCAAAAATTACACCAGAAAAATTCCATAAATATTTGATATGATAGTACGTCCGGGGAGATTCGAACTCCCGACCGATGGATTAGAAATCCATTGCTCTATCCGGCTGAGCTACGGACGCAAGGCCTCGGTGCCGGTGCGGCGTCGCGACCGGCCCAAAATGTATCCGGCACTATAACGTTTCCTGGCTGGGAATACATCTTCCGGACGGAGGAATTGAAGTCTATTCGTGGCGTCGGTTGCATTCGACACAAAGGAACGCTCTCGGCCTTTTCGGGGGGCCAACCACTTGTGGTATTTTTCGACCAACAACCGTCTCAGCAGAAGATCGATGATCTTCTGTTGTGGTATCTGGAAATCATCTCCGCGGGTATGTTGCAACCCTGGGATATCCCAACATCTTTGGAAGTGATGAATCCGTTTTGCCTTCGATCGTGAGGGGCATATTGATCTGGAAGTAATTGGTGCGGTCACTCTCGAAATTAACGGCGCTCCCTGGAGTGGCCGATTGCCATCACGGGTGGCCGCGGCGAGATTTACTGGAATCCGTTTGTGGATGGTGACCACCGTGCCGATGGAAAAGGCGATGGTATATATTGACTTTTGGTGGTATCTATCAGATTATAATGGAATAATAATCGCGATAATATATTGCCGCACAAGTATAACGTCTGGGAAGTTATCGGCATGGTAATTCGACCTGATTATATGCGGCCGCTCAACCTGGTGCTCTGGGCGATGGTTGTCGCGCCATTACTTTTGACCGCCTGCGCTCGGCATTCACTCGACGACTTTCCGCCCTACCCGCCGGCAGAACCGTTCCTGGAAGAACGCGCTTTGTTGGAATTGCGCCTCAGATCCCTGTCGGCGGAGGAAGCACGACGGGAAGCCCAGCATTGGCAACACCGATGGGCAATGGCTGAAAGGGAGTGGCGCGATGTGGATAAGCGCCTTGCCGAGAATGAGCGGGATCGTAGAAATCAAGCGGACCTGCGGAATCTGAGCGTGTTGCAGGCCTATGCCGATTCCGAGATTAAATTGCGCGAAATCCAATTACGCATCGCTTCAGGCGAATTAGAACGCCGACATCGGGAAGAATTGCGGAAGCGTAGCGCGGTCGGCGACACGGGCGATGCGGTGGAGGAATGGCGGCGAATTGATAGGCTGAGCCGTTCCGGCGAGATGGAGCGCATGTATCGCGCCGAATTGCGCCAAAACGAGACTAACCAAGAGTACGCGGATAAAACGGCAGTGTGGGAAGATCTGTTGCGCTAGCCGCCGACCCGCCCCATTGGTGCCCCGTCAACATCACGCAGGGACCATTGCGCGTTCCAACCCGAAGAATTCCCGGCCACGTAATTGCGGAACCATCGTCGGCGTAATGCGCGCGGACGGCGAATCATTACTGGTTTTACAGCCAATCGATATGACGATTTCCTGGCCTCGGCCCTGTGAAACCCTCCGCCGAACCGCATGGGATTTCGCCAATCTCGGCAACGGCGTCGAAATTGATCAGGGTCTCGCTAACTCTCTCGATACACCAGACGGTGAAGGAAGCGGCGTAGCGCATGGTTCCCTATGTGCCGGAGAAGAGGGGCGAGCCCACAGACCCTGTCGTGGATATGCACCGCCACCCGTTTCAAGCCAGCAACCTATTCGTGGACCTGAAGACCGTCTCCCGGCCCCAGTACCACGTCATGGCCGAATTCGGTGGGGTGGCGCCGGGGTTGACCCCATTGGAGCTGCCGGGCGCGCACCGCGGCGATACAACACGGCTGGCGTTGCGGTAAGGGGGAGCGCGCATGACAACAGCCGAGGTGCGGGCGGTCGTCAAGTGAGCCATCACAAGACGAGGGAGTGGTCGCTTTCGGGTATAGGCTATTCAATCCGATTTCAGCGGAGGAACAGAGAATGCACGAAAACAGTGAGGCAGACGCTGGAAATAAGCCGCGTCGCATGGATTCCCTGATCCGGGCGATTGCCGATGTTGAATCGCGTATGCTGTCCGCAGGCCCCCCGGTGGGCCGGCGCACCCTGTTGAAAGGGGGTGCCCTATGGGCGGGGGCTGCGGCCGCGGGTGCGATGCTGGCGCCCAAATCGTTACGGGCCGCAGGCTACCCGGTGCAGGATGACCCCATGAAGGAACAAGGGCGCGCCATCGGCCTGGACGGCGGTTACGGCTCTCGTTCCCAATTCGAGACGGTGGCGCGTTATCCCTTCCCCACGCCGAACCCGTTCGCCTCGTTCAGTCTTTCGCCCCTCGCCGAATCCCGGGGGATCATCATGCCCTCCGGCCTGCACTTCGAGCGTCATCACGCGGGTATCCCCAACATCGATCCTGCTTCCCACGAGTTGTTGATCCACGGGATGGTGGATCGGCCGATGAAGTTTACCGTGGAGGAGTTGAAACGATTGCCCGGCATAGCGCGCATCCTGTTCATCGAATGCTCGGGCAACAGCTTCAGCGAATGGAAGGGGCCTCTGTTCAAGACCGTTCAGACCACCCATGGCCTCACGAGTACCAGCGAGTGGGCCGGGGTGCCCCTTTCCACCCTCTTGGGCCAAGTGGGCGTAAAGCCCGGAGCCAAGTGGATACTTGCCGAGGGCCGGGACGCCGCCGGCATGACCCGCAGCATCCCGCTGTGGAAGGCCTGGGACGATATTATCGTTGCTTACGGACAAAACGGCGAAGCGTTGCGGCCCGAGCAGGGATATCCCCTGCGGCTTGTCATCCCAGGCTGGGAAGGCAACTGCCAGATCAAATGGTTGCGCCGGCTGAAAATCGGCGACGCGCCCTTCATGACACGGGAGGAAACATCCAAGTACACCGACCTGCTCGCCGATGGCCACGCTCGCCAGTTCAGCTTCGTCATGGAAGCGAAATCAGTCATCACCTTCCCCTCGGGGGAAATGGAACTACCGGGGCGCGGATTCTACGAGCTGACGGGCCTGGCATGGAGTGGAAAAGGCACCGTGCGGCGGGTCGAAGTCTCCACCAACGGCGGAATGACGTGGCACTTGGCCCAGCTCGATCAGCCAGTGCTGCCCCTCGCCCACACCCGATTCCGCTATCCTTGGCGCTGGGACGGCTCCGAGGCGATCCTGCAGAGCCGGTGCACCGACGAGACGGGATACACCCAGCCTACCCGCCAAGCCCTGATCGCGGCTCGGGGAGCCCATGGACGCTTCGGGTCACTCTATCATTTCAACGGCATCCAAAGCTGGCGGGTGCGCACTGATGGGAGGGTGGAAAATGTCGCAGCTTAGGCTCAATATCGGAGCGGTGGCCTTGTGCGCGATATGGCTCATGGCTGCCGCCGCCCACGCCGCGGGTGACGAAAGAATGGTGGCCGGCGAAGGGGGATATGGAGGGCCCTACGGTATTGGGCACACCGCCGGCCCGGCCGATATCGCCGCATGGAACATCGATATCGATGCAAAGGGCAACGGGCTGCCACAGGGCGCCGGCACCGCCACCCAGGGCGACGCGATCTACCGTATGCGATGCCAGGTGTGTCACGGGGCCGACCTGGAGGGCGTCAAGCAGACCGGCGGCGAGCCCCTGGTGGGTGGCCGGGGAACTTTGACCGGCGCGAACCCGGTAAAAACCGTGGAAAGCTATTGGCCCTTGGCCACCACCCTTTACGATTACATCAACCGGGCCATGCCCTTCGACAAGCCCGGCTCGCTGCAACCGGAGGAAATTTATTCAGTGGTGGCCTTCATCCTGGCCAAGGCGGGGATCATCGCCGCGGACCAGGAGATGAACGCCCAATCCCTGCCCCGGGTGCGCATGCCCAATCGGGACGGGTTTTTTCCCGACGATCGGCCCGACGTGTTCGACTACAATTAGCAGCCCCGTGATTTATTGCCTCCGGCGGACAAATTGACGCTGCCACTTTGGAATCCCCACAGGTTTTC